>NZ_CP046120.1:300000-600000 GCF_009707465.1 Novosphingobium sp. Gsoil 351
ACACAAGTCAGGACGACGAGCATCGGCCGCACCCCGGCGATGCCCGGGCTGCGTCCACCTTGCGAAATCAGACCATGCAGGAACGCGAGCCAGGCGAGGTTGCGGACCGTCTCCGCCAAGGCCGCCGCTGCGCTATCGCCCCCCATCGCCGAGGTAACGACCCCCCACAGCGCCGATGCGCCAAGCGTCGCCAGGGTCACGTCGCGCCCGGGCCGGTCGTCGTCGCGCTGATACAGCCACGCCCCCGCAACCGCGCATACGAATGCCCCGGCCAGCGACGACCAGAATTCGGCCGCGACCCAGCTCATCGTGCACCCTCGTGCCACAACACCACGCGTAGCGTCTGGAGAATGATCAGGAGGTCGAGGAAAGGCGTGTAGTTCTTGGCGTAGTAGAGATCGTATTCGAGCTTATGTCGCGAATCCTCGAGATTGGCGCCGTATGGATAATTGATCTGCGCCCACCCGGTGATTCCCGGCTTCACCATGTGGCGCTCCGCGTAATAAGTCAGCTTGTCTTCGAGACCGGCGACGAATTCGGGCCGCTCGGGACGCGGGCCGACGAAGCTCATCTCGCCTTTCAGCACGCTCCAGGCCTGGGGCAGCTCGTCGATCCGCACCCGCCGGATGAAGCGCCCAATGCGGGTCACACGTGGATCGTTGGCCTGCGCGAACTGGGCCTGGCCGTCGGCCTCCGCGTCGGTCCGCATCGAGCGCAGCTTGAGCAGATCGAAGCTTTGCCCGTAAAGCCCGATGCGGGTCTGGCGGAAGAACGCCGGGCCTTCGCTGTCGAGCTTTACCAGCGCCGCGAACAGCGCGATGACCGGCACGGTGAACAGCAGTAGCAGCAGACTGGCGGCGATGTCGAACACCCGCTTGGCCGCGCTCGACACCATTCGTCCGGACGAAAACCCGTCCGAGAAGATCAGCCAACTGGGGTTGAGGGTGTCAAGATCGACCCGTCCAGTCTCGCGCTCGAGAAACGACGAGTAATCGTTGACGTGAACCCCGGCGGTCTTGATCCGCAACAGGTCCTTGAGCGGCAGCGCGTTGCGCCGCTCCTCGAGCGCCAGGACGACCTCGCTGACTCCCAGGTTCTCGACGTGGCGGGTGAGGTCGGTGAGCACCGCGCGCGGAATCGCCTCCTCGACCACCGGACGCCGGTCGCTCATCGCGACGAAGCCGACGATCGCGAAGCCGGCCTCGGGCCGCTCGCCCAGCTTGCGCAAGCGCTCGGCCCGGTTGCCCGAGCCGAGGACCAGCACCCGGCGCCGGAACGCCGCGGCCCCCAGCAGCGAGCCGAGCAGAAGCCGGTTGGCGAACAGCAGGCAGATGGCGATGAACATCGCGTAGAACAGGTTCGATCGCCACAGCGAACGCTCCGGGACCAGGAAGTAGAATGCCGAAAGCGCGATGATCCCGAGGCTCACGGCGACCAGCAGCCGCGCGGCGGCATAGCGCATCGAACGCAGCGCGTCGGGGCCGTAGACCCCGACCGCAATCATCGCCATTTCGATCAGCGCCGCGAAACTGAAGAGCTGGACGAGGCGGCTAGAAAAGTGTCCGGGGTCGATTTCGATCTGGCGCGCACGAATGACCCAGCCAAGCTCGCCGGAAAGCATCAGCAACACCACGTCGACCATGCCGAGCAGCAGCACTGCGTGCGGGACGTAGTGTTTGAAAAGGCGGATCATCGCCGTCTCGACCTCGCTTGGCTCGCGGGCAATCCGCGGAACTTGGCCGGTCTAGGGGCGAGGGGTAAAATGTCGGTAAATTTTACACCGCGCGGGGCTGCCGCGCGGTGTAAGAAAAAGCGTCAGTCGTGGCGTCCCAAGGCCTACTTGCCGTCGTCGATCTTCTTGACCGCATCCTGGGCGGCGTCGCCCACCTTGTTGGCGGCATCGCCGACATCCTGAGCTGCGCCGGCGATTGCGTTATCCTTGTTGGCCGAAGCATTCGTGCTCTGCATCAGGAAATAACCACCGACCAGCACCGCCAGGATCAGGACGATGGCGATCAGCCATCCCGACCCGCCGCTCCCGCCGCTTTCGACCACGGTGTGCGTGGTATGGGTGTTACCCGAGGGTGTTTCGACCTCGGTAATGCGTTCTTCGGCCATGTCTTGTCCCCTTCTGCGCTCCCTCGCGAGAGCCGCTTGCGATCCGACAACGCCGCGCCGCCCTGTGCGGTTCCGGCAGCGAAGGTTAACCGGAGAATCCGAATGGGGTCAGGCCCAGCGCGCGGTCATCGAACTGCAAGGACGCGCCGAGCGGCGGCAACGAGCGTTGCATGCACGCCGGGCGATGGCACCGCGCGCAGCCCGGTCCAATCGGGGTGGCATCCTCTGCGCGCAGCGATTGGCCCCGCGCCGCCGCCAATTGCCCCGCCAAAGACGCTTCCAGACCCAGCACGACCACGAAATCCGCCTGCCCGCCCCGGCTTGCCCCACTCGCCTGGACGGTCCGGGCCAGCGAGAACCAACGCGTGCCGTCCTCCAGCGCGACCTGTTCGACCACCATCCGACCGGCGCGCTCGAACGCGGCGTGGGCGCTCCACAATGGGCAAGACGCGGGGCTTTCGAAGAACACCGCCCCGCTCGCACCGGCGAAACGCTTGGAAATCTGTCCGGCGCGGTCGATCCGCAGCATGAAGAAAGGCAGCCCCCGCTGCCCGACCCGCTGCAGCGTCGTGAGGCGATGGGCGAGTTGCTCGAACCCCACCCCGAAGCGGCGCTGGAGCAGCGGGATGTCGTAGCCGCTCGTCTCGCAAGCTCTCAGAAATCGGCCGTAGGGCATGATCAGTGCAGCGGCGAAGTAGGCGAAGAGATGGCGCTGGACCAGGCGCTGCGCCGCGCGATCGGCGAGTCCGGCGCCATCGACCAAGGCGCGGACTGCGTCGCGCTGCTCGAGCTGGGCGAGCTGCACCGCGATCTGGAACGTTCGCGAGGCCGGGTCGAGCATCTCGGCCAACTGGAGCTGGCGCGCATGCAGATCGAGCCGCCTGAGGTGATCGGGCATGACGCTGGCGGGTAGGATGCGCAGGGAGAGCTGGTGGCGGCGGCGCAAGCGCTCGGCCATCGCGGCGCCGATCTCGCCCTCGGAAAGGCGCAGTTCGTCGGCCAGTTCTTCGGCCGCGGCGTCGAGATCGGCAAAGTGGTTGCGCCAACGCTCGATCTCGCGGCGCGCGAGCAGCCTGGAATCCCGCGCTTCGCCCTCGCGCGAGGATCCGGCGCGATCATAGAGCCGCGCGAACGCAACCGCCGCTTGGGGCGCGGCGTTGAGCCACTCGACGACTTCGTCGCGATCGATCGCGAGATCGTCGAACAGCGTATCGGTCAGGCGGCGGCGCAAGCCATCGACTCCGCCGGCTTCCTCGTGGCTGCCCAGCGAGCGCGGATCGAAGTCGAAGTGCTGGGCCATCGCCAGCAGCAGTCGCGCGGAAAGCGGTCGTTGGTTGCGCTCGATCAGGTTGAGGTAACTGGACGAAATGCCCAGCGTGGTCGCCATCGCCGCCTGGGTCATTCCCTCCCGCCGGCGAATGCGGCGAACGGTCGGTCCTGCGAACAGGGATTGCTCGG
This sequence comes from Novosphingobium sp. Gsoil 351, assembly GCF_009707465.1. Lineage (NCBI taxonomy): Bacteria > Pseudomonadati > Pseudomonadota > Alphaproteobacteria > Sphingomonadales > Sphingomonadaceae > Novosphingobium > Novosphingobium sp. Gsoil 351. The sequence continues at coordinate 303,577 of NZ_CP046120.1, forward strand.
CCACTCGTGTAAACTTTCATACAAAACCACACGCCCGATGCGCGGCTTTACTGCAATAGCACATAACTTTTTGTAAGATGTATTACCACCCCCTTCGGAGACAGTGCTACTGCCCGAGCGACAGCTTTTTCGAGGGTACCATGACCTATTCGCAAGACATCGCGCAGACCGACGATCTGATCCGGCGCCACAACGGCACCTGGGACGGGATCGGCGCCGAATCCGTCGCCCGGATGCGCGCCCAGAACCGCTTTCGTACCGGTCTCGACATCGCCCGCTACACCGCCGGGATCATGCGCGCCGACATGGCGGCCTACGACGCCGATCCCGCCGCATACACCCAGTCCCTCGGCTGCTGGCACGGCTTCATCGCCCAGCAAAAGATGATCTCGATCAAGAAGCACTTCGGCACCACCAAGGGCCGTTACATCTACCTCTCCGGCTGGATGATCGCCGCGCTGCGCAGCGATTTCGGCCCCCTGCCCGACCAGTCGATGCACGAGAAGACCAGCGTTCCCGCGCTGATCGAGGAAATTTATACGTTCCTCCGCCAGGCCGACGCCCGCGAACTGGGCATGCTGTTCCGCGAGCTCGACAAGGCCCGCGAATGCGGCAACGAAGTCGAGGCGGCGCGTATCCAGAACGCGATCGACAACCACGAAACCCACGTCGTTCCGATCATCGCCGATATCGACGCCGGTTTCGGCAACGCCGAGGCGACCTATCTTCTCGCCAAGAAGATGATCGAGGCCGGTGCCTGCGCGCTCCAGATCGAGAACCAGGTCTCGGACGAGAAGCAGTGCGGTCATCAAGACGGCAAGGTCACCGTCCCGCACGAAGACTTTCTCGCCAAGATCCGGGCCTGCCGCTACGCCTTCCTCGAGCTTGGCGTCGACGACGGGATCATCGTGGCGCGGACCGACAGCCTTGGCGCGGGGCTGACCAAGCAGATCGCGTTCTCCAAGGAGCCGGGCGACATCGGCGACCAGTACAACGCGTTCCTCGATTGCGACGAGATTGCCGACATCGCTCAGGCCAACGGCGACGTCATCATCAATCGCGGGGGCAAGCTGCTTCGGCCCAAGCGCTTGCCGAGCAATCTCTACCAGTTCCGCCCCGGCACCGGCGAGGACCGCTGCGTGCTCGATTGCATCACCAGCCTGCAGAATGGCGCGGACCTGATCTGGATCGAGACCGAAAAGCCGCACATCGAGCAGATCGCCGGTATGGTGGATCGCATCCGTGAGGTCGTGCCCAACGCCAAGCTAGCTTATAATAATTCGCCAAGCTTCAACTGGACCCTCAATTTCCGCCAGCAGGTGTACGATGCCTGGCTTGCGGAAGGTCAGAATATGGCGGGCTATGATCGCGCGAAGCTCATGAGCGCTGAGTACGATCAAGATGAATTGGCAGTGGAAGCCGACAACCGTATTCGCACCTTCCAGCGCGACGCGGCCAAGCGGGCGGGCATCTTCCATCACCTGATCACTCTGCCGACGTATCACACCGCGGCGCTCAGCACCGACAACCTCGCACGCGAGTATTTCGGCGAGGCCGGAATGCTGGGCTACGTCAAAAACGTTCAGCGCGAGGAAATCCGCCAGGGTATCGCCTGCGTTCGTCATCAGAACATGAGCGGCAGCGACATCGGGGACGATCACAAAGACTACTTCGCCGGCGAAGCTGCGCTCAAGGCGGGCGGCGCGCACAACACGATGAACCAGTTCGCAGCCTAGAAACTGCGGGGAGAGAGCGGAAAACCGCCTGAAGGACAGCCGAACCAGCTCCTGGGGAGGGAGAAACGCGGCCGTCAGGGGTAACAGCCCCTGGCGGCCGTAAACTTGTTCGCAGCCTCCCACGGCTTGTCCCCGACGCCGGGCGCGCGAACGTCGGCTTGCACTTCAAGGTGTTGGTGCCCCTGGCCCGACTCGAACGGGCACGTCTCTCGACAAACGATTTTGAGTCGTTCGCGTCTACCATTCCGCCACAGGGGCCCCTGAGCGCGGGGGCGGCCTTAAACGCGGCCCCCAATTCCATCAAGGCGCAACGTCAAGCCGCCGGTTTGAGCGCGCCGACCAGTACCTTGTGCAGCTTGGAATGCAGCGCGTCGTTGCCCGCGAGCACCTCCGAGTCGCAGATCGGCTGCGAGCGGCCGCGGAAATCGGTGACGAAACCGCCCGCTTCGCGCACCAGCAGGCAGCCCGCGGCCGTATCCCACGGCGCAAGGTCTTCTTCCCAAAACCCGTCGTAGCGGCCGGCGGCGACCCACGCGAGATCGAGCGAGGCCGCCCCGAAGCGCCGAATGCCTGCAACCTGCGGTCCGATCGCGTTGGCGACCGCGGTCCAGTGGGCGAAGTTGCCGTGCCCGCCATAGGGGATGCCCGTGGCGACCAGAGCCTCGTCGATCCGCCGTCGCGCCGAGACGCGCAAACGCTTGTCCTGGAGCCAGGCCCCGCGGGTCTTCTCGGCCCAGAAGCTCTCGTCGGTGATCGGCTGATAGACCAACCCGGCGATCACATCGCCCCAGCCCGAGCCATCGGGCTTGGCCTCCTGCGCCGCGATCGAGATCGCGAAGTGCGGCATCCCGTGGAGAAAGTTGCTGGTGCCGTCGAGCGGATCGACCACCCAACGCGGCTTGCCGGGCGCACCGTGGATTTCTCCCGCCTCCTCCAGCAAAAAGCCCCAGTCGGGGCGAGCCTGGCGCAATTCGTCGTAGATTGTGCGCTCGGAGGCCTGATCGGCCTTCGAAACGAAATCGGAGGGCCCTTTGCGGCTGACCTGGAGATGCTCGACCTCGCCGAAATCGCGGCGCAGGCGCTGGCCCGCCTTGCGTGCCGCCTTTTCCATCACCCTGATCAGACCTGAAACAACCGCCATGGTGAGTCTAGCTCACCTTGCCGACGTAAGTCCGCTCATAGACATCGACGACGATCCGCGTGCCGCTGCCGATGTGCGGGGGGACCATCACCCGCACGCCGTTATCGAGCAGCGCAGGCTTGAAGCTGGAGCTCGCGGTCTGGCCTTTGACCACCGCGTCGGCCTCGACGATCGTCGCCTCGACCTGATCGGGCAACTGGACCGAGATCGGGCGATCTTCCCACATCTCGAGGCTCACTTCCATGCCGTCCTGAAGGAACGCCGCGGCATCGCCCAAAAGGTCGGATGGAAGCTGGATCTGATCGTAAGTGTCCTTGTCCATGAACACCAGGCTTTCGCCCTCGGCATAGAGGTACTGGAAGTCCTTGGTATCCAGCCGGACACGCTCGACGGTGTCCTGGCTGCGAAAGCGTACGTTGGTCTTGCGCCCATCGATCAGGTTCTTCATCTCGACCTGCATGAACGCCCCGCCCTTGCCCGGCTGGGTGTGCTGCGTCTTGGCGACCTTCCAGATGCCCTTTTCATATTCGAGAATGTTGCCGGGACGGATGTCCACGCCGGAGATCTTCATGGTGGAAAGAGCCTTGTTCGGAAGGTGCGGTCGGGCGCAGCCCCTAGCCGAGCGGGTGCGGCGGGGCAAGCAGGGTGGCGAAGCGGTTCAGGCAGTGTTAGGCCTGTGCGCGTAGCGGTGGAGGATCATCCGCACGAAATCAGCATGTTGAAGGAGTTGGCCGCGTGCTTCGCCGTATCGTGATCCTTGCCGCCACGTTGTGCGTTGCAGCCCCGCTCGCTGCGGGACCAGGACGGCTGGCGACGCTGACGCTGGGACGATACGTCTGCGAACGTCCCGGTTCGGACGCAACGCAAGCGCCCGTCACCGATGCCGCCGCGAGTTTCGCGATCACCACCGCGTCCCGCTATGTCGCCATCGACGGTACGCGGGGCACGTATCTGCTCACTGGCGATATAGCGGAGCTGACCTCCGGGCCCTTGGCTGGAACCAGACTGGTCCGAGTTCGCGATAGCTTTCTGCGCGTGATCGGTCCCGATGGATTGCCCGGCCCCACCCGCTGCATCCTGAGCCGCAATTCCGACAAGCACTGATCGGGCCGCTGGTCCTACTGCCGCCTCAAGTAGGGATAGGGGTTGAGCGATGCGGTGTGCTGCCACCAGCCCCCCGCGGCCCCGGTCTGTTGTATCTCGAAATGCAGATGCGGCGCGTCCGGGCTGGCGTCGCCGGTCGATCCCACCGTGCCGAGCACCTGTCCCTGGGTCACTGTCTGACCCTCGGCCAGGCCGGGCGCATAAGCGTCGAGGTGGGCATAGTAGTAAATAAGGGTTCGCGGGGGCGAGCGGACGTAGATTGTATTGCCACCCCGCCCCGAGACGAACAGCTTCTCAACCGTACCGGCCGCCGCCGCGATCACCGGCGTTCCCCGTGGTGCCAGGATGTCGATGGCGTTGTGGGCGCGCGCTCCACCTTCGCGCGATTGGGTAAAGGTATCCACGAGTTGCGCCCTGCTCACCCCGGCGACGGGGATTAGCAAGCGCGGAACCTCTACTGTAGCGACTACCGCCGGGGCGAGCTTGGCGGTGGACGCGGATCCCGCGTTGGCAACAGGCAATGGCTCGGCGCGGTTATCCGCGTGACGCAGTCCAGCAAACAGGATCGCTCCACCGATCAGCCACCCGGCAGAGGTGACCAAAAAGGTTGTCGAAATGATTTTCGCGGTGCGGCGCCAATCGCTCATGGTCAGGCCACGAAGCTGACCTTGGTCGATCCCGAGACCATCTGGGAAAGTCGCGCGACGTCCCAATTGGTCAGGCGGACGCAGCCATGGCTTTCGGCACGACCAATCGTTTCGGGATGAGGTGTGCCATGGATGCCGTAATGTTCTTTCGACAGGTCGATCCAGGCGACGCCGACGGGCCCGTTGGGTCCTGGCGGTAGCTTCGCCTTCTCGTCGCCAGCCTTCGCATCCCAGAACAATGCGGGGTTGTAGTGAAACGGCGGGTTCTTGCTGACCCCCAGGATTTTCCAGTCGCCCAGCGGCAGCGGATCGTGGGTCGAGCCCATCGTCGCGGTGAATGCCGCAACCAGCTTCCCGGCGGAATCGTAGGCGAACAGCGTGCCCGCCGATTTGTCGACGACAATCTTGTCCGCCTTGGGCTGAACCGTTCCTACCCCGAGCATCTGCAAGGTCGCCAGCCAAGCCGAGTCGGTGACCAGGCCCGGATCGATCCGGTCTGCGCCCACATTGGGCACCCGGATCTGCTGTCCGGCATGGAAGTACGATGGCGGACCCGGCTGCGGGGTGAACGTCGCCCCGCTCGCGGTTTCGCTTGGAGTCGGGGTTGGCGTCGGTGACGTGCTCGGCATCGGCGCCGCGTTTGCATTAAGCTCCTTCAACACCGCGACGGTGGTGTGAAACCGCTCGGCGAGCTTTTCGTCGAGCGACTCATACCCGAGGACCGACATCTTGGCTTCGTCCTGAGGGTCTTTCGGGATCACGAAAAACGGACCCGCGGCGAATTCAGATGGGATCGTCACGACGCGTGTGGCCGGGATATTCGACCATTGCCCGAGCGCTCGTCTCGTCGCGTCGTCCAGTTCTCCCGTATCCTCGAGGTCGTTGGCCAGCTGAAAGCCCCTCAGCGCATTGTGCGTCGACATGCCGATCGCCCCGTCGACCACGCCCGGGGTAAACCCCAACCGGTCGAGCACGACTTGCGCCTGCATTTCCGGACGCGGCTTGTCATCGGCGAGCACAGGATCGAGCGGCGCGTTGCCGGTGGGATCGTGGCTAAGCAGCGGATCTTCCGCAGCCGCTTGAGAAGTTGCCTGCGATGTGGCGGATTTCGCGTCGGATTGCTTATCCGCATGATCGGTTCCGTTGAGTCCGCAGGCGGCCACCGCGAGGGCGAAAGGCGAAGCGAATAAAATTTTGCGCATGGATGATCCCAAAGCTGGCGAACCGTATCGTGGGTTAACGACCGAGTGCGCGCTTGGGTCCGCAGAGACTTCAGGAGAGGCTTGAGACCTCGGCGATCGCCCGATGAAACGCAGCAACGGCGGCTGCTTCGTCGGCGCCCCAGACGGCGTGGCTGACCGCGAGAAAATCGGCTCCCGCGGCGACGAGCGGCGCACAATTGGCGGGGGTTATTCCGCCGATCGCGACGCAAGGCAGCTCGAACACCGCCGACCAGAATTCGAGCAGCTCGAGATCGGGTCGGTGTTCGCTCACCTTCGTCTCGCTCGGGAAGAACGCGCCGAAGGCGACGTAGTCGGCCCCCGCCTCGCCCGCTTCCATCGCCAGATGGCGGCTGGCGTGACACGTCACGCCGATCTGAGCCTCTCGTCCGAGCCGCTCGCGCGCTTCGGCGACCGAGCCATCCTGTTGCCCCAGGTGCACCCCGTCGGCGCCCAGCCGCCGCGCGAGCGCAATGCTGTCGTTGACGATGAACGCGCAACCGGCGTCTGCGCAAATCCGTTGGAGCGGCTCAGCCAGTTTGGCCGCCTCGTGTTCGTCCACGCGCTTGACCCGGAACTGGAACGCCGCGACCGGCCCGGCGTCCAGCGCTCGCGTCAAGCGATCGGCAAAGCCGCCAGACACGTCAGGCGGTGAAATCAGGTAAAGCTGGCAGGAGGGTTCGGGCATGCCCGCCCCCTATCGTTGTCGCAGGGCTGAGCCAAGCATTCCGGAACCGTTCACCACCTGATGCGATTGTCGTGGCTATGAGAAACGCCCTGCTTCTGCTCGCTCCGCTGGCGCTGGCTTCGTGCGCCACCGTTCCGGTCGATCCCCACAACGGCAACGGCCTGACCTACGCCCGGTTTGGCCAGACCGTGAACGTCGGCGGGCCGCGAGTGACGCCACTGAAGGTGCTCGCCGACAGCCGTTGCCCGATGAACGTCCAATGCGTCTGGGCGGGCGAAGTGCGCCTGTCCGTGCGCATCGCCACCGGCGCGGGCACTGCGACCCGCGAAATCGTCTCGGGCAAGCCGCTCGCGGTCGCCGATGGCACCCTGACCCTTGCCGATGTCCAGCCACCGCGCCGAACCGACGCGATCTTCGCGCCGAGCCAGTATCGCTTCGGCTTCCGCTTCGACGGCGGCGTTTAAGCCGTCAAGGAAACGCCAGATAGGTCCAGACCGGGCGGTACAGCAGATCCCCGGCCAGGGTCAGCGGCGTCGCCGCATCGACAGCCGGCGAGGCGTGCTGCGGCGCGAAGACCAGACCCAGAGCCGCTGGATTGGGGGGCACGCTCGTCGAAAGCTGGTGCGAACCCCCGAATGGTGCAGCCGCTCCATCGACCGAGACCGCGCCGCCAAACTGGTCGATGCCGATCGCACGCCAATTCAGCAGCACGAAACCGAAAGGAATCAACTCGTCGCCGGTGTGTGTGAACCCGAATTGGCGCGAGAGCGGAGTGACGTTGGGTAGAGAATACCAGGTCGCGTTCGATCCCGCGGTCAGCCCGGTATCGCCGGGCGCCGAGAACATGACCGATCGCTCGAGCGCGAACAACTTGGCCATGTACCCTGCGTGGCCGCCACCCTGCGAATGCCCGGCAACGACGATCTTCGACCAGTCGGGCTGGCCTCCGACGAGGAACTGACCCCAGCCTTCGCCCGGATAGGTCCGCTCGAGATAGCCGATCAGCGAGCCGAGCCGGCCCGCGATCGATTCGGCGCGCGGGATCGCGATCAGCGTGCTGGTGTCCTCCCCCGTGACGACCTCGCGTCGAACTTTGCCGGCGCAATCGGGATCCGCGCTGGCCGCGCAACGATCGCCCACCGAGACGTCGTTGGGATAAGTCAGGCCTATTCCATGATAGCCGCGCGTCGCGCCGGTGCGGACGATCTCGCGATAGAAGCGCGGAATCGCTCCGGTGCCGGGGAGCATTACGAACAGCCTTCCTGCTGGCGTCACGCCCGATGCCGGTCGGACCGCGAAATGAGCGGACAGCGCCAGCGTAATGGCCGGATCGGTCTGTGCGGGCAGCACGTCGCGCTCGAGCAAGGCCGGACCGGGTGTCGGCGTCGGAGAGGGCGGCGGAGAGGGTGTTGGGGCGGGCGTGACGACCGCCACCGGCGGGGCCACGGAACCTCCCCCGCCTCCGCACGAACCTAGCGCGGTCGCCGCGCATACCGTCGCCAAAATGCGCGTCGATCGCATGAACTATGCGATTACGCCTACCTTCCGCGTCGAGCCAGCGTGAATCTCGTCGATCGCCGCGGCGAGTGCTCCCGAAAACTCGTCGTCGCTCATCTGGTGGCGCAGGTCTTCGAGTAGCGCGCGGCTGAAACTGGCGATGATCCCACGGTTTTTCGCAAGTTCGGCGCAGGCCTCGGGCCTGGAATATCCCCCCGAAAGCGCGACGACCTTGAGCACCCTAGGATGGTCGACGAGTGCGTCGAACGTGCCCGGCACCACCGGCAGGCTGAGCTTGAGCATGACTTGCATCTCGCCGCTCAAGTTTTCGAGATGCTTGAGTATTTCAGCCTTCATCAACGTGTCGCATTCGGCCCGCGTCGCGCTCTTGATGGCGATCTCGGGTTCGAGGATCGGCATCATGCCCTTCGCCAGCACCTGATGCCCGATTTCGAACTGCTGCGCGACGATCGCGGCGATCCCCGCGGGGTTCGCCGAATTGATCACCGAGCGCTCCTTGGTCCCGAACACCCCCAACGCCTTGGCCTTGTCCAGCAAGGCGTCGAGTTCGGGCATGGGTTTCATCAATTGGACACCGTCGGCTTCGTCCTCGAGCCCCTTGTCGATCTTGATGAACGGCACGACGCCCTTTTCGATCAGCGCGGCGGGAACCGGTCGGCCATCGACCGTTCCATCCATCGTCCGTTCGAACAGGATCGCCCCGAGCACCTTCTCGCCAGTAAAGCATGTCGACTTGATGATTCGGCTGCGCATCGCGTGGATCAGCGCGAACATGCCGTGATCGTCGGACCAGGCGCCTTCCTCGATGCCATAGCCCGCGAGAGCCTTGGGGGTCGATCCGCCCGATTGATCGAGCGCGGCGATGAACCCGTTTCCCTTGCGAACGCGTTCAAGCATCTCTGCGTATTGCATTGTATTCCTTTGTATTAGTCTACGGAGATTCAGTCTCGCTTGCCGACCTTCTTGATGATCGCGGTGAAGCTGAGCACAGGCCGGCCGTCGGCGGTGGCGATGCCCCGAACGAAGATCGTCTTGCCGCCGGCTCGCGTGACCTCGCCGGTCGCCTCGATCAGCTCGCCCACGCGTGCGGAATCGAGGAAGTCGCCCGACAGATTGACTGTCACAGCGTGGTCGCCCGCCAGGGCATCGCGCGCGAAGGTGAAAATCGCGGAATCGGCAAAGGTCATCAGGCAGCCGCCGTGCATGAAACCGCCGCCGTTCATGTGCCGCGGTTCGGCGCGGAAGGCGGCGATCCCGCGGCCGTCGGCGTCATGTCGCTCATAGAACGGTCCGGCGCGCTGCTCGAAGGCGTCGCTGTGCCAGGTGGACCAGCCCGCGAACTCGCCCTCGGTGACGAGCTTGAGCCGGTCGTCGATCGATACCGCTTGGTCCTCGCTCATCGGGAGGCCGCTTCCAGCGCAGCGACGCCCGGCAGGGTCTTGCCTTCCATCCATTCGAGGAACGCGCCGCCCGCGGTCGAGACGTAGCTGAACCGGTCGGCCACCCCGGCGTGGTTGAGCGCCGCAACGGTGTCCCCACCGCCCGCCACCGACACCAGCGAGCCTTCGCCGGTAAGCGCCGCCGCGGTCCGCGCGAGCGCAACGGTGGCGGCATCGAAGGGCGGGGTCTCGAAGGCGCCGAGCGGGCCGTTCCAGACGAGCGTGCGGCAGGTCTTGAGGACGTCCGCCAGCGCCTCGACCGCGGCGGGTCCGATGTCGAGGATCATCTCGTCGGCGGCGACTTCGTGGACGTTGCAGGTGCGCAACGAAGGCGGGTTGGCCGCGAATTCGCGGGAGACGACCACGTCGTAGGGCAGATGAACGGTGCATCCTGCTGCATCGGCGGCAGTGAGGATCTGTTCGGCGGTTTCGGTTAAATCGTGTTCGCACAACGACTTACCCACGCTTACTCCGCGCGCCGCGAGGAAAGTGTTGGCCATGCCCCCGCCGATGATCAGATGATCGACCTTGCCGACCAGATGGCGCAACACATCGAGCTTGCTCGAGACCTTCGCCCCGCCGACGACCGCGGCAACCGGATGCTCGGGCTGACCCAGGGCCTTTTCCAGCGCCTCCAGTTCCGCCTGCATCGCCCGCCCGGCATAGGCGGGCAGCACGTGCGCCAGCCCCTCGGTCGAAGCATGGGCGCGATGTGCGGCGGAAAACGCATCGTTGACGTAGACGTCGCCAAGGCTGGCGAGCTTTTGAATGAGCGCCGGATCGTTGGCTTCCTCGCCCGGATCGAAACGGGTGTTTTCGATCACCGCGATCTGGCCGTCAGCGAGATCCGGCTGCTCGCCGGCGGCGACGAAACTGACCGGACGCCCCAGCACCGCGGACAGCGCCGGGACCACCTGACGCAGCGAATACCGCTCGTCCGCCGTGCCCTTGGGCCGTCCGAAATGCGCCAGAATCAGCACTTTGGCACCGCGATCCGCCAGCTCGAGCACCGTCGGCATCGCAGCGCGCACGCGGGTGTCGTCAGTCACCCGGCCATCGGCCATCGGCACGTTGAGATCCTCGCGGACCAGTACGGCCTTGCCGCGGACGTCGCCAAGATCGTCGAGGGTCTTAAACTTTGTCATTCAATCACCTGGTCCGCTCATCTCGCAAAAAGTCGAGTGAGCTGTAGCGGCTCACAACAGCCCCGCCATGACCCCCGCGGTATCGACCATGCGGTTGGAAAAGCCCCATTCGTTGTCGTACCAGCTGAGGACGCGGACGAGCTTGCCATCGATCACCGTAGTTTCGAGGCTGTCGATGGTCGAACTGTGGCTGTCGTGGTTGAAGTCGATCGAAACCAGCGGCTCGTCGGTATAGCCGAGAATGCCCTTGAGAGGACCTTCGGATGCAGCCTTAAGCAGTTGATTGACCTCATCCTTGGTGGTGTCGCGCTTGGGCGTGAAGGTCAGGTCGACGACCGAGACGTTGGGCGTTGGCACGCGGATCGCAGAGCCGTCGAGTTTGCCCTTGAGCTCAGGCAGCACCTCGCCGACCGCGCGCGCGGCGCCGGTGGTGGTCGGGATCATGCTCATCCCCGCCGCCCGCGCCCGGCGCATGTCCGAATGGATCTGGTCGAGGATCTTCTGGTCGTTGGTGTAGGCGTGGATCGTGGTCATCAGCCCGCGCTCGATGCCGATCGCGTCGTTAAGCACCTTGGCGAACGGCGCGAGGCAGTTGGTGGTGCACGAGGCGTTGGAGACGATCGTGTGCGCGGCGGTCAACTTGTCGTGATTGACGCCGTAAACCACTGTCAGATCAACGTTCTTGCCGGGCGCCGAAATCAGCACGCGCTTCGCCCCGGCGGCCAGGTGCTTTTCGCAGGAGGCGCGGTCGGTGAAGAAGCCGGTGCACTCCAGCGCGATGTCGACCCCGTGTGCGGCGTGCGGCAGGGCGGCGGGATCGCGCTCGGCGGTGACGTGGATGCGCTTGCCGTTGATAATCAGATCGTTGCCGTCGACTTCGACTGTCCCCGCGAATTTGCCGTGGACCGAATCGCGCTGGAACAGCATCGCGTTCGACTTGGCGTCGGCGAGATCGTTGACCGAAACGAGTTCGAGGTCGTGGTCGGTGCATTCCAGGACGGCGCGCGCGACGTTGCGCCCGATCCGCCCGAAACCATTGATCGCAACCTTGGTCGCCATGCGAGAAGCTCCTTCTAGGATCCTAGTTTAGCAAGAATTTTCGGTACGATCGCCTCGACCGTGAAGCCGAACTTGACGAAGAGGTCCTTGGCCGGGGCGGAGGCGCCGTAGCGGTCGATGCCGATACGCAGGCCGTGCGGCATCGTGTAGCGTTCCCAGCCGAAGGTGGTGCCCGCCTCGATCGAGACGCGCAGCGTATCGGACGGGAGGAGACCATCGCGATAGGCCGCATCCTGGGCTTCGAAGACCTCCCACGAGGGCATCGAGACGACGTCCGCGCCGATCCCCCGCGCCTCGAGCGCGGCGGCGACATCGACCGCCAGCGAAACCTCCGAGCCGGTGGCGATCAGGATCGCGCGGCGCGGCGCCATCGCCGAAACCAGCCGGTAAGCCCCTTTGGCGCTTAGGTTTTCGCGCGCATCGCGGCGCTGCGCAGGCAGGTTTTGCCGGGTCAGGGCCAACAGCGACGGCCCGGTCGCGTTCTCCAGCGCCAACTGCCAGCACTCGGCGGTTTCGAGCGCGTCGGCGGGTCGGAAAACGGTCAGTCCGGGCATCGCGCGCAGCGAGGCGATGTGCTCGATAGGCTGGTGCGTCGGGCCGTCTTCGCCCAGGCCGATGCTGTCGTGGGTCATCACGTAGACCACTCGGGCGCGTTGGAGGGCGGACATGCGGATGGCGTTGCGGCAATAGTCGCTGAACACCAGGAAGGTGCCGCCATAGGGGATCACCCCGCCGTGCAGAGCCATCCCGTTCATCGCGGCCGCCATCCCGAACTCGCGGATCCCGTAATAGACGTAGCGGCCCGAATAATCATCGGAATTCAAAGGCTTGGTCGAGGATGTTTTGGTGTTGTTCGAGCCCGTCAAATCAGCCGATCCGCCCAGCATCGCGGGCACATCGGCGGTGAGGACCTGGAGCGCGTTCTCGCTCGCCTTGCGCGTGGCGATGGTAGGTTGGTCGGCGGCGATCCTGGTCAGGTAGTCGGCAAAGCCCGTCAAAGGCGGCAATTGCCCCCCAGTTGCGCGATTACTGCTGCTTCATTGTCCGAAGCGGCGAGCCTTGCACGCCATTCGGCGTTCCTGTCGCGTCCCACCGCTCCCGCATCGCGCCAATCCGCGGCGATGCCGGCCGGAATCTCGAACGGCGGCGAGGTCCACCCCAGCGCTTCGCGTGCCGCGGCGATCTCCTCGGCGCCCAGGGGAGCGCCATGGACGTCGTGGCTGCCCTGCTTGTTGGGCGCGCCCTTGCCGATGATGGTGTGGCAGGCGATCAGCGAGGGGCGCGGGTCGGCCAGCGCCTTGTCGATGGCGCGGGCGATGTCGGCGAAGTCGTGGCCGTCGCAGGCGACGACATGCCAGCCGCTGGCCCGGTAGCGCGCGGGAATGTCCTCGCTGGTCGAAAGCGAGGTCGGCCCGTCGATGGTGATGCGGTTGTCGTCCCACAGCACGTTGAGCCGGCCGAGCTTGAGATGCCCGGCGAGCCCGATCGCCTCGTGGTTGATGCCTTCCATCAGGCAACCGTCGCCCGCGATCACCCAGGTGCGGTGGTCGACCACCTCGGCGCCGAAGGTGGCGTTGAGGTGGCGCTCCGCGATCGCCATGCCCACCGCCATCGCCAGGCCCTGCCCCAGCGGCCCGGTCGTGCACTCGACCCCGGCCAGCTCGAAGTTTTCGGGATGCCCCGCGCACGGGCTGCCGAGCTGGCGGAAGTTGCGAATGTCCTCGATCGTCGGGCGGGCATAGCCGGTGAGGTGGAGCAGCGCGTAAAGCAGCATCGAGCCGTGCCCGGCCGAGAGCACGAAGCGGTCGCGATCAGGCCAGGCGGGGTCGGCGGGGTCGTGCCGCAGATATTTTGTCCACAGGACCGTTGCGACGTCGGCCATCCCCATCGGCATGCCCGGATGGCCCGAATTGGCGGCCTGGACCGCGTCCATCGCAAGGGCGCGGATAGCGTTGGCCATGGGGGCGAGCCGGGTCGGATCGATGGTCATCGCGAAGGCTCGCCTTGCTGCGGGGACGCCCGGCCGTCGCAGTCGACTTGGGGACGATTCGGGCGATCCCTTTGGGCAAGGGGTCCGGGCGCGTCAAGGGACGCAAGGCTGTGGGTTTCCCACAGTCGCGTGCCACGAACCGCGCCAGGAGAGCGTCATGACGTCAGCGCGGTGGTTGTCGCGCCCGCCGATTGTGCTAGCTCTGCGGGCAATGGATACCAGCAAGATCGATCAGGCGCTGGCCCGCCTCGACAAGGCACTCGCCCGCGCCGAATCCGCCGCGCAGGCGCTCCCCAACGGCCGCTCGGTCGATGCGGCGGAATATGACGGGCTGCGCGACCGCCACGACCAGCTCAAGCAGAGCGTCGCCAGCTCGCTGCGCAAGCTCGACGAAATCCTCACCGGGATGCCGCAATGAGCAACGTCAGCCTGGAAATCGGCGGCCGCCAGTACAGCGTCGCTTCGGCCGATGGCGAGGAAGAGCACGTCGCCATGCTCGGCCGCCGGATCGACGAAAAGCTGCGTGCGATGGGCGGTGCCGCCGGGCAAAGCGAGAGCAGGATGCTGCTGTTCGCGGCGCTGCTTCTGGCCGACGAGATCCACGAGATGACGGTGCGCGGCGGCGCGCCCGCCCCTCCCGACAACGGCCCGGCGCTGGCCAGGATCGCCGACGGGATCGACGCCGCGGCCCGCCGGATCGAAAATCTCGCCGCGTCCCTTGAGGCTGCCGCCCGCTAGGCCTACATTGGCGGCTGACGGGACTGCCCGGTACGAACCGACAGATATCCCTGAGGCTATAAGCAATCCATTGGGGGCTGTCCCTGGTCTGGCCGCGGTTTCGCATCGAGGTTTGGCACACATGGCTCCCACCTGACGTGAACGCGTCAGAGGATTTCACGGCAACGGCCCATGGTGGTTCCGTCACCCATCGGTCAACGAGGTCGCAGCATGGATGACAAAGCGGCCTTGCGCGCCCGGCTGAGGGCGGCGCGGCGCGAGCATGTCGCGGGCCTGCCAGACGCGGTGCGGGGCTTGCTGTTCCGCCGCCCCCCGCGCCCGGTCGAGGCGCTGATCCCTTCCGGCGCGGTCATCGGGGTTTATTCCGAAACGCCCGAGGAAGCCCCGGCAAGCGGTTACGCCCGCTGGTTTTTCGAGAACGGGCACACGGTTGCCCTGCCCTGGTTCGCCGACCGCGCGAGTCCGATGGCGTTTCGCGGCTGGGATAATCCGTTCCTCGACGAAAACCTCGAGGCGGGTCCGTGGCGCGTCCGTCAGCCCGCCGCTGGCTCGCCGGTCGTTCCCGATGTCGTGTTCGTGCCCCTGGTCGGCTTCACCGGCGACGGCGCGCGGCTGGGCATGGGCGCGGGACACTACGATCGCTGGCTCGAGACGCATCCCGACGCGCTGGCGATCGGGCTGGCCTGGGATTGCCAGGAGGTGCCCGCCCTGCCGCTCGAACCGCACGACCGCCCTCTGGCCGCTATCGTCACCCCGACGCGGCTGATCGGTCCGTTCGACCGGGCGCTGGCGGCATGAAGCCGAGCTGGCGCAAGCCTTTCGGCATCCTGGCGATGCTGGCCGCGCTGGCCGTCTATGCGATCGTCGCGGTAACCGTGCTCGCGCCGGTCGGCCGGTGGCCGGTCCTGGCCCAGATGGTGGTCTATCTGATCGCCGGAACGATCTGGATCCTGCCCCTGGGGCGCTTCCTGCAGTGGATGGAGACGGGGCGGTTCCGCTAGAAATCGGAAGCCGTTCCAAGCGGTAAATGGCGCGAGTGACGGGACTTGAACCCGCGACCTCCGGCGTGACAGGCCGGCGCTCTAACCAACTGAGCTACACCCGCGCGTGCTTGGGAGCAGCGCCACTAGGGCACGTCCGGGATGGTGTCAACCGCGATGCCCGGGCGTTTCCAGGCCTTGCCGATCCCTCGCGTTAACCCCGCTTTTCCTAGCCTTTCAAGACGTTGCCAGGGCCGGCGGCGCGCTTTCCGCCGGCGATCTTAACCATTCCTTCGGCTTTGCCTGCAACAACCCCGCACAGGACGGGTTCGGGGGCATACCGGCATGAAATTCCAGTTCGCCACGATGGCGGCAATCCTTGTGGGCACGATGCCGGCGCAGGCTGCGCCGGTGACTGTTGCCAACAGCGTCTACGTCGAGCGGGAAGTCGCCACCGGCAAAGGCGAGAGCGCTCGCGTTCTCGAACCGGCGCGCACATTGCGTCGCGGCGACCGGCTAGTCTACGTCGTCTCGTGGAGCGCCCCTCAGGGCCGTGGCGAACGCCTGACCATCACCAATCCCCTGCCCCGCACGATCGCCTATGAGCGCAGCGCACAGGGGACCGAGGACGTCTCGGTCGATGGCGGACGCAGTTGGGGCAAGCTGGACACGCTCCGCGTCAAGGACGGTTCGGTGTGGCGCTACGCCACGCCGCAGGACGTCACCCATATCCGCTGGAACGTGCCCCCGCAGCTCGCGCTGGCGGGCAGCGGCCGCCTGACCTGGAGCGGCATCGTCCGCTAGGCCAGCTCTCTCCACGTGAGGGGAGAAACACGCAGGCTTGGGCGCGTAGCGAACGAGCCGAAGTTGAGAGGGGCAGGTCGCTCGCAGCCCCCTCTCCCCTGGAAGCGAAGCTGACCCGAAGGGTCAACGGGAGAGGGCTTGTGTTTCAGCAATTCTCGTACTTCCAGTTGCGCTTCTTGCCTTCGGCGATCCATTCCACCGCCTGAGCGATCCGCTTGGCGCGCGTCGCCTCGGCCTTGGCGGTGGTGATCCACTCGAGATAGTCGCGGCGCTGCGACGGCGCGAAGCCTGCGAAGTTGGCGCTCGCCGCACCCTCGCCCGCGAGCGCCCGTCCGAAATCGTCCGGCATCGGAATCTCCGGCTTGGGCGGCGCCTTGGCCTTCTTGGGCTGTCCCGCCGCCAGGCGATCGCGCGCGTCGTGGAGCTTGGCGATCAGGTCCGCTTCGGCGGGCAGATCGGCCAACGTCGAGATCTTGCCGTATTGGCCCATCGCGTCACCCTGGCGGCCGTCGCCGTGGATGACGAACGCGCAGTGCGCCTTGAACGCCGCCATTCCGACCACGTTCTTGCCGCCCGACGTCCAGTGCGGCATCGACCATTTTATGGTCTCTTCGGCGTTGGGAAGCGCCTGGGCGACAAGCGCGCGCAGATGCTTCAGGATCGGCTGGGCGAACGGCGCGGCCTTGGCGATATAGGCGTCGATGCGGGGATCGGTGGTCATCGTCGTGCTCCCTGATCATAGCGGCGCGGGCGCTGCTTTGCCGAAATAGAGCGGATTATCAGCTTGCCCGTCCCGTTTGCGGGCAAGGGTATGCGTGTTTTCTCGGCAGCCTGGTCGATCAGCGCGGCGACTTCCGGACGGGCAAGGACCGAGGCATCGGGCAGGCGGATGAAGCGGTTCTGGACGCCCTCGCCCAGCAGCACGCCTGCGGGATCGTCGAGCTCGGCACCGCGATAGAATGAAAGCCCGACCCCGTTTGCGCCCGCCGCCAGCGAAACGATCGCGTCCGAAGGCCGCTCGCTCGTGCAAGTGGCGATGACCAGGAAGTTGTAGTTGTCCCAGACAAGCTCGAAGCCCGTCGGGAAACGCGATTTCAGCGCGGCGCGGACGTCGCGGATCAAAGCCTGGTTGGCAGGGTCGAACTTGGCGATGAAACCGTCAAGTTGGACTTCGGCGAGCTGGGCCTCGGCATCGGACACGCGTATCCTCCTCCTGTCGCCGTGCGCCCTTCAGTCGCTCAGCAGCAGCACCGGCGTCTCGATCAGCCGCTTGAGCGCCTGGACGAAGCTGGCCGCGTCCCAGCCATCGACCACGCGGTGGTCGCAGCTGATCGAGATGTTCATCAGCTTGCGCTTTTCGATCCGCTCGCCGCCCATGCCGTCTGGAACGAACATCGGGCGTTCGACGATCCGGTTGGGGCCGATGATCGCCACCTCCGGGCGGTTGATGACCGGGGTGGTGGCCACGCCGCCGAGCGGGCCGAGCGAGGTGACGGTCAGCGTCGAGCCCGACAGCTCGTCGCTCTTGGCGGTGCCGTCGCGCGCCGCCTGGGCAAGCCGGACGATCTCGCGCGCGAGTTGCCAGATGTTCTTGTCCTGGGCGTCGCGGATCACCGGCACCATCAGGCCCGCGTCGGTCTGCGTCGCCATCCCCAGGTGGACCGCGCCATGGCGGGTCACCACCCCCGCCTCGTCGTCGTAGCGGGCGTTGAGCATGGGAAAATCGGGCAGCGTGCGGCAGATCGCGGCGATCAGCAGTGGCAGCATGGTGAGCTTTGGCCGAGAATCGTCAGCGCCGCCGCGCCCCGAATTGAGCTGGGCGCGCATGACTTCCAGCGCGGTGACGTCGCACTCCTCGACATAGGAGAAGTGCGGGATATTGCGCTTCGAGGCTGCCATGTTCTCGGCGATGCGGCGGCGCAGGCCGATGACCTTGACCTGCTGGTCCTGGCCCCTGGTTCCGGCGGCGCGGAACCCGCCGCCGGCGTTGTAGGACAGGAACGCGTCGAGATCGGCATGGCGCACGCGGCCGTCCTCGGCGGGGCGGACTTCGGAGAGGCTGACGCCGAGCTCCTGCGCGCGGGCGCGGACCGCGGGGGAGGCCAAGACCTTGCCCCCTTCCCGCTCGTATCGAGCGAAGTCGAGACGCGTTGCGTTTCGGGCTGCGGTTTGGGTTCTGGCGCTGGCGTGACGCGCGGTGTCGCGACTTCGCTCGACACGACCGGGGGCGGTGGTGGTGGTGGTGGTGGTGGTGGTGGTGGTGGTGAAGCCGGCGCAGGCGTTTCCGCCTCGATCCGCTCGGCCACCGCCTCGGCTGGCGTATCCTCAGCGCCCTCACCCTCGATCTCGATCACAACCAGCGCCGAACCGATCGGGATCACGTCGCCGACCTCGCCCGCCACTTCGACCACGGTGCCCGAGACCGGACTTTCCATCTCGACCGTGGCCTTGTCGGTCATCATGTCGGCGACGCGCGCGTCTTCCTCGATCCGATCGCCGACCTTGACGTGCCAGGCGACGATCTCGGCCTCGGCGATGCCCTCACCGATGTCGGGCAGGCGAAACGTGTATCTACCCATGGCTCAGGCTTTCAGCAATTTGTCGATCGCCTCGCCGATGCGGACGGGACCGGGGAAATAGGCCCATTCGAGGCTGTGCGGATAGGGCGTGTCGAACCCGGTGACGCGTTCGATCGGGGCTTCGAGATGATAGAAGCAGCGCTCCTGGACGAGCGCGGAGAGTTCGGCGCCGAAGCCGCTGGTGCGCGTCGCCTCGTGGACGATCAGGCAGCGCCCGGTCTTGGCGACCGAAGCCTCGATCGCCTCGATGTCGAGCGGGACGAGCGTGCGCAAGTCGATGATCTCGGCGTCGACGCCCTTCTCGCGGCACACCGCCTCGGCGACGTGGACCATCGTCCCATAGGCAAGCACGGTGAAGGCCTCGCCGCTTCGCACGATCCGGGCCTTGCCCAGGGGTATCGAGTAATACCCCTCGGGCACCGCGCTGTCGGGGTGCTTCGCCCACGGTTCGACCGGCTTGTCGTAAAAGCCGTTGAACGGGCCGTTGTAGATCCGCTTGGGCTCGAAGAAGATCACCGGATCGTTGTCCTCGATCGCCGCGATCAGCAGGCCCTTGGCGTCGTGCGGCGTGCTGGGGATGACGGTCTTCAGGCCCGCAACGTGGGTGAACAGCGCCTCTGGGCTCTGGCTGTGCGTCTGGCCGCCGAAGATGCCCCCGCCGAACGGGCTGCGCACGGTCATCGGCGCGATGAACTCGCCCGCCGAGCGATAGCGCAGCCGCGCCGCCTCGCTGATCAACTGGTCGAGCCCGGGATAGATGTAGTCGGCGAACTGGATCTCGGGCACCGGACGCAGGCCGTAGGCGCCCATGCCGACCGCGGCGCCGATGATCCCGCATTCGCTGATCGGGGTGTCGAACACGCGGTTCCTGCCGTGCTTCTTCTGCAGGCCCGCGGTCGCGCGGAACACCCCGCCGAAATAGCCGACGTCCTCGCCCATGATCACCACGTTGGGATCGTGGCTGAGCATGATGTCGAGCGCGTCGTTGATCGCCTCGATCATGTTGAGGCGGCGCACGGGCGCGTCGGCGAGGCTGACGGGGGCTTCCTCGAGCATGGTCATACGGCCGCCCCTTTAGACGAGGGCTCCGGCCACTTGATCGCCCGCTCGCGGATCGCCTGCGCAGCCTGCTCCTCGAGATGCCAGGGCAGCTCCTCGAACACGTCTTCGAACATGGTATGAAACGGGTGATGGAGGCCGTGGCCGAGGATGCCGTTCTTCTCGGCCTCCTTGGTCGCCGCCTTGACCGCGTCGATATGCTCGCGGTCCATCGCCTCCTGCTGCTCCTCGGACCATTCGCCGAGTTCGATCAGATGGCACTTGAGCCGGTTGATCGGGTCGCCCAGCGGCCACTCCTCTCGCTCCTGCGCCGAACGGTACTGGCCGGGGTCGTCCGAAGTCGAATGGCCCTCGGCGCGATAGGTGAAGTGCTCGATCAGCGTCGGGCCCAGGTTGGCGCGGGCGCGGTTGGCCGCCCATTGCTCGGCCGCATAGACGGCCAGCGCGTCGTTGCCGTCGACCCTGAGGCCGGCGATGCCATAGCCGATCGCGCGCGCGGCGAAGGTCGTGCGCTCACCCCCGGCAAAGCCCGAGAAGCTGCTGATCGCCCACTGGTTGTTCACCACGTTGAAGATCACCGGGGCGTTGTAGACCGCGGCGAAGGTGAGCGCGGCGTGATAATCGCCCTCGGCGGTGCTGCCCTCGCCCACCCAGGCGGCGGCGATCCGGCTGTCGCCCTTGATCGCGCTGGCCATAGCAAAGCCAGTTGCCTGAGGGAGTTGCGTGGCGAGGTTACCACTGATCGTGAAAAAGCTGTGCGCCTTGCTGCAATACATGATCGGCAACTGGCGGCCCTTGAGCTTGTCGGCGCGGTTCGAATAGATCTGGTTGATCATCTCGAGCAACGGATAGCCCCGCGCGATCAGGATGCCCTGCTGGCGATAGCTGGGGAAGACCATGTCGTCGCTCGCCAGCGCCATCGAAGCAGCGACCGATGTCGCCTCCTCGCCGGTGCACTTCATGTAGAAGCTGGTCTTGCCCTGGCGCTGGCCGCGGTACATCCGCTCGTCGAAGGCGCGGGTCAGCGCCATCGTCCGCAGCATCCGGCGCAAGGTCTGCGCGTCGAGCTTGGGGTCCCACGGCCCGGTCGCGCGATGATCGTCGCCGAGCACGCGGATGAGATCGAGGCACAGCGGATGGGTGTCGCTGGCGGCGGCGTTCTCGTCGGGACGCGGCTGTGCGCCGGCGCGGCTGATCGCGAGATCGGAATAGTCGACCACATCGCCGGGCCGATACTTGGGCTCGGGCACGTGGAGCGCGAGCTTCGGCAGGTTGTCCCGCCCGGTGCCACTCATGCCGCGCCTCGCATGCCATCTCTCCCGCCTTGCAGAACGGCGCACCAGGGGCTCACGTTCCGCAGAAGCAATGTTTTAACTGCGCGACATTTTATTACGCGCATGTGAGTGAGTCAACGCCAGCGTCCTAGACCGCGATCGGCGCGGAAATGGACGCGGCGGGATGATAGCCGGAGACCTCGAAATCCTCGATCCGATAGTCGAACATAGAGGCCGGACGCCGCACGATGGCGAGCCGAGGCTCACCCGACGGCGCGCGTGAAAGCTGCTCCTCCACCAGCGCGGCGTGGTTGAGATAGAGGTGGACGTCGCCGCCCATCCATACCAGCTCGCCCGGCTCCAGATCGCACTGCTGCGCCAGCATCCGCACGAACAGCGCCGCACTCCACAGGTTGAACGGCAGCCCCAACGCGACATCGCAACTGCGCTGGTAGAGCAAGCCATTCAGTTTTCCGTCCGCGACATGGAACTGATAGGTCTTGTGGCATGGCGGCAGCGCCATCGCCTCGAGTTCGGCAACGTTCCAGCCTTCGACGATGTGCCGTCGGCTGCCAGGGTTGGTCCGCAGGCTTTCGACCACCTGGGCGACCTGGTTGATCCCCGGCCCCGGACGAAACACGCCGTCGCCCACCGGCTCGTAAGTCGCCCAATCGACCCATTGCTTGCCGTAGACCGGCCCGAGATCACCCCATTGGGCGGCGAACGCGGCGTCCTCGACGATCCGCCGCGAGAAATCGGCGCGCGAAATGTCGCTGCCGGTCGCCTTGCGATAGCGATCCAGCGGCCAGTCGGTCCAGATTTCCACGCCCTGCGTGCATAGCGACCGGATGTTGGTATCGCCGGTCAGGAACCACAGAAACTCGCGCGTCGCGGTCTTCCAATAGACTCGCTTGGTGGTCAGAAGCGGCACCAGCCCGTCCGCCAGATCGAACCGCAGCGTCGCCCCGAATACCGATCGCGTTCCCACCCCGGTGCGATCGACACGCTCGTCACCCGCCTCCCAGATGCGGCGCATAAGCTCGAGGTACTGCCATTCGGGGTGCGCGGATGCGGCTTCGACTCGGATCGCGGGGGCGGTGGCCATGGCCTCACGCTAGACGGCCAAACGTCCGCTTGCCACCCCGCGCACCCGCGACTATAGGCCCGCTCCTGCCTCGGCGGCCCAGGTTCTCGGACCGGGGTCACCAGCATCGGTCGGGGAATAGCTCAGCCTGGTAGAGCACTGTCTTCGGGAGGCAGGGGCCGGAGGTTCGAATCCTCTTTCCCCGACCATTTTCTTCACATCGCGCGGAACGCACCGCGTGCCTCCGGCTTTAAGCTCCAACGGGAAATTCATCCCGATTCAGGAGCATGGGTCATGGCCACCGAAGAATTCACCGACGCGATCGCGCTGCTCAAGGCGGACCACCGTAAGGTCGAGGACTTGTTCGAGGCGTTCGAGAGCGCCGGCGCGGGAAAGAAGCAGGCGATCGCCGAGCAAATCTGCACCGAACTGAAAATCCACGCGACGATCGAGGAAGAGATTTTCTACCCCGCGCTGCAAGGCAAGATCGACGACGACACGCTCGACGAGGCGTATGTCGAGCACGACGGCGCGAAAGTGCTGATCAACGACATCATGGCCGGCAGCCCCGACGACCAGTACTACGAGGCCAAGGTCAAGGTGCTGTCCGAAGAGATCAAGCACCACGTCAAGGAAGAAGAGATGCCCAGCGAAGGCATGTTCGCCCAGGCGCGCGAAGCCGGAGTTGATCTGGTGGCGCTGCGCGATCAGTTGCTGGCGCGCAAGCAAGAGCTGACCGCGCTGGCCAAGAACGGCGGCCTGCCGCCCGCGACGCTCACCGCGGTGAGGCTCGAACCCGCCTGAACCAGCGCAATCCGGGCGGAACCTGTGGGGTCGCGGCGCATTGAGCCGATGACCTCACAGGACGGGACCGGATCATGCCGCTTTTTCACGACGACGCGATCTCCAAGCTTAAGGACGACCACGACAAGGTCGAGGCGATCTTCAAGCAGCTCAAGGATGCGACCCCCGCCCAAACGCGCAAGCTGGGCGTCCAGGTCGCCAACCTGATCAAGATCCACATGGCGCTGGAGGAAGAGTACCTCTACCCCGCGCTGCGCAAGGTGCCCGAGGGTGAAGACGACAAGCTGACCGAGGGCCTGGTCGAGCACGACACCGGCAAGCTGCTGATCAATGACGTGCTTTCGCCGAAGACCGACAAGGACAGCTTCGCCGCCAAGCTCCAGGTGCTCGGCGAACAGATGACCCACCACCATAAGGAAGAGGAAGAGCGCGGCGGAGTGTTCGCGCAGGCGCGCAAGTCCGACCTCGACCTGGTTGCGATGCTGAAAAAGATGGCCGCCCGCGAGAAGGATCTGAAGGCCGAACTCAAGGATGGCGATCTTCCCATCTCGGAGATGAATTTCGCCGAGCCCGCCAAGAGCGAGGCTTAGCCCCCCCGCAGCAACTGCACCCCATAGTCGCGCTCGAACAGGTAGAGCAGCGTGCGCGCCGCCTGGCCTCGCGGGTGGTCCAGCCCGCCGTCGCGTTCGATCAGCAGCCGCGCATCGTCGTGGGCGATCGGCAGCAGGCGCTGCAACTGATCGGCGTCGGCGACGCGGAACGGGGTGTCGCCCGATTGCCGCGTGCCGAGCAGTTCGCCTCCGCCGCGCAGGCGCAGGTCCTCCTCGGCGAGCAGGAAACCGTCCTGCGTCTGGCGCAGCAACGCCAACCGCTCGCGCCCGGCCTCGCTCAACGCTTCGCCGCGCAGCAACAGGCAGGTCGATTTGGCCGCGCCCCGCCCGACCCGTCCGCGTAATTGGTGAAGCTGGGCGAGGCCGAAGCGCTCGGCCTGCTCGACCACCATCAGCGTCGCGTCGGGGACGTCGACCCCGACCTCGATCACGGTCGTGGCGACCAGCAGCTTCTTCTCACCACTGGCGAACGCCTCCATCGCCGCGTCCTTGATCTCGGGCCGAAGCTGACCGTGAACCAGAACGACATCGTCCCCGAAGCGCTGTCTGAGCGCGGCATGGCGGGCCTCAGCGGCGGCGGTGTCGTCGCTTTCGCTTTCGCGCACCATCGGGCACACCCAATAGGCCTGCTGACCGTTTGCGAGGTGTCGCCCAACCCCGTCGATCACCTCCGCCATCCGCTCGACCGCGACCACCCGCGTGTCGATCGCCTGACGCCCCGGCGGCATCTCGTCGAGGCGGCTGACGTCCATCTCCCCGTACTGGGCCAGAGTCAGCGTCCGCGGGATCGGGGTGGCGGTCATCGCGAGGCAATGCGGGGTGCGCCGCGCCTTCTGGGTCAGCAACAGCCGCTGGCCGACCCCGAAGCGGTGCTGTTCGTCGATCACCACCAGCCCGAGATTGCGATAGGCGACGGTGTCCTGAAAAATCGCGTGGGTGCCTACGCAGATGGCGATCGAGCCATCGAGCAGCCCCATCAGGATCGATTCGCGCGCCCGGCCCTTGTCGCGGCCGGTCAGCAGCGCGATCTGGACGCCGGACGGTGCGAGCATCCGGCGCAGCGTTTCGTGGTGCTGGCGCGCAAGAATCTCGGTCGGGGCGAGTAGCGCGGCCTGCGCGCCCGCTTCGACCGCGATCAGCATCGCCTCGAGCGCGACCACGGTCTTGCCCGAACCGACATCGCCCTGCAGCAGCCGCAACATCGGCGCGCCCTGGGCCATGTCACCCTCGATCTCGGCCATAGTCCGCCGCTGCGCCCCGGTCAGCGCGAAGGGCAGATCGAGCTTGGCCCGCAGGCTGCCGTCGCCCGAGAGCGGCTGCCCAACGCGCGCCCGGTTCGCCCGCCGCACCAGCATCAGCGCGAGCTGGTTGGCGAACAGCTCGTCGTAGGCCAGCCGGTCGCGGGCTTCGGGATGATGGCCGCGATGCGCCAGCGCGAGCGCCTCGCGCCAGGCGGGCCAGCCCATCTGCGCGAGCAACGCCGGATCGGCCCATTCCGGCAGCTCTGGCACCACTCCTAGCGCTTGCTGGGCCAGCCCCTGAACCCGGCTCTGGGTCAACCCCTCGGACAGCGGATAGACCGGCTCGACCAGCGCGGTCAGCGATCCTGCGCCTTCGTCGGAGATATGGTCGGGGTGGACGATCTGGCGGGTCTGGCCGAATTGGTCGAGCCTTCCGGCGATCCAGCGCTTCTCGCCCAGCGGCAGGCTCTTCTTGGCCCACCCTGCGTTGCGCCCAAACCAGGTGAGCGCGACGTAGTCCCCCGCCGCATCCTCGGCCATCACGCGGAAAGGGCCGCGTCCGGCCGGTGCGCGGTATTCGCGCGCCGTCAGCGGAATCACGATCTGCTCGCCGACATCGGCATCGTCTAACACCGCCACCGCGCGGCGCTGCACGAAGCGGTCGGGCAGGTGATAGGCCAGGTCCTTGACCCGGGTCAGCGCCAGCTTCTCGAGCGGCTTGGCCAGTTGCGGCCCGACGCCCTTCAGCCCGGCCACTTCGGCGAACAGCGGGTTGAGCAGATCGGGGCGCATGACCTTGCTCTAGACTTGTTTGCCGCGCCCGGTCCATCTACCGCGACGCGATGCCGGACCCCGCCCGCCTCGCCAAACTGCGCTTCCGTGCCTGGCACCGGGGCACGCGCGAGATGGACTATATCTGCGGCTGCTTCTTCGATCGGTTCCATGGCGACTGGGCGGAAGCCGAGTTTGCCTGGTTCGAAACGCTGTTGCGCGAGGAAGACCCCGACGTGATGGGCTGGGCGATGGGAACCCAGGATGCTCCGGCCCATTTGGCGGGAGACCTGATGGCGTCGTTCCAAAGGCTCGATTACGTCGATACTTCCCGCTAGGGGCAAGTTCCCCGCGCCTCTCTTCACCCATGCCCGATCTCAACCGCATCCTGACGGCCAAGACGCCGCTGACGCTCGCTTCGGTCGCCCGGGGCGCGGCGCCGCTGGTGATGGCCGATCTCGCGCGGGCGGCGGCTCATGCCAGCGGGGGCAGGCGCGCGGTGTGGATCGCGCCCGACGAAGCCGGGATGCGCAGCGTCGCCGAAGCGGCGGTGTTCTTCGCGCCCGAACTGGAAACGATCGAATACCCGGCGTGGGACTGCCTGCCCTACGACCGGGCCAGTCCGGCGCTGTCGGTCAGCGCCCGCCGGCTGTCGGCGCTGCACCGGCTGCAATCGCCCGCGAAGACCGCGCAACTGGTGGTGACGACCGTCAATGCGGTGCTCCAGCGCGCGCTGACGCCGTTCCGCATCCGCGAATCGGTGCGCGAACTGGCGCCTAAAATGGAGATCGGCCGCGAAAGCCTGATCGCGCTGCTCCAACGCCAGGGCTACACCCGCACCGACACCGTGGTCGATGCGGGCGAATACGCGGTGCGCGGCAGCGTGTTCGATATCTACCCTTCGGGCCTGGAGCAGGGCCTGCGGCTCGATTTCTTCGGCGACGAGCTGGAGACGCTGCGCACCTTCGATGCGGGCACCCAGCGCTCGACCGGATCGCTCGAGCGCTTCCTGCTGCTCCCCGCGAGCGAGGCGCTGGTCGACGACGACAGCATCAAGCGCTTCCGCGGCCGTTATCGCGAGCGGTTCGGCGCCGCGGCGACCTCGGACCCGCTGTATCAGGCGGTCAGCGACGGACGGCGCCTTGCGGGCATGGAACACTGGCTGCCGCTGTTCGAGGAGAGGATGGTCACGCTGTTCGACCATCTCGACGCGGGCGACGTGGCGGTGATCGACAGTTCGGCGCTCAAGGCCGGCGACAGCCGCCTGTCCGACATTTCCGACTACTACACAGCGCGCAGCGACAAGGCCGCAGCGGCCAGCTATCGCCCGCTGCCGCCCGAGCAGCTCTATCTCGGCGAGGACGAGTTTCAGCGCACCCTCGCCGCGTGGCCGGTCCACCGCGCGAGCATCTTCGCCGAGCCCGATTCGGCGAACGTGCTCGATTTCGGCTTCACCAGCGCGCGCGACTTCACCCCCGAGCGCGGGCGGGGCGAGAACATCTATGCAGCGGTGGGCAAGCACGTCACCGCCATCGCCAGATCGGGGCGCAAACCTCTGATCGCGTCCTACAGCACCGGTAGCCGTGCGCGGCTGGCCGGGCTGATCGGCGAGGACGGCAAGACCGCGGTTGCGCTGGCCGAGGACTGGCAATCCGCGCTGGGCCTCGCCGCAAAGGGCCGCGCGGTGGCGCTGGTCCTGCCGCTCGAGCAGGGCTTCGCCAACGCCGAGCTCGAGCTGCTGACCGAGCAGGACCTGCTCGGCGACCGGCTCGTTCGGCGGCGCAAGCGCAAGAAGGACTCCGACGCCTTCCTCGCCGAACTGAGCGCGCTCAACGTCGGCGATCTGGTGGTCCATGCCGATCACGGGATCGGCCGCTACGAGGGGCTGTCGCCGATCACCGTCGGCAAGAGCCCGCACGATTGCGTCCAGCTCAGCTACGCCGCCGGCGACAAGCTCTACATCCCGGTCGAGAATATCGACGTCCTGACCCGCTACGGCGCGGACAGCGAGAACGTCGCGCTCGACCGGCTCGGCGGCGAGGCTTGGCAGCGGCGCAAGTCGCGGATGAAGGAGCGCATCCGCGAGATCGCGGGCGAACTCATGCGCACCGCGGCCAAGCGCGCGCTGCGTCAAGGCGTGACGATCGAGCCCGAGCCGTCCGCCTACGCCCAGTTCGTCGATCGCTTTCCCTGGGACGAAACCGACGACCAGGAGCGTGCCATCGACGAGGTGCTCACCGATCTGGCCGCGGGCAAGCCGATGGACAGGCTGGTCTGCGGAGATGTCGGCTTCGGCAAGACCGAGGTGGCGCTGCGCGCCGCTTTCGCCGCGGCGATGGCGGGGCAGCAGGTCGCGGTGGTCGCGCCGACCACGCTCCTCGCGCGCCAGCACTACGCCAACTTCGTTGAGCGCTTTGCGGGCTTCCCTCTCCAGATCGGGCGCCTGTCGCGCCTGGTCCCGGCCAAGGAAGCCTCCGCGACCAAGGACGGGCTCAAGGACGGCAAGGTCGACATCGTCATCGGCACCCACGCGATCCTGTCGAAGTCGGTCGAGTTCAAGCATCTCGGCCTGGTCATCGTCGATGAGGAGCAGCGCTTCGGGGTGACCCACAAGGAACGGCTCAAGCAGCTCAAGGCCGACGTCCACGTCCTCACCCTCACCGCCACCCCCATCCCGCGCACGCTCCAGATGGCGATGTCGGGCCTGCGCGAGCTGTCGACGATCCAGACCCCGCCGGTCGATCGCCTGGCGGTGCGCACCTACGTGATGCCGTGGGACGACATGGTGATGCGCGAGGCGCTGCTGCGCGAGCACAACCGTGGCGGCCAGAGCTTCATCGTCGTCCCGCGGATCGCCGACATGGCCGACGTCGAGCAATGGCTCCATGACAACGTCCCCGAGATCAAGGCGGTCAGCGCGCACGGGCAGATGAGCCCGACCGAGGTCGAAGACCGGATGGGCGCGTTCTACGAGCGCAAGTACGAGGTGCTGCTGGCCACCACCATCGTCGAAAGCGGACTCGACATCCCCAGCGCCAACACCATCGTCATCCACCGCGCGGACCGCTTCGGCCTCGCCCAGCTCTATCAGCTGCGCGGGCGGGTCGGGCGGGGCAAGCTGCGCGCCTATGCCTATCTCACGTTTCCCGAAAACCGGGTGCTGTCGGAAATCGCAGAGAAGCGGCTCAAGGTCATCGGCGACCTCGACAGCCTGGGCGCCGGCTTCCAGCTCGCCAGCCACGATCTCGATCTGCGCGGCGCGGGCAACCTGCTGGGCGACGAGCAGTCGGGCCACGTCAAGGAAGTCGGCTACGAACTCTACCAGTCGATGCTCGAAGACGCGATCCTCGAGGCGCGCGCCGGGGGCATGGCGATCGAACGGCGCAGCGAGCGGCTGAGCCCCCAGATCACCGTCGACGCGCCGATCCTGATCCCCGAGGATTACGTTCCCGACCTGGCGGTGCGGATGGCGCTGTACCGGCGGATGAACGATGCCGAGGAACAGGGCGCGGTCGAGGCGCTGGCGGCCGAGATGATCGACCGCTTCGGCCCCCTGCCCCCAGCCACCGCCAACCTCCTCAAGCTGATCGAGATCAAGCGCCAGGCGATGGAGGCCAATATCGCCAAGATCGACGTCGGCGCGAAAGGAGCGCTGGTCACCTTTCATAACGACGATTTCGCCGACCCGTTGGGGCTGGTTGCCTACGTCGAACGGCTCAAGGGCACCGCCCGCCTGCGCCCCGACAACAAGCTTGTGATCCAGCGCGAATGGGGCAATCCGGGCGCGCGGTTGCAGGGCTTGGCGCAACTCACCAAGGGACTTTCGACGATCGCGCGTAAGGGGCGTTAGGCCACCGTAATTGGCCATAAGCACCCCCGCTCATGTCGAGCGAAGTCGAGACATCAGGCGCGATGTCTCGACTTCGCTCGACATGAGCGGGATTTGCGGACGCCGTGGTTTCTAGGATTCGGCGATGAACCGATCGAACTCATCCGCCCGCATCGGCCCAGCGCGTAGGAAGCCCTGGTAGTAGTCGCACCCTTCAGCGGCCAGCAATGCACGCTGCGCTTCGCTCTCGACCCCTTCGGCGATCACTTCGAGGTCTAGTGCCTTGGCCATCGCCACGATCGCCCGCAGGATTGTCCGGTCACGCGGGTCGGCGGCGATGTCGTCGGTCAGCGTGTGATCGAGCTTGAGGTAATCGAGCGGCAAAAGCTTGAGATAACGGAAGTTGGCGAAGCCCGAGCCGAAATCGTCGAGCGCGATCCGCATGCCTCGGGCAGCCAATGCGCGCAGCGTAACGGCTGCCGCATCGAGGTCGACAAGCAGCGATTGCTCGGTGACTTCCAGGGTCAGCCGGTGCGGATCGAAGCCGCTGCTTGCGGTGACCTCGTCCAGCGTGGCCACGCAACTCGACGACGCCAGTTCGGCGGCGGTTAGATTGAGCGACAGCCTGAGATCGGCCTGCGGTGACCAGCGCACGGCCGCGGATAGCGCGCGCTCGGCAATGTGCCGCCCCAGCGCCGCGGTTTGGTCGGAGCGTTCGGCGACCGCAAACAATGTTTCTGCGCCGATCCGGCCCAGCGCCGGGTGATCCCATCGCGCGAGCGCCTCGGCCCCGGTCGGGCGTCCATTTGCAAGACCGAACTGCGGCTGGAACAGCACCGCGATTTCGCCCCGTCCCAGCGCGCGCATCAGGTCGCCCTCGAGCGCGGCGCCGCTCCGGCCGCGCGGCATGCGGGTGCCGTCGGCCCAGATCAGCCGCTGTGCGGGCTGGGACTGGGCCTCGGCAAGGGCGTGACTGAGGCTGTCGATCCCGCCCTTGGGGGATTCGCCGGGAAGCGCCCGCAGCAACGCTATCCGGGTCGTCAGGCGCACGCGCTCGCCCGCCACGACCAGCGGCCGCGCCACGGCTTGGGCCAAGGCATCGGCCATGAAGCTCCAGCGTTCGCGGCTCCAGTCGCCGGTCGCAGCGAGCAGGAAGGCGCTGCCATCGATCCGCGCGGCGAACCACTCCCCTGCAAACGCATCGCCGGCAAAGGCGTCGCCGGCGAAAGTGCGGATGCGGCGGGCGACTTCGCCCAGCGCGGCATCGCCAGCGGGCTGGCCGAATGCGCGATTGACGG
This sequence comes from Novosphingobium sp. Gsoil 351, assembly GCF_009707465.1. Classification (NCBI taxonomy): domain Bacteria; kingdom Pseudomonadati; phylum Pseudomonadota; class Alphaproteobacteria; order Sphingomonadales; family Sphingomonadaceae; genus Novosphingobium; species Novosphingobium sp. Gsoil 351. The sequence continues at coordinate 334,336 of NZ_CP046120.1, forward strand.
CCTGAAAGCGCTGCAGGCCGATCAGCATGGCCTGCCACCGCAACCCGTCGCGCGCCCACGATTCGAGCCGCTCGCGCCCGCTGGCCGCGGCCAGCAGTCCGGTCAGGGCGTCGCCGTCGCTCGCCCCGGGGTCGAAGGCCGCACTCGCCATGCGTGCTCGATAGGCCCCAAGGGGTTGAGATTCCGTTCCGAAACGACGCGGCCCTTCGGGCTCGCCGCGAAACGCGTTGCCAGCCAACGGCTTGGCTCATAAACGGGCGAACGACGGCCCCGGCGCCGCGCGGCGCTGGTGAAGGGAACTCCGACAATGCCCGATCGCGCGCGGCTGGCGCTCCTTGCTTCGGACACCGAGCGCGCCCAGGCGGCCGCCGCGGCCATCGCCGCGACCGGGACCTGGGTCCCCTTGGCAGAGGCCGACGCGGTCGTGGTGATCGGTGGCGACGGGTTCATGCTGCAAACCCTGCACCACATGCTCGACGACGGGCCGCTGATCCCCGCTTACGGGCTCAACCACGGCACCGTCGGCTTCCTGATGAACCGGGCCAGGAGCAGCCGGGACATCGTCGATCGCGTTGCCAAGGCCAAAGCCGTCGCCGTTGCTCCCCTGGCGATGACCGCAACCACCCGCAGCGGGGTCGAACAGCGTTTTTGCGCGATCAACGAAGTCTCGCTGCTGCGCGAAACCCGCCAGACCGCCAAACTGGAAGTCAGCGTCGACGGCAAGGTGCGGATTCCGGAACTGGCCTGCGACGGGGTGCTCGTGGCGACCCCGGCGGGCTCGACTGCATACAACCTGTCCGCCAACGGGCCGATCCTGCCGCTGGGATCGGCGATGCTTGCGCTTACCCCGATCAGCCCGTTTCGCCCGCGCCGGTGGCGCGGGGCGATCCTGCCGGATTCGTCGCGGATCGGCTTTCGCGTGCTCGAGCCCGACAAGCGCCCGGTTTCGGTGGTCGCGGATCAGAAGGAACTGCGCGACATCGCCGAAGTCAGCATCGCGATCGCACTCGACCAGCGGCTTACCCTGCTGTTCGATCGCGGCCACAGCCTGGACGACCGCATCGTCACTGAGCAGTTCCAGGTGTAACACTCCGTCTCGGCACCCTTGCCAAACCCGCGCGCACTGGTATAGGCGCGCTCCTGCCGGGCGGTGTCCGGCCTGTTCCCCGATAGCTCAGCGGTAGAGTAGGTGACTGTTAATCACTTGGTCGTTGGTTCGAATCCAACTCGGGGAGCCACTTTCCTTCACTAAGCAGTTGGAAAGTCGCGTATTTGACCGCATCAACTTGTCGCGTTCCCACACTTGATCCCACGTAGCGAGCTGATCGCCAGGCCCTTCCGAACTGAAAGGACGAGGCAAGATCCCTCGACGGAGCTGACCCCTTCCCGATAGCAAGCTTGGCGAGGAAAGGCTTCTCACTTGCTCTTAATCAGCGGGTCCTTGGTTCGAGCCCAAGTGCGTCCACCAAATTTCCTCGTAATATCAGTATGATAAGGCGGCCGCGATCTCGGGTCGGTTGGGCGTATTTGCCACTAGGTAGCTCTCTAGGTAGCAGTCGATAAATCTGTTTCCGCTGTGAAAATACGGCTCGTAAGACACAAGCCCCGCAGAGTGTTTCGATTGGCGCGGGCCTCCCGAGCAAAGGCGCCGAATGTGGAAGGCGATTCGGCTGGCTATCAGTGAGGCAGGCGCAGCCGATCGCGATGGGGATCGCCACCACCAACGCGGCCTAATCGTTGCGGCTCTGTTGCCTCCTCTCGGCCGACGTTTCTTCGCTTCTTTTTTGAGGGATGCCGGTGTCAGCCGCGTATCCGAGTGAGGACCCCTCGTCGGATCGGGCAAAGAGAGACAATGCAGCATCCCTATAGTCGGCGTCAGTTCATGCGCCGTGGCGCCGTGGTCGGAGGCGGCCTTGCCGTCGCGAGCTATTTCCCGGTCTGGGCGCAATCTGTGTCGGCGGGGATAGCCACGCCCCTGCCGATAGTGTCGGGTTCCGACATCACGCTACGGATCGCGCGGCAGACGATGATGATCGACGGGCGACCGTCAAAGGCGATCGGAATCAACGGAACGGTACCTGCACCGCTGATTCGACTTCGCGAAGGTCAGATCGTCCGGCTAAATGTCATCAACGACCTCGCCGACGAAGATAGCTCGATCCACTGGCACGGCCTGCTCGTTCCACCCCAGCATGACGGCGTTCCCGGCATCTCGTTCCCCGGCATCCGCCCGCGTTCAAGCTACCTCTACGAATTTCCCGTCAAGCAGAGCGGCACCTACTGGTACCATAGTCATTCGGGACTCCAGGAGCAACTCGGCCATTACGGCCCAATCGTCATCGATCCTGCTGGCGAAGACCCGATTAAATACGATCGCGAACACGTGATCGTCCTGTCCGACCACAGCCAGATTTCGCCGGAGGGCATCTTCCGCCGGATGAAGGTCGATCCCGGCCACTTCAACTTTCAGCGTCAGACCCTCGCCGGCCTGCTCGCGGGCCGCGACCAGACGCTGAAGGATCGCGTGGATTGGGGCAAAATGCGGATGGACCCGACCGACGTCTCCGACGCGACAGGTCCCGCCTACACCTATCTCGTCAACGGGCATGGACCCTTCGACAACTGGACCGCGCTTTTCACTCCCGGGCAGCGCGTGCGGCTGCGGATTATCAACGCGTCGGCCATGACCACGTTCAACGTCCGCATACCGGGTCTTCGGCTCACCATCGTGCAGGCCGACGGGCAGGACGTGGTGCCGGTCGAGGTAGACGAATTCCAGATCGGTATCGCCGAAACCTACGACGCAATCGTGACGCCCGCTGAAGACAAGGCGTTCACTCTGGTTGGCGAAGCGGTCGACCGATCGGGCATGGCGCGCGCGACACTCGCCCCGCGCCCTGGCATGGCGGCCGAGGTTCCGCCACTTAGAAAGCGCCCGCTCGCCACGATGAAGGACATGGGCATGGGTGACATGTCGATGGGCGGGATGGAAGGCATGGACATGTCGGGCGGCATGGGCGGCATGAACATGTCAGGGGGCGCTCAGCGCGGCGTCGACACGACCGCGGAACAGAACCCCTCAGCCAAGCTCGCTACCGGCGCGATGGCCGCGATGTCGGCGACGATGGGTGCGATGGATCACGGTTCGATGGCAATGGACCACGCGGGGATGGCCGGGATGGACCATAGCGCGATGGCTGGGTCCGACGCCATGGCAGGCATGGACCACGGATCGATGGGCGCCCAGCACGGCTCTATGGCCGGGATGGACGACGGCTCCATGGACATGGGGTCGATGAAGATGCGCGACTTCTCGAATGCGCCGCAGGTCAAGAAAGGCCCCGGGGTGCAGACGATCTCGCCGATGCCAATGGACCGCACTGGCGAGCCCGGCCAAGGTCTCGAGGATGTCGGCCACAAGGTGCTGACGTACCGCGACCTGATGGCGCTCGAGCGCAATCCCGACGTTCGTGCGCCATCGCGCACCATCGACTTTCACCTCACCGGCAACATGGAGCGCTTCATGTGGTCGTTCGACGGCGAAAAGATGTCAGACGTTCACGAACCGATCCCGTTCATCGAGGGCGAACGAGTTCGGGTCAATCTCATCAATGACAGCATGATGGGGCATCCGATCCACATTCACGGCCATTTCTTTGAGCTAGTGACCGGGCACGGCGACCGCGCGCCGCGCAAGCATACCGTCATCGTCCAGCCCGGCGGCAAGGTGACCTGGGATTTTACCGCCGACGCGGTGGGCGACTGGGCATTCCACTGCCACCTTCTCTACCATATGCACGCCGGGATGATGCGCACGGTGAGCGTGCGCCCCAAGGGAGAGGCGGCGTGAACCGCCTTTTCGCCGCGCTCGCGGCGACGTCGGCCCTCGCCCTGACGGTTGCGGCGCCCGCGCAGGCTCAGTCCATGCAGAACATGCCCGGCATGTCGATGCCAATGCCAGCCAAGAAGCCAGCAGCAAAGCGGCCTGCTGCAAAGCGGCCGACCCCGCAGAGACGCCCCAACGCGCGGAGGGCCGCCCCCGCACGCCACCCGCCCGCCAAATCCGCCCGCGAGCCGATGGGCAATATGCCCGGCATGCCGGGTATGCCTGACGGTGCCGCTCAGTCGCCGATGACCGGAATGGATCACGGCGCCCTGCCGATGCAGGGCGCACCAGCACAGCCGGGGACGACGGAGGGCATGGATCATAGCGCCATGCCGGGGATGGAAATGCCTACTGGTCAGGCCGGCCATGATATGTCGGGAATGTCCAGCACGGCACAGACCGGCACCAACCTACCTGCCGGGAATGCACCGGCGCCGCCGCCTCCGATGGACCATTACGCCGACCGACAGTTTCCGGTCGGCGCCATGCAGCAGTCGCGCAGCTTGATGATGAGGGAGAGCGGCGGCCAATCGTTCAACCAGGTCATGTTCAATCTGGCGGAGTACCAGGCGCGCAAGGGTCGCGACGGCTATCGATGGGATGGCGAGGCCTGGTTCGGCGGAGACGTCAACCGGCTGACCCTCAAGTCCGAAGGCGAGGGCGCGTTCCGCGAAGGCGTCGAAAGCACAGAGATTCAAGCGCTATACAGCCGCGCGATCGGTCCGTACTTCAACCTGCAGGCTGGCGTCCGCCTCGACTTCGAGCCCGGGCGGCCGACGACCTACGCGACCGTGGGCTTCGAGGGCCTGGCTCCCTATTGGTTCGAGGTAGAGGGCGCATTGTTTTTATCCGACAAGGGCGATCTGCTCGGCCGGCTTGAGGGATATTACGATCAGCGCATCACCCAGCGCCTGGTCCTGCAGCCTCGGGTCGAACTCAACCTGGCCGCTCAGGACGTGCCCGCGACCCGCACCGGCGCAGGCTTGTCGAGCGCCGAACTGGGGCTGCGCCTGCGCTACGAAATCAGCCGACAGTTCGCGCCCTATATCGGCGTCTCATACGAGGCCAAGACGGGGCAAACCGCGCGCTACGCTCGCGCGGACGATGAGGATCCCACTCGTACGAGCTTGGTCGCCGGCGTTCGGTTCTGGTTCTGACGGAGCGAGAAGCGGAACAACCCGGGGCCGCGCATACGATAGTTAGGAGAGGACAATGGAACAGATGCAAGAGAAGTCGGGGATGATGAACCCTTACACCAGCCTCGCGATCCAGACGCTGGTCAGCGGGGTGATCATGTATCTCGTAATGTTCGTCATGATCGACGGCCTCTCGAGCTTCTACAACAATCTCAACATGGTCTACATGACGCTGATGATGGTCGCGCCGATGGTGATACTGATGATCGTCGCGATGAAGCACATGTTCCCGAACAAGACGGCGAACCTGATCATACTTGGGATTTCGATGGTGGCGTTTCTTGGGTCCTTCGCCCTTATCCGGACCCAGACGACGATTGGCGACCGCGCCTTCCTTCGCTCGATGATCCCGCACCATTCTGGAGCGATTCTGATGTGCCAACAGGCCTCCATCCGAGACGCGGCAGTCAAAACGCTTTGCAGCAATATCATCCGTTCGCAGCGCCAGGAGATCGATCAGATGGAAGTCATCCTGAAGCGCATGTGACATCGACATCCAGGCCCTGAAGGATTCTGCGAGGACCGACGGCTACCAGATGTTTTTCGATGTTCTCAAGCCGCACGCAGCTTGGCGCTCCCCCTCAAATCTGGCCTAGCATGGCCTTCAGTTTGGCACGGGCTCGGTAGAGCCGCGTCTCTACAGTCTTCTCACTGACCCCAAGCACGGCGGCCGCCTCGGCCTGGCTCAGTTCATCAATCGTCCGTAGCGCGAGGACTTCGCGCAGACGTGCAGGCAGTCTTGAAATCGCGGCGACCGCCCTGGCAAGCTCGGCCCGGTCCGAGGCAAGGACATCAGCAGGGACGGCATCGTCGGGGAGGTCGACCGCGGCTTCGAGCGGCACCGCGCGAACGAAGAACGATCTTACCTTTCGCCGCCGTGCCCAGTCGCGGCACTTGTTGAGCGCAATCCTCTTGAGCCATACCGGAAATGGTCGGTTTCCGTCATAGCGGCCGATCGCAGCAAAGGCCGCGATGAAGGCTTCCTGAGTCAGATCGAGCGCTTCGTGTTCATCGCCGATCGATGCTCGCACGAGGCGGAACACGGTTTCGCGATGGCGGGCCAATAGCGCGCGGCAGGCGTCCTGCCGACCGGCAAGCACCAGTGCCGCGAGCTCCGCGTCGCTGCCATCGGACAGCGACAGGCTCACCGCGTGTCTGAAGGTGTGTTGTCGGGCGCGAGAGCCTTGGTCACAGTCCGATCGAACATTGCAGCCTGATCTGGCCGCAGCACGGCGCGCATCGCGAAAAGGTGTTCGAGCGTTTCCTTTTGCATCTGGCCCATGACCATGTGCGTGTGGTCGATGGCGGCTGTCACTTCCGGCCCATAACCGTGTTCTGCCTGCATCGCCGCTGCGAGATGGGCATTGGCCGCGCGCATCTCGAGTTCGAGCGCCCTGCGCCGCGTGGCGAAGCGCTGCTCGATCGCCTCGATCTTTGCTCGCTGCGCCGCGTCGAGATTCAGCTCGCGGTGGAGCAGTGCATGGAGTTCGGTTTCGCTCTGCCGCTCCGGCGCGAAGATCGTCCTGCCGGCATATGTCCCCGCCAATGCCGCCAGGAAGGCAACGACCGCGATCAGAGCGAGACGTTTGCCCCAACTCACGGATGGACATCCAGCAGCGTCGAAGGCGCCAGTGGGTTGTCGGGCGCGAATGGCGAGAGCGGCTGCGCGACAGCCGGTTCGCCGCCGACCAGTCCGCCTCCGGCTATCCCGAGAGCCAATGCGAATGCGGCGGCGAAACCCATGAGCCGGGGCGCGGCAGATGCCTCCCGGCGCCTGACCGCAAGGCCGGCGAGCACGGCATCATCGATCATCGCCAGATCAGCGGGAACTGGCAAAGCGCCGAGTTGGCGCAGCGTTCGATCAAAGTCGGACACAATCGGTCTCCTAAGGTCCTTGCAAGCATATACGCGGGCCGTCGCCCGATCCCTCGGGAAAATCGAATCGAGCGATGTGTGAGGGGTGCGCTTCACGGCTGCGTATTTGCCCATGACACGCAGCCAAGGAGTTTGCTGATGCGCCTGCACCGTCTCGTTCTCGCCATCGCCGCCATGGGACTCGCTTTCCCGCAGCTTGCCGCCGCTCACACAAGGCTCGTTTCCTCGAGCCCTGCCGCAAACGCCACGGTTCCGGCTCCAACAAAAATCGAGCTGCGCTTTAGTGAGGCCGTGATCGCCGCAACGACGCGGGCCGAGATCGCGATGACTGGCATGCCCGGAATGGGCAGCCACGCACCGATGCCGATCACCGGCTTCACTGCCGAAATGGGCAAGGATCGCAAGTCGATGACGTTGCTGCTGAGGCGGCCGCTCACTGCCGGCACCTACAGAGTCACTTGGAACACTGCTGGAGCCGACACTCACCACATGGGCGGCAATTTCAGCTTCACGGTGCGGTAAGAGCACATGGACAACCTGCCCGTCATCGCCATCCGGTTCGTCCTTTATGCCGACCTGATGGTGTTGGCGGGCATGTCCGCATTTTCCTTCTATGCGCTCACTAGCCAAGAACGCGATGCGGACGAATTGCCGCTGACGAAACTGGCTATCGCTCTTTCATCAATCGGGTTTCTGCTGTCCGGTCTCGGCATGATCGCGCTCGCCGCCTCTATGACCGGCGCCAGCATCTGGGCTGTGGACCGCGATGTCCTGCGGGAGGTGATCGCCGAAACCGCGATCGGCAGCGCCTGGATCGTGCGAATGGTCGCGCTTACGATTGCTGTCCTATCGGCGTTTGCACTGAAGCCGCGTCGATCGATTGCGCGCATTGGCCTTCTCGCGTCGACGGCGCTCGCGATCACAACGCTGGTCTGGACCGGCCATGCCGGGGCCACGGAAGGCTCGATGGGCACGATCCACCGGCTGAGTGACATGGTCCACATGCTGGCAGCGGCGGTATGGCTCGGAGGAATTGCCGCTTTCTCCTTGCTCCTCTTCCGTCCCTTGAGCCATCAGACAGCCGCCCGGCTGGCGATGACGCACCGCGCGCTTGAGCAGTTTGCCCGGGTTGGCACGCTCGCGTTGGCTCTGATTGTCATCACCGGCGTCATCAATTGCTTCGCCGTGGTCGGCTTTCCCCATTTTACCCGATTGCCCCTGACGCCGTACGGACAGCTGCTGCTTGCGAAGCTCGGCCTGTTCGGCGCGATGCTGCTTCTGGCTGCCTCGAACCGCTGGCGGCTGACCCCGGCGCTCGGCGCGGTCGTCGCCGACACCGATCCGGCGCGAGCCCTGCGCGACCTTCGAATTAGCCTGACGTTGGAAGCCGGCGCGGCGGCCGGGATCCTGGCATTGGTCGCCTGGCTGGGCACGCTGGAGCCTTTGGGCGGCACGGCCTGAAAAATAGGCACTTGACCCTGACATGATGTCAAGGTCGACAAGCCTCGCGACAAAGGAGCTCGAAGCATGACCGAGTCGCATCACGATCACGCGAATTGCGCCCATCCCGTTGCCGAAGTCCCCCAAACGGCGATCGATCCGGTGTGCGGAATGGACGTCGATCCGGCCACCACGCCGCATGTCGCCACCCATGAAGGCGTCTATCACTATTTCTGCAGCGCAGGCTGCCTTGCCAAATTCAAAGCCGATCCCGTGGTCTACACGGCCTCCAAGCCGCGCCAGGCGGAGACGGTGCCCGAAGGCACGATCTGGACCTGCCCGATGCATCCGGAGGTTCAGCGCCCTGGACCGGGGAGCTGCCCAATCTGCGGCATGGCGCTCGAACCGATGACCCCGACGCTCAGCGACGGGCCGTCTCCCGAATATGCAGACATGAAGCGGCGTTTCGTGGTCGGCCTTAGCCTCGCCTTGCCGGTCGTCGTGCTCGAAATGGGAGGCCATCTGACCAATCTGGGGCACATTTTCCCGGGCCGGCTCGGCAATATCGCCCAGATGGTCTTGGCCACCCCGGTCGTGCTGTGGGCCGGCTGGCCGTTCTTCGAGCGGGGTTGGGCCTCGATCCAAAGCCGCCATCTCAACATGTTCACGCTGATCGCGATGGGCACCGGAGTCGCCTGGCTCTACAGTATGGTGGCGACGCTCGCCCCCGGCGTATTTCCGGCTGCTTTTCGCGCCATGAACGGGTCGGTCGCGGTCTATTTCGAGGCCGCTGCGGTCATCACCGTCCTGGTGCTGCTCGGCCAGTTGCTCGAACTACGCGCCCGAGAAACCACGAGCGGCGCAATCCGTGCACTGCTCGATCTTTCGCCCAAGTTGGCACGCCGGGTTCGCGCCGACGGGAGAGACGAGGAAATTGCGCTCGACCAGGTGCTGGTCGGCGACAGGTTGCGCGTCCGGCCCGGCGAGAAGGTGCCGGTGGACGGCGTCGTGCTCGAAGGGCGCAGCACGGTCGACGAATCGATGGTGACGGGCGAATCCATGCCGGTGACCAAGGAAACTCAATCGAAGCTCATCGGCGGGACGATCAACCAAACCGGCGGCCTCGTCATGCGAGCGGAGCGGATCGGGCGCGACACGATGCTGGCGCGGATCGTCCAGATGGTCGCCGATGCGCAGCGCAGCCGCGCACCGATTCAGCGTCTGGCGGACACCGTGTCGGGCTGGTTCGTCCCGGCCGTCATCGCGGTCTCCGCAATTGCCTTTGTCATCTGGTCGCTGGTCGGACCGTCTCCGGCGATGGGCTACGGGCTCATCGCTTCGGTCGCGGTGTTGATCATTGCCTGTCCCTGCGCCCTCGGCCTAGCCACGCCGATGTCGATCATGGTCGGTGTGGGACGCGGCGCGCAGGGCGGAATCCTAATCAAGAACGCTGAAGCACTGGAACGAATGGAAAAGGTCGACACGCTTGTCGTCGACAAGACCGGAACGCTCACCGAGGGTAAGCCTGCCGTGGTGGCGATCGAAACCGCGGACGGGTTCGATGACGACGAAGTGCTGCGGCTCGCAGCCAGCCTGGAGCGCAGCAGCGAGCATCCGCTCGCGCAGGCCGTGGTCAAGGCGGCGGAAGCCAAGGGCCTCGCCATCGGCGAACCGAGCGATGTGGACCAGCCGGTCGGTAAGGGCATCACCGGTATCGTCGATGGCCACCAGCTCGCCGCGGGGAATGCGCGCTTTCTCGAAGAACAGGGCATCCCAACCGGACCGCTGGCCGAACGTGCCGATCATCTGCGCAGCGAAGGCGCGACTGCGATCTTTCTCGGCGTCGATGGCAAGGTGGCTGGCACGATCGGTATTGCTGATCCCGTCAAGGAAACCACAGCCGCCGCGCTTAAGTCGCTGGCGGAGGCAGGCATCCATGTGATCATGCTGACCGGGGACAACCGTGTCACTGCAGATGCGATCGCACGTCGCCTTGGCATTGCCGATGTCGAGGCGGATGTCCTTCCTGACCAGAAAGGTGCGATCGTAAAGCGCTTGCGGGACGAAGGACGGATCGTGGCGATGGCTGGCGACGGGGTGAACGACGCACCCGCCCTCGCCGCAGCCGATGTTGGGATTGCCATGGGGTCGGGCACCGATGTCGCGATTGAAAGCGCAGGCGTCACACTACTCAAGGGCGACCTCACTGGAATTGCCCGGGCTCGCCGCCTCAGCCATGCCACCATGGCCAATATCCGGCAGAACCTGTTCTTCGCCTTCGCCTACAATGTCGCGGGCATCCCGGTAGCGGCGGGCGCTCTCTATCCGCTGTTCGGCCTTATGCTTTCGCCGATCATCGCCGCGGCCGCGATGGCGCTGTCGTCGGTCAGCGTCATCGGTAATTCGCTGCGCCTGAGGAGGATCGCGCTGTGAACCTATCGAGCAAACGCGCCTGGCTCCTGGCGGTCATATCGGCGGCCCTGATCGCCGCCTATCTGTTCTATCCCGAACACCGCGCTCACATGTTCGGGTTGCTTCCTTACGCGTTGCTGTTCGCCTGCCCACTTTTGCATTTCTTTCACGTTGGTCATCATCATGGTGGGCATCGGCCTTCGGGAGAAGAACGTCCGTGAATATCGGTGAGACCTCGAAAGCGACCGGCGTGTCACAGCGGATGATTCGCCATTATGAAGGGATCGGGCTGATGCCCCAGCCCGACCGGCGCGACAACGGCTATCGAGACTATCCTCCCCGCTCGGTCGAGCGGTTGCGCTTCATTGCCAATGCCCGCGATCTGGGCTTCTCGCTCGAGGAGATTGCCGCCCTTCTCAGTCTTTGGGATGATCGAGACCGGGCGAGCAGCGAGGTCAAAGCGATCGCTTTGAGTCATGCCGATGACCTTGCACGCAAAGTAACCGCTCTCGAAGCGATGCGCCGTGCGCTGCTGGACCTCGCGGAAGGTTGTAGCGGCGATGCGCGGCCCGATTGCCCAATCCTCGCAGGACTTGCCGATACACGGGATCGTCCGGTTCGCGAATTGACAGGTGCTCCCCAGAAGTCGAAAGTAGTTTCGTGAAGCGCTGGCTTTCCTTGCTGCTCGTTTTGAGCGCCTTACTTGGTCTTTTGGGCCAGGAAACGGCGTTTGCGCATGTCGTGGCCGTCCCCGAAGCCGAACAGGTGGTGGCCGCGGCGCAAATGAGTCCCGAATGCGCGGAGATGATGGGCCTCGCAAAGCAGAAACCGCAGTCCGATCAGCCTTGTCAGGGCATGACCCCCGATTGCATCGCCAAGATGGGCTGTGCGGTGCCGCTGGCATTGCTGCCCCCCATCGCGCCAGACGCAATTCCGCAATTCCGCACCGCGCTTCCCGGGCTCGTTTCGGCAGCGCCGTTGATCGGCCGCAGTTTCGGACCCGAGCCCGAGCCACCCGCACCCCTTGGCTGAACCCTGGCGATGCGCGGCGAACCTTTGCGTTCGCCTTGTGTCTCTCCGCAGTTCAATCAAGGATTTTTTACATGAAGACGATTTTCACGCTCGCCGCTGTTGCGGCGGCACTCGCTACCGCATCCATCGCCTCGGCCCATGAAAATGCCAATGGCCATTGGGAATGGCGCAGCCAGCCCTCCTTTGGACCCAAGTCGACTGGCCCCTCGCACATCCGCGTCTGGGTCAAGGACGGCGAGACCAGCATGGCAAATTGCGACTGCGCCATGATGAAGGCGGATGCTTCCGGCTGCATGATGAATATGCCCGGCAAGACTGGGGCACCGTCGGCCGGCTGAGGCGATTGCCTGGCCGACAGCCGACAATGAACACGGCCGGGCGCGTGGCGCCGGCGGAGTATACCCCCTTCGCCGGCGCCCGTTAGTCCAGCTTTACGTTTCGGCATTGGCCATGGTTCTCCCGATCAGGAGATTCCCATGCGATTGATTGTTCTGGCGCCGCTGCTCGCGGCGATCCCGGGCGTAGCGCTGGCCGAACCGCTGACGTTCGATGCCGCACTCCTGCGTGCAGCACGCGAGGCGCCATCGCTCAAGGCGAGCACATCCGGTGTCGATGCCGCACGCTCGTCCGCCGTCGCCGCAGGCAGATTGCCCGATCCGACAGTCAATATCGGTATCGACAATTTTCCGGTTTCGGGACCGCCGGCCTTCACTTTCCAAGGCGACAGCATGACCATGGCGAGGATCGGGATCGAACAGCCTTTCCCCAATCCTGCCAAACGCCGCGCTCAGCGAGAACGCGCGCAATCGGAAATCGGCGTCGCCGAAGCTGGCCTAGCGGTGGAGGCACAGAACGTCCGGCTTGAGACCGCGCTTGCCTGGGTCGACCTCTATTATGCCAAGCGGCGGCTCGCCCAGTTGCAGGTCCTCGATCGAAGTCTAAGTGAACTCCAGGCGACCGTTTCGGCCAGGCTGGCCTCCGGTTCAGCGCGGCCCAGCGCGGCGCTTGAGCCCGATCAACTGCGCGCCGCCGTCAACGACCGGCGCAGCGAGCTTGCCGCCGATGTAGTCAAGGCACAGGCGCGACTGGCGCGCTTTACCGGCGACCCTGAGGCCGATGTTTCGGGTGAACCGCCCATCCTTGAGGTCGACCGCCCCCAGCTCTTGGCGGGACTCGCTTCGCTTCCGAGCCTACGGGCGCTCGACGCAGGCGTCGGCGCTGCGGACGCGGAAACCGAACTCGCCCGCGCCGACAAGCGCCCCGACTGGCGTATCAGCACCTCCTATGGCCGCCGCGATCCCACCTACGGCGATATGGTGTCGGTCGGCGTCAGCATCGACCTGCCGCTTTTTACCAAGCGCAGACAGGATCCGAAAATCGCCGCACGCGCAAGCGAGGCAGAGCGAGCGCGGTTACTGCGTACAGCGGGAGAACGCGAACTCGTAGCCGCGCTCGACGGCGATCTTGCCGACCATGTCATGCATCACCAGCGGCTGATGAATGCGCGCAATACGCTTGTGCCGCTCGCCAAGCGCCGGGCTGAGCTAGACATGGCGAGCTATGCCGCAGGCAAGCTCGATCTCGGCAGCGCGCTGCTTTCGACGCTCGCGCTGGCCGAAGCCGAGGTCGATGCGCTGTCGCGCGAGGCCGATGTCGCGCGCGACGCGATCAGGATCAATTTCACCTATGGGGAGATGCGGCCATGAGCATGGACGCGAAGCAGGCCGTGGGCTGGGGCGCTGGAGTTTTGGCAATCGCACTGGTCGCGGGCGGCGGAGGCTATTGGCTTGGTCAACGCGGGGGAACCACAAGCGAAGCCGGATCGACGCAAGCAGCACGCAAGATCCTCTATTGGTACGATCCAATGGTGCCGGCCGAGCACTACGACAATCCCAATTCGCTTTCGTCGATGGGGATGAAGACCGTCCCGAAGTACGCGGATGAAGCGCCTGCCGCGAGCGCAGTGCCCGGAATCAACATCGATCCCGCCGCGCGCCAAAACCTTGGGCTGCGGGTCGTCGCAGCCGAGGTCAGCAACCTCCCGTCCGCGCTCAGCGTCACCGGCACGATCGATTTCAACCAGCGTAACGTGGCGATCGTTCAGGCGCGATCGGGCGGTTTTGTCGCACGGGTCTATGGCCGCGCCCCAGGCGATGTAATCAGCGCAGGAGCGCCAATCGCCGATTTGCAACTGCCCGAATGGGGTGGCGCACAAGGCGAATTCCTTGCGGTGAGGCGGCTCGGTAGGCCGGATCTGACCGCCGCCGCGCGGCAGCGGCTCAAATTGATGGGCATGTCAGACGGTTTGATCGCCCAGGTCGAACGCACCGGACGGACCAGTGGCACAGTGACGATCTCGTCGCCGATAGCGGGCGTGATCCAGACACTCGATGCTCGTGCAGGCGTGACGCTCGCCCAGGGCCAGACATTGGCGCAAGTCACCGGCATCGGATCGGTCTGGCTCAACGCCGCTGTGCCCGAGGCGCAGACTGGTGTTGTTCGCATTGGCCAGAACGTGAACGCGACGCTTGCCGCCTTTCCCGGCGAGACTTTCACCGGGCGGATAATCGCAATCCTACCCACAACGCAGCCCGAAAGCCGCACATTGACCGTGCGGATCGAACTCGCCAATCGCGGCGGGCGGCTCCGCCCTGGCATGTTCGCCAGTGTCACACTGGGCGGCGATCAGAAGCAGGCCCTCCTTGTCCCAAGCGAGGCGGTGATCCGTACAGGGGCGCGCATCCTCGTTATGCTCGCGTTGAACGATGGCCGCTACCGCCCGGCCGAAGTGCGCACGGGCCGTGAAGGTGGCGGCAAGACCGAAATCCTTCAGGGCCTGAGTGTTGGCGAGAAGGTCGTCGCCTCGGGCCAGTTCCTACTCGATTCCGAAGCAAGTCTGACCGGCATCGCAGCGCGCCCGCTGGAGGGCGGCAAATGATCGCTTCCATCATTCGCGCCTCGGTCAAAGCACGCAACCTGGTGATCGCGGCAGCATTCGTGCTGACGGCAATCGGCGTAATGGCCGTCAGGACCACACCAGTTGACGCGCTTCCAGACCTGTCAGACGTGCAGGTGATTATCCGCACGACCTACCCCGGCCAGGCACCGCAGATCGTCGAAAACCAGGTCACCTATCCGATCGCCTCGACTATGCTCTCGGTGCCGGGCGCGCGGGTAGTGCGCGGGTATTCCTTCGTTGGCGACAGCTTCGTCTATGTACTCTTCGACGACGGCACCGATCTCTACTGGGCGCGAAGCCGCGTTCTCGAATATCTGAGCCAGGTGCAAAGCCGCCTGCCCGAGGGAGCCAAAGCTTCACTCGGTCCCGATGCAACCGGTGTGGGCTGGATCTACGAATATGCGCTGATCGACCGGACTGGTGGGCACGATCTAGCGCAATTGCGCTCGATTCAGGACTGGTTCCTGCGCTTCGAATTGAAGACCGTGCCCGGCGTCGCCGAAGTCGCCAGCATCGGAGGCATGGTCAAGCAGTACCAGGTAGTGGTCGATCCGCAAAAGCTCGTCGCCTACGGCGTGACCGCCAATCAAATTGCGGAAGCCCTGAAGCTCGCCAACCAGGAGACTGGTGGAGCGAGCGTCGAAATGGCCGGCGCCGAATATACGGTACGCTCCAGCGGTTACCTCAAAACCCTCGACGACTTCCGCGCTGTGCCGATCCGCACAGCGGCGGGCGGCATCCCGGTGACGCTGGGCGATGTCGCGAGCGTCCAGGTCGGTCCGGAGATGCGGCGCGGCATTGCCGAGCTCAATGGCGAAGGCGAGGTTGCTGGCGGCGTCATTGTCATGCGCCAGGGCCAGAACGCGAGGGCGGTGATCGACGGTGTCAGGGCAAAGCTCAGGGAACTCAAGAAGAGCCTGCCGCCCGGCGTCGAGATCGTTACAACCTACGACCGTTCGGGCTTGATCGACCGCGCGGTCGAGAACCTCAACCACAAGCTCATCGAGGAGTTCGTCATCGTCGCGCTCGTCTGCGCGCTGTTCCTCTGGCACGCACGCTCGGCGCTGGTGGCGATCCTCACGCTGCCGCTCGGTATCCTGATCGCCTTCATCGTCATGCGCTTGCAGGGCCTCAACGCCAATATCCTGTCATTGGGCGGCATCGCCATTGCCATCGGCGCGATGGTCGATGCGGCGGTGGTGATGATCGAGAATGCCCACAAGCATCTCGAACGCTGGCGTCAGGCTAACCCCGACACCGAGCCCGACAAGCCCACACGCTGGCTGATCGTCACACTCGCTGCTGAGGAAGTCGGCCCGGCGCTGTTCCTGAGCCTCCTCATCATCACGTTCTCGTTCCTCCCGATCTTCACGCTGCAGGGGCAGGAGGGGCGGTTGTTCGCGCCGCTCGCCTTTACCAAGACCTATGCGATGGCCGCAGCCGCATTCCTTTCGATCACGCTGATCCCGGTGCTGATGGGGCTGCTGATCCGGGGGAAAATCCCGAGCGAGGAAGCCAATCCAATTAACCGGTGGTTGGCGCGCTTCTATCTTCCGGCAATCGACTGGGTACTCGAGCGGCCAAAGCAGACACTCCTGATCGCCGCCTTGATCTTCGCCACAACCATCTGGCCAATGGCGCGGATCGGCGGCGAGTTTCTGCCGCAGATGAACGAGGGCGACCTGCTTTACATGCCTTCAGCGCTGCCGGGCCTGTCGCCGGCGGAGGCGGGCCGGCTGCTCCAGCAGACCGACCGGTTGATCAAGACGGTGCCCGAGGTCGAGAGCGTCTTTGGCAAGGCGGGTCGCGCTGATAGCGCGACCGATCCCGCTCCGCTCGAAATGTTCGAGACGACGATCCGGTTCAAACCGCGCGACCAATGGCGTCCGGGAATGACCCCCGAGAAGCTGGTCGAGGAACTCGACGCGCGGGTCAAAGTGCCGGGTCTCGCCAATTTCTGGATCCCACCGATCCGAAATCGCATCGACATGCTCGCGACCGGCATCAAAAGCCCGATTGGGATCAAGGTCGCGGGGGCCAACCTGGCCGAGATCGATGGCACGGCAAAGCATATCGAGCAGGTGGTGAAGGGCGTGCCCGGCGTAGCCTCTGCGCTCGCCGAGCGGCTGACCGGAGGGCGCTACATCGATGTCGATGTCGACCGTGCCGCGGCAGGCCGATACGGGCTGAACGTCGCCGATGTCCAGTCGGTAGTCTCGGGTGCGATCGGCGGAGAGAATATCGGCCAGACCGTAGAGGGACTGGCCCGCTACCCGATCAGTCTGCGCTATCCCCGGGAAATTCGCGATAGCCCGGACAAACTTACAGCCCTGCCGGTGCTGACACCTTCAGGCCAGCAGTTCACGCTCGGCACGGTAGCCTCGGTCCGGGTCAGCGACGGCCCGCCGATGCTCAGAAGCGAAAACGGCCGGCCGGTCACCTGGATCTATGTCGACGGCCGCGACCGCGACATGCAGACGCTGGTTAGCGACATCAGCCAGGCGATCGCGCACGAGGTCAAACTCCCACCCGGCGTCAGCGTCTCCTATACCGGTCAGTATGAGTTTTTCGTCCGTGCCAAGGAACGGATGAAGCTGGTCATCCCGGTGACGCTCGCGATCATCTTTGCCCTGTTGTACTTGACCTTCCGCCGCTGGGACGAAGCGCTCTTGATCATGGCTACGCTGCCGTTCGCGCTGACCGGCGGCCTATGGCTGCTCTACTTGCTGGGCTACAATCAGTCGGTGGCGAGCGCGGTCGGGTTCATCGCGCTCGCCGGCGTCGCCGCCGAGTTCGGCGTGGTGATGCTGATCTATCTCAAGCAAGCACTGGAAACGCGCGAAGATGGCGACGTTGCCGCTGCAGTACGCGAAGGCGCGCTTTTGCGTGTGCGGCCCAAGGCGATGACGGTCGCGGTGATCCTCGCCGGTCTCTTTCCGGTTCTGGTCGGTGGCGGCACCGGTTCGGAAGTCATGAGCCGCATTGCCGCCCCGATGGTCGGCGGCATGCTGACCGCACCGCTGTTGTCGATGCTCATCATTCCGGCGGCCTATCTGCTGATGCGCCGCAAATCCCAAGCGCATGTTCAACCCGAAGGAGAAGTGAAGTGAAAAAATCCCTGATAATTGCGTCGAGCCTTGCACTGGTGGCTTCGCTCGCCGCCTGCAAGAAGGAAGCCGAAGCGCCGAAACCCGCTGAGAGTGCTACCGCAAATGCAGGCAGCATGTCCGACATGCCGATGGCCACGGCAATGAAGCACGGCAAGGGTGTCGGGACTGTGACCGAGATCGACGCAGCCAAGGGCATGGTGACGCTGGATCACGGCGACATCGCGGAGCTTCAGTGGCCCGCCATGAAAATGGGTTTTTCCATCAAGCCGGACCTGCTCTCTGGCATCAAGGTCGGCGATAAGGTCAATTTCGAGATCGACTGGGATGGCAAGGCCGGGACAGTCACGAAAATTGAGAAGGCCTCGAAGTGAGCTGAGCAAGCCAGCGCAAGCCCTAGATGGATCCTGCGCTGGCTCTGCCCGCCCTTGAGCGGCATAGCGGCATTTTCAGAGCTGCACGATTTCCCCGTCTCCCTGAGTGAATTCAGTAGGCTTGCGGTCGAGCAAGTCCAACACGACTTCAGCCTGACGGTATAGTTTCGTACCCTTCGGTGTTACGAAGATCGGGCAGTCCACACGGATCGGATGACGCCTCCGCGATAGTGGGCTAATGCTCGTAAGCGCAACAGGGATAGACAATTTGCGCTAGGGGGACACCGTGAAAATCTATTCCGTTGCGATCGAGAATTTCCGCGGCATCCGCTTGACCAAACTGGTACTGCCCGACCACGCCGTACTGATCGGTGATAATAACACCGGCAAGTCGTCGGTCCTCGAAGCCATTGATCTTACATTGGGTCCTGATCGACTGAGCCGCCGGCCACCAGTCGACGAGCATGATTTCTATGGGGGCAAGTATCTTGCAGCCGTTGCCACACAGGAGGCAGAGGTAGAGGGCGAAGCCGCTGAAGCAGTGCTAGTAGAACCGGCGGATGCGCCAAAGATCACTGTCGAAGTAGTCATCACCGACCTTTCCGACGAGCAACAGGCGCGGTTTGGTGGGAGCATTGAATGGCTCGACGTTGAATCCGGCGCTTTCTATACTGACGAAAATCCGGCGGGTGTCGATGCCGCGAATATCAGAGCGGCGCTTCGGGTCACCTTTCTCGGCTCATATGATCCCGATGAGGACGATTTCGTCGGCAAGACCTATTATTCGCGGAGTTTGACGGAGGAAGAGACACCAACGCCCTTCTCGAAGAAGGACAAACAACACTGCGGTTTTCTCTTCCTGCGCTCGTTAAGAACTGGATCGCGGGCGCTGAGCCTTGAGCATGGAAGCCTGCTCGATATCATCCTGCGGCTGAAGGAGATTCGGCCGCAGATGTGGGAAGGCACGATCGGGACGCTCGCCGCGTTCGACGTGGCGAGCGACCCAGCGATCGGGATTTCCGGGGTTCTCGAAAGCATCGACAAGTCTCTGAAAAAGTATGTCCCGCGTGAGTGGGGCGTGAAGCCCCATCTCAAGGTCTCAAATTTGACCCGGGAGCATCTCCGTAAGGTCGTGACCGCTTTCATCGCGACAGGGGATGGCGACCACGCTGCACCGTTCTATCGACAGGGAACAGGGACGATCAATATGCTCGTCCTGGCAATGCTCTCGCAGATCGCCGAGGATAAGCAGAACGTCATTTTCGCGATGGAGGAGGTCGAGACAGCGATCCCGCCATATGCTCAGAAGCGCATTGTCCATGAGCTGCGCAAGCTCGCTGCCCAGTCAATCGTTACATCGCACTCGCCCTACGTCCTCGAGGAGTTCAAGCTCGATGAGACGGTGATCCTGTCGCGATCGAACGATGGCGTCCTATCGCACGCCGAGATCGCTCTCCCCGATAGCATCAAGCACAAGCGCTATCGTCAGGAATTCCGCACGCGCTTTTGCGAGGGCCTGCTGTCACGGCGAGTGCTCATCGCAGAAGGCGCGACCGAGGCAAGTGCGTTCCCAGTCGCGGCGCGACGGCTGTCGGAGCTGAACCCGGCCGTTTATGCTTCGCTGGAGGCGCTGGGCATCTGCGTAATCGACGCTGGCACTGAGACCCAGATCGCGGACCTCGCCGGCCTCTATAAGGGGCTCGGAAAGCGGACGTTCGGGCTGTGTGACAAGCAGTCTGATCCCGCGAAGGCGGACATTGAGGCGCAGGTCGAGCGCCTTTTCATGCACGAAGAAAAGGGGATCGAGGATCTCATCCTGAAGAACACGACCCAAGCCGCCCTTGAGCGATTCGTCGATGCGCTTGATTGGCCGCCGCATCTGGCCGCAAAATTTCCCGATCCAAAAGCCAACGCGATTGCAGCTCTGAAGGAATATTTCGGGTGGTCGAAGGGCAACTGGGGGATCGCTGATTTCCTGGCCCAGTGCACGGAAGCTGAGATACCGACGTGGATTCGGGATGCATGCATCTCGCTCAAGGCCATCTGCGATCCGCCGCCAGTGCCGCCTGCGCCTCCCCCGGGGGGACGGAGTGGAAGCCAACGCCGAGCCTGTCGAATAGAGGGCGCAATGGTCGATCTGACGGAAGCTCAGAAGGACGTCCTGAAGGCCGACGGGCACCAGCTTGTCGTTGGCGGGCCGGGTTCTGGGAAGACCACGGTTTCGATCCTTAAAGCGGCGAACATCGCTCGTGAAACGCTCAGGCCAGGGCAACGCATTCTCTTCCTGAGCTTTGCGCGAGCGACTGTATCTCGCGTGTTCGAGGCCATCGACGAGGAGCAGTCGGTTACGAAGGAAGAGAAGAAGAGGATCGAGGTCGATACCTACCACTCCTTCTTCTGGCGCATCCTCAAAGCCCACGGATACCTCGTCGGATTTCCCCGTAGGATGACAATTCTGACGCCACCGAATGAGGCGATCGCGTTGTCGGCCCTCCGAAGCGGCTTTAAGGCCAATTCCAAACTATCTGACGATGAAAAGGCGCAGAAAGCTGCTCTTGAAGTCGCTGAGCGCATGCGACTGGCGACCGAGGAGGGCAAGGTATGCTTCGATCTATTTGCGGAGCGCGTTGCCATCCTCCTTCATGGCTCCGTCAAGGTCCGCGAGCTGATCTCGACGATGTACCCATTCATCATCTTGGATGAATTTCAGGACACCAGCGCCGAGCAATGGCGCGCAGTCGAGGCGATTGGAAAGAGCAGTACGCTCATCGCGCTGGCCGACCCAGAGCAGCGCATCTTTGATTTCATCGGTGCTGATCCGAAGCGCCTCGACCACTTCAAGGACGCATTCAAGCCGTCCACCCACGATCTTGCTGGGGAGAACCATCGGAGCAAGGGAACGGATATTACCCATTTCGGGAACGACCTTTTAACAGGCAAATTTCGACAAGAGCCCTATCAGGGTATCGATTATGAGGGGTTCGCTTCAAACCCCAACCAAGCCTTTGCCTCGTTGGTCGCCCAGGTCTTGAAGGCTAGGAAGCGGCTCATCGAATCCGGCCGTCGAGACTGGTCGCTCGCGATCCTCGTTCCCACGAAGCGGATGACCCGACTCGTTTCTGACAACCTTCGCGAACCCTTCGGCAACGTGCCGCCAATAGCGCACACCGCGGCTGTCGATATGGAGGGGCCGATCCTGGCGGCAGAGGTCATCGCATTCCTGCTCCAGAAGCGCGATCATGACAGCTGCTTCGACGAGTTCGTCGACGTCCTTTGCAGCTTCTTCCACGGGCGAGGCGGGGCGGCGCCGACCAAAGGCGATCTGACTGAAGCTGCTCGCTTCCGGGCCGCTTTGGCGAAGTGGAACGACTGCGTCGCCAAAGCGCAAGCCTGCGGCGGCGAATAGCGTCCTCCAAGCCATGTTTGCGGTTCATCAGGCCGTTGCGGCAGTGAAGCTTAGCGGCGACCCCAATGCTGACTGGTTGGCGATACGAGCGGTCCTCGAGGGCGGAGGGTGTGCTCGCCTCGCCGAGATTGCCAAGGAAGTTCGAAACGTCCGCTTGCTGGAACGGGGAACCCAGCTCCGCCAAGGCCTATCTCAGGATTGGCGGAACTTCGGGGGCTATCGAAATGCCCTCGGGATCACGCGCCAAGCGTTCGTGCAGGAGCATTTCGCGACGGCGCAAAAGCCTGAGTCGGGCGTCGTTGTGATGAACATGCACAAAGCGAAGGGAAAGCAGTTTGATGAGGTCATCATATTCGAGGGATGGCCGAAGCGGGTGAAGGGCGAGATTGTCGGCAATCCCGACCGCATCGTTGGCGGCAATTACCGTGATGGCGCGATGACGCAGGCCCGACAGAATTTCCGAGTCAGCGTCACCCGCGCAAAGGTTCGCACGACGATCATGTCCCCGAAGGACGACGTTTGCGTCTTGCTGATCCCCGAACGGGATTAACGGGCAGTCCCTTGCTCATGTGTTGGAAAGCAGCCGGCTCGTCCTTCGGTCTCCGGAATGTGTGGCAACTTTCAAAAGTTCGAAATGGGCTGCTGAATTGCTGAAACTGGGGCGAGAACGGTCAAAAAGGCAAAGTCGTACGATGAGCCACCCGAAGCAAGAGTTGCTCCTCGTTCAGAGCATTGGGATGATGAGAATCTCGACGGGGATCGATGACTCATTCGCGCGACTAAGCGCGAGGATTCCGAATGGCACAGTTCACGAATCTGTGCGGCCCGAATACTCCGCGATTGACTGGATCCAGTCGTTGATTTCCGCTTCCACCCACACGGCGCATTTCGGGCCAAGCGATCGCGATTTCGGAAACCTGCCCTCGCTCATACGCTGATAAATGGCAGAGCGCTTCATTCCCACTCGCGCCATGACCTCTGGCAAACGCAGGAGACGGGCAGGCAAAGTTGCCGCTTCTTCACAGGGGGGAGGATGAGACTTTGTTCTGGGGAGCAGCCGACATTGTTCATTCCTGTCTTGGTAAAGCTCGGTCCCCTCCGAGGCTTCGGATCATCGTGGCAACGACATCGCTATGTCACGGTTGGCAAAGTCGTCGATGTGCTTGGCCAGCATGCGCGCGACGAGCTGTGAAGTGCCATTCGCCCAGCGTGGCCTCAAATCTGCGACCCTGCGGCCTAAGGTTCGATCAAGGTGGCCCGGCAAGGCGCTGAAGAATTCCTCGAGAAACTCGCCCATCTCGCTGCGCATCCACTCGCACGCCAAATCTTCTTGCCCGGCGAGGGCGAGGATCATGCTGGCGCGGGGGAAAGCCCCGCAAACGACGAGAATGCAAGCGGCTTCATCAAGCCCTATCGGCCGTTCGCCGCGCATGACCTCGCAGCAATGTCTCCCTGTGCATGCCGACCTCGCGGGCGATCTGGTGTTTCGGTTTGTCAGCCGCTTCAACAGCGTGAGCCAGGATGCGTGCGAGGCTGTGATTAGCCTGGCCGGTCGTTGATGGGGTTTGGCAAGTCGCAGGCGACCTTCCGTGCCTCGATCAAGCCAATCATTCATAATTTCGATATTTTAGGAAATCCTACGTCTTTGCCCCCACTGTGACCGGATGGCCGGAGTTAGGGGGACAATTATTATTCAAAATGTCTGGGTCTGGGTCGTACTGACGCGGCGAAGCTGCTGAACGTGTGAGCGCTTTACGTCCTAGATTTCCTGGAAACGAACAGTCTGAATCCGGCCCACAAGCTGCCAGCCCGCTAAGCGCCGTCAATTCCGGTCGTTCCGAGGTCCAACTGAGCTTCCCGGAAGCGGACGCTCAGTCGCTTTAGAACGCCGTGCACTGGAAAGGCCGCGCCACTTATACTTCACTTGTTCAGGGGCAGAAGAGCGATGTTCATCAAGTCTATCCGCATAGAAAATCTTCGGGCCTACGAGGACGAGACGATCGAATTCGCCCCTTATACGGGGCTGATTGGTGCTAACGGGGCGGGCAAGTCGACCATTCTGTGCGCGTTGAACATCTTCTTTCGCGAGACCGAGAGCGCTTCCACCAACCTAAGCAACCTAGATCGCGAAGATTTCCACCGAGGGAACCGGGGAAGCGCACGCTCAGCATGATGCGGTTTTAGCGAAGCTTCACCAGGTCATGCAGCCCAACCTGAGCGAAATGTTTTTCACGCCTAAGCTTGTGCTCGTCGAAGGCCTTGAAGACGCCGCGTACATCAACGCGTGGCTCATCCTTTCCGGACGGTGGGACGCCTTCCGATCCGGCGGCGCCCACATCGTACCGGCCAATGCCAAAAGTGAGCTTATTCGCCCACTGATAATTGCGCAGAAAATGGAGATACCCGTGTTCGTCGTGTTCGATTGCGACGGCGACAAGCTCCAACACAATGACCCAGCTCGCGCGGCACAAATCCGAGCTGTGCATGAGCGCGACAATCGCGCGATCTTCACGCTCGTCGGAGGACCCGTAGATGACCCCTTCCCGGCGGCAACAGTGTGGGGCGACCGGTACGCCGCTTGGCCCAGTGACTTGGGGAGGTGCGTGAAGGACGAAGCTGGCGACCATTGGGAACCAGCTGGCAACGTTGCATCGGCGGCCTGTGGCGGGTCTGGCGGGCTACAGAAGAACACCCTTCACATCGGCGCTCGGCTTAAGGAGCTTCACCGCCTCGGTGCCGGAACGGACACGCTCGACCATCCGTTGAGAGCGCCGACACAACTGACGACCGCGAAAATTGAGATCAACTGTGCCGGTCCCGTGCCCCAGAAATGGCCGACGAAGACCGCGAAGGGCGCGCCCGACGCGCTGACGACCTGGCTAGGTAACATCAGCGAGATCGCGGAACTGACCAGCAGGTAAAACACACCTGTCAGGGCCGTCCCCCAGAGCAGAGCACGGGGCACGGTCTTGGCAGGATCGCGCACGCGCCCTGCTGCGAACCCGACTGTTTCGAACCCGAGCAGCGCAAACATCGTCAAGCCCGCCGCACCGCCCAATCCGTCGAGTGAGAGTGCTGAAGGATGGAACGGCGCAATTGCACCCTTCTGCTCGGCCAGAGCACCCACCGCCAGTGAAATGACCGCGATCAGCGGGATGATCTTGATCACGGTGGTTGCGGTCTGAAATCGTCCAGCAGCGCGAAGCCCGCGCAGGTTGAGCAAGACTATTGCCCAGATAACCGCCGCCACGACAGCCAGCGGTGCTTCCAACATGATCGGCACCAGGCTTGCCATGTAGCTGACGGCCGCGACGGCGATGATCACCATTCCGGTCAGGTTGGAGATCAGGTAGACCCAGCTCACAAGGAATGCCGGGACGTCCCCGAACGCGACGTCGACGATACCCACCGCGCCACCAGCATCGGGGTGGGCCTCCACCAGCCGCGCGAGAACGGTCGCAAGAACCAACGTGCCGCAGATGGCAATGATCCACGCTCCTACAGCGTTCCATCCGAATGGGGCGAGGCTGGCCGGCAAAAGGAATACGCCCGCGCCGATCATGCTGCCCATGACCAGCGCGATTGCCGCCAGCAGGCCCAACTGAGGGCCGGGAAGTGCGCCCTGCTCGGCGATAGTGGATCGCCCTTCCGCGATTGACCTGACCAAAATTGCAGGCAGATAGACTTACAGCGAGATTAGCCTCCGGCAGCAAGTAGTCCAATGCCGCTCGCGCTCATTGCAGCGCGTCAAACGGGGCCGGAAGGGCCGGACTGCGGTCTGACGGCTTTGAGTCGATCGAGCGACGAAAGCGGACGCTCACTGGTGCTCGTCAAACCCGGCCCAAGCCCGCCTCAACCTGCGAGATCTGCAGCGCGCGCTGAGGCATCTGTATCGCCCGGATCGCCCACGCTAGTCACGTTCAGGACCTCCACCCGGAAAGAACCCAACGGGCAAAAACTCGAAGGCGCCGAGGCCACAAGATGACCCAGGCCGCTTATAAATGGTTTTCCTACGCACCCATCCCAATCTCTATCGTCGATAGCGACTATCAATATTTTCCGCGGGCAAGCCCAAGGGCAGGGCAGTATGCAAGCGTGGATGGTCCTTGCCTTTGATCCTGCGGTTCTAGAAGAGCAGCGGCGCTTTAACGCTGAAGCGCAAAGCTTAGGAAGGCCACTAGCCGACCCGCGAACGTTCGAACTTGGCGCACTTCGGAAGTCCCGGGAGTTCCGGCGAGACGGGACGAGGCGGTGCGCGCAGAACCCAGACGCTCGGGACTTCTTGTTTCAGATAGACCGCGGAATGGCCAAAGGTAGGTTCTTCGGCTGTGACGACCCTCAGGGGCTTGCAGTCCATTTCCATGGGGGCGGCTGGGTTCTCGGTTCGATCCATAATCAGGATGATATTCTAACCCAGCTATCACAACAGTGCTCGTTTGATATTATCACACTTGATTACCCGCTCGCCCCCGAAGCAGGCTTGGCAGAGATCATTGCCTGGTCACAGATGGCTTTGATTGCGATCACAAGGACGCACTCTGAGCGCCCTATCGTCATCATCGGCGAGTCCGCCGGAGCGCATCTTGCGTTGTCCGCCCTCCTGGCAATCAGGGATCATGCAGGTCTTCCTGACAATATTCGGGCGCTGTCGCTGTTTTACGGAATATTCGATCTTTCTATGACGGCTTCGCAGCGATCCTGGGGGCCCACATTTCTGGGTCTTTCAACTCCCTGGCTCGAGTACTTCTACGAACTCGCCCTGCCAACCATGGGCCTCGAAGAACGTCGTGCGCCCTCGATTTCGCCACTCTATGCGGACCTCTCGGGCCTGCCCCCGGCGCTGCTTTCGGTGGGGACTTTGGACCCGTTGATCGACGATAGTAAATTGCTCCACGCCAAATGGCTCGAGGCGGGCAACATCGGACAGCTTGATGTTTATCCGGAAGCTCCACACGGCTTCAATCATTCAGAAACAGCTATGGCCGGCCATGCGAACCGGGCTAGCTCCGAGTTTTTGCTTAAGTATCTCTGAGAGGTTGTCGAGGGATCATCCCTCGCAACGATAGCGTATATTCGATCTACGCGTTTGAAGTAGCTTGTGCGCCGCTCTTAGTTTCGTCGGCCGGACCAACCGGATGGGCGAAGCGAATGGGGGCGGAGTCGATGACGATTGACCACTCTGGTCACGACCCTGCTGCGCCCTCCGTCGATCCAGCGTTCATCAGACGTGCAATCGACCAGTCCAATCTCAATGCGCTGCGCATCGCCTTGTATCAGGCGACCGGAGATACCGAGCTGGCCTCAATGGGCGTGACCACATACGCACCCTCAGGAACCCCATTCCTGTCCTACGTCGTGGCTGAAAGGGACGTCGAGCGATTGAAGGCGAAGGCCCTGGCCTACCTTGAGGCCCAGCCGCATTTTATGACCCCCGTGCCGGATCGCGCTGAGGCCTACCGGTTGATGACGCTTTACCAAGGTGAGGCGCCGGACCCGGCAACAGCGGAATATGGCTATGAGGAGCTCGGTTTCGACGAGTTCAGTCGTGAGGCGCTTTGGACCTCGCGGCCGCCTCCGCGAGTGCTCGAAGAGTTTCTTGTCACGGTCGTTGGTGCTGGATTCAGTGGCATCGCGGCCGGAATTCAGCTCGATCGGCTCGGCATTCCGTTCCGTATCCTCGAGCGTCAGGGAGATATTGGCGGGACCTGGGAACTTAACGACTATCCTTCCGCGCGCGTGGATATCACGACCTTCCTCTACCAATACAAGTTCGTGAAGAACTATCCCTGGCGCAGCCACTTCGCCACCCGCGACGAACTCAAGGAATATATTGATCATGTCGTCGACAAGTTCGGGCTGCGTAACCGGATCGAAACCGACACGAGCGTAACCGCCGCGCACTGGGACGCGGCGAAGGCGAGATGGACCGTCTCGACCCGTCGGAGTTCCGGAGAGCGTGAGACCTTCGATTGCAACGTCGTCATCAGTGCTGCGGGGTTGTTCAGCACTCCCAATCTGCCCGAGATCGAGGGCATCGAGACTTTTCGTGGAGCGATCTTCCACACCACGGCGTGGGACCACGGCTTTGACTATGGCAACAAGGCGGTGGGCCTCATCGGAACCGGTTCGACGGGATCGCAGCTTATGCCCGAAGTCGCGCTTCAAGCGCGGCACCTGACGGTCTATCAGCGCACGCCGCACTGGGTGACCCCCATTCGCGGGTACCGCAATCCGGTGTCGCCCGAAACCCGCTGGCTGCTCGACACTCTCCCGGGATACGCCAACTGGTTCTGCTACAGCCATCACGTCGCACAGATGCAGTCGCAAAACCTCCACGAGATCGACCCCGTCTGGCAAGCGCGCGGGGGCCAGGTCAACGAGAAGAATGAGCAGCTACGCGAGGGCCTGCTGCGCTACGTTTCGCGCAAGGTCGGCCATCGCCCGGACCTGATGGCCAAGGTCGTTCCCGACTATGCGCCGATGGCGCGGCGGCTGGTCGTCGACAACGGCTGGTACGACACGCTGCTGCGCGACAACGTCACTCTGGAAACAAGCGGCATCGAGCGATTTACTCCACGCGGCATCGTCTCGCGCGATGGCCGCGAGACATGCCTGGATCTCGTGATTGTCGGGGCCGGCTTCAAGGTGTCCCAGTATCTCTGGCCGGTCGCCTACGCGGGACGCGATGGCGCCAACCTCGACGACCTTTGGGCACGCGACGGGGCGCGAGCTTATCTGACGGTTGCGCTCCCCGGGTTCCCCAACTTCTTCATGCTCTATGGGCCCAACGCTGGCGTGCGGGCGGGGAGCTTCCATTCCTGGATGGAGATTCTCACGCGCTACATCTGCAACGCGCTGGTCGGGATGATCGAACGCGGCGCCAGCACGATCGAGGTCAGACGGGAGGCGTTCGACGCCTACAATCGTGATCTCGACGCAGCGATGGCACGGATGCTGTGGGAATCCGAAAAGGGCGGCGGCGGTTACTACGTCAACGCCTTCGGCCGCTCGGGCGTGCAGATGCCGTGGACGCTGGGTGAATTCTACGCGCGGGTGAAGACGCCGAACCTCGACGATTTTCTGGTCGACTAGACCAACCGAGCGTTCAGCCGCCGCCGAGCAGGATTCGCCGAATGCTTTCGGGTCCCTCGGGAAGATCGTCGGCGAGCCCGAGTTGGGTGGCTGCGGCAAAGCTCGCGACGGTGATCGCGTCGATATCCTCCGGCGTACCACCCGCTGCATCGATCGAGTGGGGTAGTCCGAGGTCGGCGATGAAAGTCTCAAGGCGGTCGGCCGCTGCATCGGCGAGTTTCTCTGGCGCCAGATTGGCCCGTGAAAGCCCCATCGCCACCGCTATCCGGCCCTGCGCCGCAAGTGTTTTGTCGCGCAGATGGCGCATTACCGAGGGCAACAGGATGCACGAGGTGATGCCGTGCGGGATATGCAGGCGAGCCCCGATCTGATGACCGAGGAAATGGCTCAGGCGCATGCCGGAAGCTCCCGCTCCGGAAATCGACATCCACGCCGCGAACTGGCACGCGGCGCGGCTCTCGAGATTGGCGGGATCGCGGCTGGACGGAAGGTTTTCGAACAGCAGGCGGATCGCCTCGAGCGCCAGCGGCTCGACGTAGGGATGTGGCCGGATCGCCCACACCGCCTCGAGCGCATGATCGAGCGCCTTGATCCCGCTCGACAGCCACAGCTCTGCAGGCGTGTCGATAGTGACCTCGGGATCTAGCACCACGATCCGCGGTGCGACGCGGGGATCCAACGCCAGCTTCTTGGACTGGGTCTCCTCCTCGGTGTAACCTGCGCCATAGGTGAACTCGCCCGCCGACAGGGTCGTGGGGATCGCGATCTGCGGGATCGGCTCAGCGCCGGTGCGATCCGCGTGACGCGAGGTCGCTATCTTGACCGTATCGAAAATACTGCTGCCGCCAATCGAGACGACCGCGTCGGCGCCGTGCCGCGCGATAGCGACGATCATTGCCTCGATGTCGCTCTCGGGCGAATGCTGCCGGCACCCGCCGAACACTTCGACCGCGCAACCCGCCAGCGCCCCCTGCACCCGGTCTACGTTGGGGGTCTTCTCGACGACGCTCTTCGATGAGGCGACGAGGACGCGCGAGGCCCCGAGGCGCGTGACGCTCTTGCGCAGCGCATCGACCCGGCCAACCCCCGATTCCACCCGTTCCGCCCCGGGAATGCGATAGGCATGATTCTCAAGGAAATCGGCCACAAGATGCTCCCGGCGGGCGTCGCCCTCAAAGGGCTTTGCAGAATGTATGAATCGCGTCGCGCACTGCCCCGATCGCAACGTCCTGGCTGGTCCGGTCGTGCCAGACCATCTCGACCAGGTAGTAGTCGGTGGCGAGCTCGGCAGGCAGCATCAGTTTGTCCAGGTACTTGTCGCTTTCCGGCGTGACGCGGAAACTGCGCTCGGTGCCCAGGCAGATGAAGTCGGTGTCGCGAAGGATCTGCGTGATCATCGAGATATGCTGGACGACTGCGGTGACCTTGCGCTTGACCGCCTTCGACGCAAGCCAGGTCGAAAGGTGGCTGTCGCTGATATCCTCGCTGTTGGACACGACGAGGTGCGGATAGAGCTTGAAATCCGCCATGCTGATCCGGTTGTCCACGGCGTTGGCCAGAGCCGGATGGTTCTTGCGCATCACCGCGACCATCGTCTCCTTGTAGAGTTTCTTGCGGTTGAATTTGTCCGACAAACTGCCGAACGAGCCCATCGCGATGTCGGTCTTGCACTGATCGAGATGGGCGATCATTTCCTTCTGGTCGAGCGTCAGGATCTTGAAGTCCATGTCGCTCGCCTCGTCGATCATAATCGCCTGGATCGCTTCGAGCATGGTGAGCTGGATGTGTTCCGGTGCCGCTAGCGTAACCTGACGATGGCCCGTCTCCCGGGCATCGTTGCGCAGTTCGACGATTATGTCGGTAATCGTCGCCAACCCCGCCTTGAGTTGGTCGCGGATCAGCAGCGCGCGGGTCGAGGGTACCATGCGCTGGCCTTCGCGGATCACGATCGGATCATTGAACATCTCACGCAGACGGAGCAGCGCCGAACTCGTCGCTGATTGCGAAAGATTGATCCGATCCGCCGCGAGGCTGACCGAGCGCTCGTCGAGCAGCGCGTCGAGGATCGGCAGCAGGTTGAGGTCGAACGCGCGCAGGTTGGGCCGCTTCATAATTCTACTCGGAAAATTGCGTGACCGCGCATGGTCGCACGGGCACGGCCCTGGGCCAAGGGACACGCGCGGGCGGAGCGCCAAGCTGCCGGGCCTAATATTTCCAGCTGATCGAGGCTCCATAGGTTCGCGGGTTGTTGGTCGTCAGGCCGATGACCCCAAGCCCGCTCGTGTCGCCGCCCGAGATGATGTATTTGGTATCGCTGAGGTTCTTGCCCCACACCGCGAACTCCCAGCGCTTGTCGGCGGTGGCGACCGCAGCGCGCGCGTTGAACAGCCAATAGGCGCGCTGGACGATGAACTTGTTGTTCGAGGCGTCCTTGAAGGCAAACCCTTGGTGCGAGGTGTCGCCCTGGAGGATCAGGCGCAGGTTCGACCCGATCGGGGTTTCGTAGCGCGCGAGGGCATCGAAGGTGAGATTAGGCGCGTTGGAGAAGCGATTCCCGACGAACGGCACGGGGCCGGTCGCGAAAGTTGCCAGCCGAGTGTGGAGCAGCCCCAGGTTGCTCTGAAGGGTCAGGCCCTCCACCGGGCGCAGCGTCGCGCTGGCTTCCGCGCCGTAGAGTTCGGACGTCCCGTTGATGTTGCTCAGGCGCTGGAGCGGAACCGTAAGGGTGCCGTCGAGCAGGTTGGTCTGGACGTCCTTGAACCGGTAGTAGAAGACCGCCCCATCGAGCGTGACGACCCGGTTGAAATCAGCCTTGGCCCCGAGCTCGTACGCGATCAGCGATTCGGGGCGATACGGCAACAACTGGTTGTTGGTGGTGGTGAAGCGGGTGACGAACCCGCCGCTCTTGGTGCCTTTCGAAACGCTCGCGTAGACCAGCGCGTCGGGTCCGATCTTGTAGTCGAGCCCGACCTTCCATGACCAGTTGCGATCGCTGATCGTCCGGTCCGTGAAGGTCGTGCCCACGCCGACCCGCGAGCAGGCGACGTTGACAGGGCTGATCGGGCAGAGCGGGTAGCTAGTGCCGCCGATATAATGGCGCCGCTCCCAGGTGTAGCGCGCTCCGGTGGTCAGGTTGAGCGCATCGGTAAGATGCCAGATGACGTTGCCAAACCCGGCCGCCGAGCGGGTCTTCTGGTCGAAGGTGGTCTTGCCGTTCTGCGCGGGCAGGCCGAACAGAACCAGCGGAATCGACGAAATCAAGTTGTCATTGTTACCCTCGGCGCGGTCGTAGGAATAGAAGCCGCCGACCTGGACATCGGCAATGCCTAGCTTGGTAAAGGCGCGCAGTTCCTGCGAAAACTGATGGACCTTATCGCGCTGGATGAAATCGAGTTCCTCGCGCGGCGTGGTGTCGACGTCGATGCGATACGTCCGGTCGAAGGCGATGTAGCCGGTCACCGAAGCCAGCTCGACCCGCCCGATCGTTGCCTTGGCGTTGAGCGACAACAGGTGCTCGTCGACGTTGTAGGGCACGTCGCGCGCGATATCGATGTTGAACCGGTCGGGATTGGTGTTGGTGAACCCGAACGCGTCGGTGCACTGGGCGTTATCGAGCATGCCCGCGACGTACGGCGCACATTTGACGAACGGCGAGCCGGGCTTGAACGTGTAGTTGCCCTTGTACTGGCCCATCTCCGAACGTACCCGCTGGATTTCGTACTTGGCGACGACCTCGAGATCGTCGGTGGGATTGTAGCCGAGCTGGGCGCGACCCAGGATTACGTCGCGACGTCCGAGGTCGCGCTTCCCCAGGCTGCCGTCCTTGCGATAGTTGCTGGTGTAGAACCCTTCGCGCTGCTGAATGGTCTTGCCGCTGAGCCGCAGCGCGAGGCCGTCCGCGAGCGGAGCATTGACCATGCCGCTCGCGTCAAACGTCTTGTAGTTGCCGTAGCCCGCCTGAAACGCGGCGTCGAACGACGGCGCCGGTTTGGCCGAGATGACGTTGAGTGCGCCGCTCACCGTGTTCCGACCGTAAAGCGTCCCCTGTGGTCCTTTGAGCACTTCGATCCGCCCGATGTCGAAGAAGTCGCTGTTGAGTAGGGCAATCGAGGACAGCGTGACCTCGTCGAGCGAAACCCCGGTGGCGGGACTGTTGGTCGTGCTGAAGTCGTCGAGACCGACGCCGCGGATCGTGATGACCGGCGAGACACCTGGCACCGTCTGGCGAATGTTCACGTTGGAGACGGTCGCCGCGAGGGCTTCAACCTGCTCGATCCGGGATTCGGCAATCCGCTGCTCGGTAAGCACCGATAGCGTCGCGGGAACATCGCTCAGAAGCTGCCGCTGCTTGAGCGCGGTGACCACGATCTCGTTCGCGTCGGCATCGCCCTCGGCGGGTGCTGCGGATGGAGCCGCTTGCGCTAGCGCTGTCGCAGGCAGCGCGGTCATCGTCGCGATAACGCTCAGCGCCCCAAGGCGCGCGATCACCGAGGAAACGGAGATCCGGCCCCGGGCCGAGCGTTCGTCACGGCGATTCAGATAGCGATGCGTCATGTCCGGCCTCCCCCAGATGAAACCCGCGTGCATTTTATCGCTCGCCGGCCCGTTGCCGTCGGATCGTGTTTTCACGCCGCGAAACGGTGCATCACGAATGCCGGGCACGGCCCGCAAACACCCGTCCAAAGGTGCAATATCCACTATCCACGCAGGCGATAGGTCGTCAGGCCATGGCCTCGCGCACCCCGATGATCGCCTTGGGCTCGAGGAACGCCTCGAGCCCGTAGCTGCCGAACTCGCGACCGATGCCGGACTGCTTGAACCCCCCAAACGGGGCGTCGGGTTCGTGGGCCAGGGTATTGATCAGAACGCGCCCCGCGTCGAGCCGCTCGGCAACTCGCCGGGCGCGGGCCGGATCGCTGGAAAAAACATAGGCCTGCAGTCCGTAGTCGCTATCGTTCGCGATGGAGATCGCCTCTTCCTCGCCGTCGTAGGCGATAAGCGCAATGACCGGGCCGAAGATTTCCTCGCGCGCGATGGTCATGGCGTTGTTCGCCGAGCCGAACACCGTGGGCCGGACGAACCACCCGGTGAGACCGTCGGGACGTCCCTCGCCCCCGGCAAGGAGTTCGGCGCCTTCGGCCACGCCTCGCCCGATATAGCCTTCGACCCGGTCCCACTGGCGCTGGCTGACGAGGGGACCGATCGCGGTGGCGGGATCGCGGGGATCGCCGACCGGAATCGCCGCGCAGATCGCCACCAGCGCATCTTCGATTTCCGCCCGCTTCGCCCGCGGGACGAGCAGGCGGGTTCCGGCGACGCAGGCCTGCCCGCTGTTCATGAAGCCGGCTTGCACCGCCAGCGGCAGGCAGCTTGCCAGATCGGCGTCGTCGAGAACGAGGACCGGCGACTTGCCTCCCAGTTCGAGCGTGACCCGCTTCATCGTCGAAACCGCCTCGCGGGCGATCGCCTTGCCCACCGCGGTCGAACCGGTGAAGCTCAGCTTGGCCACTCCCGGGTGCGCAGCAAGCGCGGCGCCGGCAACTTCGCCGCGGCCGGTGACGATATTGACGAGACCCGGCGCGAGACCGGCAGCGGCGAATGCCTCGCACAGCACATCGGTCTGGTGTGCGCTCAGCTCGCTCGGCTTGACCACGCTTGTGCAACCAGCGGCGATCGCGGCAGCGAGCTTGCCGCAGATCGCGCTGGCGTTGCCGTTCCACGGGGTAATCAGGCCGGTCACGCCGAGCGGGGTCATGACGACGTCGGCGATCCCGATCGGACGAACGAACGCGTATTCCCGCAGCGTCCGCCGCATGTCCGCAAAGACGCTCGCCGCATGGTCGGCCATCCAACCGGCGAGCGCAATCGGCGCACCGAACTCGAGGACCATCGCTTCGGTCAGCGCCTCGCGCCGGGCCGCAACCGCCGTTTCCAACGCGGCCAGTACCCCGGCGCGCTCGGCGGGCGTGGTTCGTGAGAAGCTCACGAACGCCTCGGCCGCCGCCGCCACGGCCCGATCGATGTCGCGCTCGTCGCCCAGGACGACTTCGCCGAATTGTAGGCCTGTCGCCGGGTTGTGAAGCGCGAACCGTTCGCGTCCGAGCGGTGCAACGAAAACGCCGCCGATGTAGTGTCGTTCGATGGGAGCCATTAGCGGTATCCTTGCAAGAAAGCATGCAAAAGCGCAGTGGATTGTGCGCAAACACCAGCAAATCCCGCACGCCGTTTGGCGAATAGCCGCTATTCAGATCATGGTTTTCGGTCGAGCCCGGGGGTGGGCTATCCTGGCGGCGATGGACTGGAGCCTATTTAGCAGTGTTCTGCCTTGGCCGCGGGGCGTCGCGGTGCGACTTGGCGGGATTGCTCTCGTCCTGCAGCTGGCGGGATGCAGTGCTGCGACCGGCAGCGGCGGCTCGCAGCCCCGTCGGCACGAATCATTCGGGCTGCGGATCGAGCGCGCCGACCTTGAGCCCGGAAACTGGCTCTCGACCGGTCGGGGCTACGACGAGACGAGGTTCAGTTCGCTCGCGGAGATCAACCCATCGACAATCCGCAGGCTCGGACTGGTCTGGTCCTACGACCTCGACACGGACCGTGGCCAGGAGAGCACCCCTCTGGCTGTAGACGGAAAGCTTTTCACAACGAGCGCCTGGTCGAAGGTCCAGGCGTTCGATGCCGCAACGGGTCGGCTGCTGTGGCAGTTCGATCCGCGCGTGCCCGGCGGGGCCGCGGTGAAAGCCTGCTGTGATGTCGTCAATCGTGGCGCGGCGTATTGGAACGGGATCGTCTTCGTGGGCACCATCGACGGCCGCCTGATCGCGCTCGATGCCGCCGACGGCAAGGTCCGGTGGTCGGTCCAGACGACCGATCCGGCCGCGAACAACACCATCACCGGCGCGCCCCGCGTGGTCAGGGGCAAGGTGATCATCGGCAACGGCGGCGCCGAACTCGGCGCGCGAGGTTTCGTCACGGCTTATGACGCCGCAACCGGTGCAAAGGCCTGGCGGTTCTACATTGTCCCCGGCGACCCCGCCAAAGCGGATGGCGAAATTTCGGACAGGCCGCTTCGCGAACTGGCGCTGCCGACATGGTCGGGGCGATGGTGGGCGCACGATGACGGCGGAGGCGGCGGTGGGACCGCGTGGGATCTCGATGGCCTACGATCCCGAACTCGACCTCCTATACATCGGCACGGGTAACGCCTCTTACTGGAACAAGGCCTACCGTTCGCCTGGCGACGGCGACAACCTTTTCGTCGGATCGATCCTCGCGCTTAGACCCGACACCGGTGCCTATGTCTGGCACTACCAGGAGACCCCGGGTGACGAGTGGGACTACACCTCGACCCAGAACATGATCCTGACCACGCTGACCATCGCCGGGCGTCCGCGCAAGGTGCTGCTGCATGCGCCGAAAAACGGCTACTTCTACGTCCTCGACCGCGCGACGGGAAAGCTGCTTTCGGCAGCCCCCTATGTGCCGCTCAACTGGTCCAGCGGGATCGATCCGAAGACGAGCCGTCCGGCTATCGTGCCAGCGGCGCGCTACGATCGCACCGGCAGGCCCTGGCTGGCGATGCCCGGCGGGATCGGCGGGCACAACTGGCAACCGATGGCGTACAGTCCGCGCACCGGCCTGGTGTATATTCCGGCGCAGGAAGTGGGCGGGTACTACAACTCGGACCCCGGGTTCGTTCGCCGGCCGGTCGGGACGAACATCGGGGTCGACCTGGACCTGATGGAACCGCCCGGCAGCGCGGCGAGGGATGGCCGCGGCGCGCAAGGCGACCAAGTCCTATCTGCTTGCATGGGATCCCGTGCGGCAAAAGGAGGCCTGGCGGGCGCCCAATCCGGGGATCGTCAACGGCGGCGTGTTGAGCACCGGTGGCGGACTGGTGTTCCAGGGCGATGGCGACGGTCGTTTCAACGCCTATTCCGCCACCGACGGACGCAAGCTGTGGTCGTTCGACGCTCGGGATTCGATCATGGCCGCGCCCGTGACCTACCTTGCGAACGGCCGTCAGCTGGTCTCCGTGGTGGTCGGATTCGGCGGCGCGGTCGCGCTGGTCGGCGGCGAGCTGGTCTGGGATCGGCAGGGGCCGCGCCGCAACCTGAGCCGCGTGCTGACCTTCGCGCTGGACGGCCGGGCGACGTTGCCTGTCCGGTCCGCACCGACCCGGATCCCCGTTGCGGTCGTGCCGGCGGTCGGCGACGCCGCGATGATCGAGGCGGGCCGCCGCCTCTATCTCAACACCTGCGCCGTCTGTCATGGCGCGGGCGCGAAGAGCGGCGGCGTCCTTCCGGACTTGCGGCGTTCGGCCGCCTTGCGCGACCGCGCGATGTTTCACGCCATCGTCGGCGAGGGGATTCTGTCAGAACGCGGCATGGCAGGCTTTTCCGCCAACTACGATCCCGGCAAGATCGAGACGCTGCGCGCTTATCTTGCGAAGCGCGCGCGGGAGGATGCAGGGCAATGGTAGGATCGAGACCGAGCACTGATCTCCAGCAGCCTTTGCCCGATGGCACAATCCCCACCGGCACGCTGGTCTGGGGTAGCGACTTCAATGCCGCCTGCGCCCTGCTCTATCGACTGTGGGGCGTAATCGATGCGCCGGGAGCGAGCGACATGGGGGCCCATTGGGAGGGGCTGTTCGCCGCTTCGGCGGCGCTGCGCCTTCCGGGCATCGACGCCTCGCACCCGGCGCAATTGCTGACGGAGCTCGCCCGCGCGCGGGCGATGCGATGGTCCGCGCACCACCTCGCCTATGACGATGTTCGAGTATCCTGGTGCGGCGAGAGCACGCTTGAGCTTGCCGCAAGCTACACGGTCCAACGGCAGGCCGTCGGCGGTCCGGCGACCGCTTGGCACGAAACTGCCCGGGTCTCGCTGATGCGCGCCACCGGAGGTGGGCTGCTTATCTCCGCGGTGGATGCCGAGCGCGGGCCGACCATGGCCGAGGAACCGTTTCGCGGATCCTATCGCGAGAACCGCGGGCGCGCGACGATCGTCCAGTTCCAGGCGCACATGGATTCGCTGAGCGGCCGGTTCGGCACCATCGGCGAGTTGCTCGCGGACGACCTCGAGCTGCACGGCCTAGTCGCCAGCAAGCGCGACGAGAGTGCTGGCGGCGCGGCACTGACCGACGTCAATGCCCTGCGCAAAGCGGTCGCCGGCAGCGACACCATCGACGACAACGCCATTCGCACCCACGCGGCGTTCGCGGAGTGGTTCGCGACCGCCCCGGCCCTGTTCCGCTATGGACTGCACAAGCTCGAACACTTCGCCATCAAGCCCCTCGAAAACGATCGCTACGAGACCGTCGCCCAGTTCGACTGGCGCGCCGAAACCCTCAACGGCGCGCGGATCGAAACCCATCAGCCGCTCACCTGGATCATGGTCGAGACCGGCGAGAAGTACATGCGTATCGAAAAGTTGCTGCCGTTCGGCTGAGCTGGCGGCCAGCCGACCTAAAGGACCCGCGCCAATGGCTCCCACCGACCTCGTTCCCGAGGAACGCTTGCGTCGCAGCTACATCGTCCATGCGCTGACGGCGCAGCTCTACCGTCTGCTGGCGGCGTCCGAAGCCGACCACGCCGCCGAGTTCGCCGTAGAGGGCGCCGGCCCGGGCTTGGACCCGTCCGCGATCGCGAGCCTGGCACGGTTGCTGGGCGGTAGCCGGATTACCGGGTGCGAAATCGCCTTGGCGGACGACGGGACCTGGATTTTCGCGGCACGATTGGGCGAGGGGGAAGGCCCGAACAGTGCACTCGCGCCCGCCGGGCTGATCCGCGGTGTGGCCTCCGCCTGTCCTGCCGACTTACCTCAGATCCTCGAACTGCGCGCGGAACTCGGTTCCGAACCTCGGACCAGGACAGGCGCCGCCGCCGTGCTCAATGCGCGCGTGCGCGGCCTCGTCCACTACTTCTTCTCGCTGGTCGAAAACCCGTCGCGCGATCCCGTACCCTTCCATGAGCTGCTTGCTCCGAGCTTTGCACTCGATCTTGTCGATCCCCCACTGCAATCGCTGGAAGCGGTCGATGGGTGGGTAACCGTACGCCTGGCTTCGGTGGTCGCCAGCGAACACGCCATTGCGGAGATCGCCGTGGAGGCAGACGAAGGTCTACTGCGCGTGATCATGAAATCCCAGGCGCTGTTTCCCGACGGTTCGGGCGCGATCAGCCGCAACACTCAGCGGTGGCGGGTACGCGACGATGGACAAGGGCGTTTCCCCCGCATCGAGTCCATCGCCATCGAACGCGACGGGGTGATATTCTTCGGCCCCGCGCCCGACTATGCGCCCCGCGCGGCGCCCAGGCTTCCCTAGAACCCGATACGCGCGGCCTGCCCCCCGTCCACTGGCAGGACGACACCCGTGATGAACCGCGCTTCGTCGGAGGCGAGGAAGAGCGATGCGTATGCGGTATCCCAAGCGGTGCCCATGCGATTGGCAAGGGGTACGGCGGCATTGCGCTCGGCACGTAGTTGGTCGCGATCCTTTCCGGTCCCGATGTGGTGGGATTCAATTGCCATCGGGGTGTCCAGCAGCCCGGGCATGATTGTGTTGGCGCGGATCCCGTACTTGCCATTGCCCCAGGCAATTGCATGTGTGAGCGCGTTCACGCCTGCTTTGGAAACCTTATAGGCGATCGCCGCGACCGCCATCACGGCCGCTCCCGAGGAAATGTTGACGATCGCCCCGGCGCGCGCCTTGCGCATGTGCGGGATGACGTACTTGCAGGTCATCCACATCCCCTTAAGATTGACCGCCATGATCGTGTCCCAGTTGTCGGCTTCGAGCGACGACACTCCCCCATCGCCGAGCCCGATCCCGACGTTGTTCTGAAGGATGTCGATCCGCCCGTAGTGCTCGATGCAGGTGGCCGCGATTGCGGCACAATCATTTTCGCTCGTGATGTCGGCGCGCAGCGTGCTCGCGATGCCTCCCTCGTTCGCGATCATCGCCATCGTCTCGGCAGCCGAGCCTTCATCCCGATCGACAAGCAGTACGCTTGCGCCCTCGCGAGCGAATAGCAGCGCCGTCGCTCGCCCGTTTCCGATCGTGTCGCCGGGGGTCTGTCCGGCTCCGACCACGATCGCAATCTTGTCCTTGAGCCGCATGAGCGCCCTCCCTGCGCCGCCCCGAATAGCCTCTGGCGCTCATGCCGGGGATGGAAATCCGCAATAGCGGCTATTCGCACAATCAATTTCGGCGATGCTTCCACTAGCTTCGCTTGGCTGGCACCACATTTGGAATAGAGGGAGAGCCGCGATGATTGAAGGCCGTGTGCAGCCCCTGCGGCCGGAGGAACTGAGCGACGAGCAACGAACCTTTCTCGCGCCGTTCAGCGATGCCAAGGGGCGCTTTCACAACATTTTCGGAGTGCTCGTCCGCCATCTCCCGCTGTTGCGGGCATGGCGTGATTTCGGCGTCTATACCATGCAGGGATCCCGGGTTCCGCCACGCATGCGCGAGGCGCTGATCCTGCGCGCCGCAGCCAACCGC
Source organism: Novosphingobium sp. Gsoil 351 (assembly GCF_009707465.1). Classification (NCBI taxonomy): domain Bacteria; kingdom Pseudomonadati; phylum Pseudomonadota; class Alphaproteobacteria; order Sphingomonadales; family Sphingomonadaceae; genus Novosphingobium; species Novosphingobium sp. Gsoil 351. The sequence continues at coordinate 374,618 of NZ_CP046120.1, forward strand.
AGATGTGCGTATGAATGGCACCATCATGTTCGCATCGGTCGCTCCGTGGGACTAAGCGACGCCGAGATCGCGGCGATCGAGCTGAGTGAGGCTACCGGGGATCCTGATCTTGATCTTGCCGTACGCGCCGCCGACGAACTTGAGCGCGATGCAACTGTATCGTCCTCGGTATGGAAGGACCTGTGCACGCGGCTTGAGCTCGAGGGCGCTATGGACGCGGTATTCACGGTTGGCGCTTACACCGCCTTGGCGATGGGCCTTAACGGTTGCGGGGTGATGATCGAGAGCCGCGGACCTCGCACAGCAGCCGGCGACGCATGACCTGGCCTGCCGCCTCGCTCGAAGCAATCGAGAGCGAACTCTGTCAGCCTGGATCGCCTTTCGAGATGGAGACGCTTTCCATCCGCGGAATTCCGACCCGTACCTGGAAGCACGCGCCCCCTTCAATCCGCGAACTTGTCTGCTCATCGCGTGGCCACGGTGAAAGACTTGCAACCGTTTTCGGCGACGACCGCGTGACCTTCGAAATGCAATATCGCGCGATCGCGTCGCTGGCACGGTTCCTGAGTGCGCGTGGGATTGGCAAGGGCGATCGTGTCGCGCTGTGCGCATCGAACGCGCCCGAATGGCCGGTCGCGTTTTTCGCGATCACGTCGCTTGGCGCGGTCGTGGTGCCGCTCAACGCTTGGTGGACCGCGGAGGAACTGGTCTATGGGCTCTCGGACTCCGGCGCCGTTGCACTTGTCGTAGATGGCACGCGGTGGACTCTGATCGCGCCGCATTGCGCCCGAAACCCAAGGGTTGCTACCGTCGTCGTCTTCCGCGGCGAAGCCACTTCCTCGGCCAAATACGAATCGCTCGAGAGCCTATTGGGTCCGCCGTCCGCCTGGGATATGCTTCCCGACGACCCGCTCCCGGACACGCCGCTTTCCCCCGAGGATGATGCGACCCTGTTCTACACCAGCGGGACGACGGGCTTACCTAAGGCAGCGATCGGCTCGCACCGCAACATCATGACCAATATCGTCTCGGCTTCCTATGTCGCGGCCCGAACGGTCCGGCGGCGCGGTGAGCCGTTGCCCTCGCCTTCACCCCGGACTGGGTTGATCATTACCCCGCTCTTTCACGTTACCGCGTGCAGCGCCAATCTGATGGGAGCGACGGCCGCGGGGCACACGAGCATTTACATGCGCAAGTGGGACGCGCTCGAGGCCATGGAAATCATCGAGCGCGAAAAGGTCCAAGCCACGGGGGCGTTCCGACGATCGCCTGGCAGCTGCTCGAGCATCCCGAACGGCACCGCTTCGACCTCTCGAGCCTCGATTCCATCGGCTACGGCGGTGCACCTGCCGCGCCCGAACTGGTGCGCCGCATTAGGGAGGAGTTTGGCGCGATGCCCGCGAACGGCTGGGGCATGACCGAAACCATGGCGACCGTCACCAGTCACGCCGCGGAAGATTACTTGGAGCGACCAGAAAGTTGCGGTCCGCCCGTTCCCGTGGCCGAACTGCGCATCGTTGCCGAGGACGGTCGAACCGACCTTCCCGTCGGTGCGATTGGGGAACTCTGGGCGAAAGGCCCACAGGTTGTCCGCGGCTATTGGAACCGTCCGGACGATACCGCCGCGACGTTCGTTGACGGCTGGGTCCGCACCGGCGACATCGCCCGTCTCGATGAAGAGGGATTTTGTTACATAGTGGATCGCGCGCGTGACATGATCATCCGCGGCGGCGAAAACATCTATTCGATTGAAATTGAAAATGCCCTCTACTCACATCCCTGGGTCGGCGATGCCGCACTGGTCGCCCTGCCCGACAAGGTTGCGGGCGAGTTGCCCGCTGCGGTCGTGCATCTGATTGAAGGCAGATCCATGGACCCGGGGGAGCTTCAGAACTGGGTACGAGAAAGGGTGGGAGCCTTTAAGACGCCTGTCCGTGTGATTTTCCTGCACGGGCTACTTCCGCGAAACGCGAGCGGGAAGATCCTCAAAAAAGAGCTCATAAAGCTCTTCGCCTCCGACACAGCCTGAATCTCCGACCGACCGGTAGGGAACGGCCGCTTTCGGGATCCGCAATTTCGGGGCCGGACGACAGCAATGAAGGCGCAAAGCGGACTAAGCTTGCAACCGGGTTCCTCTTAGCCGCCACTTAAGCCGCGAGCTGGGTGAGTCCGCCAGTTGAAGTTCGCGCATCTGCAGCGGCGCGTAGCAGCGCGATCGTGCCCCACCGCGTGGTGTAGGTTCGCCGGCGTAGCCCTGGCGATCTCCGGTCAAGGCCGGATTGGTCAGGCGGCCATTGCGGGCAGCTTGACCAGGGGATCATCGCCTAATTGGGCGACGCTTTCCAGTGTCATGTAGCGGCAGCGCTGGACCGCGTACTCATCGTTCTGCTCGAGCAGGATCGCGCCGACGAGACGGATGATGGCATCCTCATCGGGGAAGATCCCGACAACGTCGGTGCGTCGCTTGATTTCGCCGTTGAGACGCTCGAGCGGGTTGGTCGAGTGGAGCTTGGTGCGGTGCTGGGCCGGGAAGCTCATGTAGGCGAGGACGTCCTGCTCGGCGTTGTCCATGAGCGCAGCGAGCTTGGGGACCGTGGGCCGGAGCTGGTCGGCGACCTTGCGCCACTGGACCTTGGCGTCCTCGGCGCTCTCCTGGGCGAAGGCGGTGGCGATGAACGCCGAGACGACCCGGCGCCCGCTTCGGCCGGCATGTGCCAGCGCGTTGCGGGCGAAGTGAACGCGACATCTTTGCCAGGTGGCGCTGAACACGCGCGAGACCGACGCCTTGATGCCTTCATGCGCATCCGAGATGACCAGCTTGATGCCGCGCAGGCCGCGCCGCGCGAGCGAACGCAGGAAGTCGGTCCAGAACACCTCGGCTTCGGATGGGCCGACCGCCATGCCCAGCACCTCGCGGCGGCCATCGGAGTTGACGCCCACCGCGACGATCACCGCGACCGAGACGATGCGTCCGGCCTGGCGTTGCTTCACGTAGGTGGCGTCGATCCAGAGATACGGCCAGTCTCCCTCGAGCGGCCGCTCGAGGAAGGCCTTTACCCGGCCGTCGATCTCCTGGCACAGCCGGCTGACCTGGCTCTTGGAGATCCCGCTCATCCCCATTGCCTTGACCAGGTCGTCGACCGAGCGCGTCGAGATTCCCTGGATATAGGCCTCCTGGATGACCGCGGTCAGCGCCTTCTCGGACAGCCGCCGGGGTTCGAGGAAGCAGGGGAAGTAGCTTCCCGTCCTGAGCTTGGGGATCCGCAACTCGACCGTGCCAGCCCGCGTCTCCCAGTCGCGGTCGCGGTACCCGTTTCGTTGCGCCAGTCGCGCAGCGCTCTTCTCGCCGTAGCCTGCGCCGGTCCGCTCGCCGACCTCGAGCTCCATCAGGCGCTCGGCGGCAAATCCAATCATGTCGCGCAGAAAGTCCGCATCCGGGCTCTTTCCCAACAGCGCGCGCAGGTCCATCTTGTCCTCGGTCATCGGTTGTCTCCGTAAGATTGATTGGCAAACCAACCTTACCAGAAGTCGCCGATGACCACCCGCGCAGCTGACCGCCCGCTACAGCGCTTTGGGGAGCGCGCGGCCGGTCAGCTACGCTACCGCCGAGCTACACCACGCCCGGGGGCACGACCAGCAGCGCAGGCGGACCGGTAAAAAATGCCCGTGGAACGTGGGCTTGCAGATCCCGAGCACCCGCGCGATCTCGATCGGCTAGCTCCGTAAGCGAACTATAGATTGATTAGATTGGATTTTTCCCAATCACTCTGGTTCTCGGGGGACGCCCTTTCGCGCGACGGCAGGAACGGCAGTCCGAAAAGGTCAGTCGCGCCCTCCAAAATCTCCATTCCCACGAAAAAAATCTCCGAATGGCGGGGTAGGCGGTTACCGGGCCGACCCTGCCCAGACTTTTGACCACCCCCCTCCCCTTCAGCTGCGAAAGGTAGGCTCCTTCTGCAGGGGCACTGACGGCTGTGCCGCTTTCCTGTTGCGGCAAACTTGGATATTTTTCGCTGCATCGTGGCGGTGGCGGTCGGTTGGGTCCTATCGCGCCGCATTTCGATGAGTTTTGAGCCTCGCTGATCTTTATGACAATCCAGCGAGAACCGCCAAATCGGCCCATTTCCGCCATCGTTTGCGCTCCAGTGGAAGTATCTTCGACAGCGCGGTTTTGGGGACTCGGAGGGGAATTCTTCGCGAGTGATGTTCGACCGAGCGGCTTTATTACAAGACTTTGCGTCCACTCTCCTCGAGTGGAATGAGAGCTAGTGGAACGGTGGAACTCAGATTGAGGTAACTCCCGTACGGAAATGCAGTCTGCTTTTACTGGCAGGAGGATGCAGAATTCGAGCTCCGACCCATCCAATTCCCCATAAACCAATACGAATATTGGGTAATCTCCCATCCAAACCCACAGCAACACGGCTATCCACCCAGTGGGCGAAGGAGGGCAAGCTATAGGAAAGGAGAACGGAAGTATCATTTCTATTTAGTATTTTATCGAGCATTACCCAAGTCGTTTGTTAGGTTGTCGCGCAAACGGATTCCCTGCCAAAATGTGCCGTTTGAGTGCCGCCTCGTGAACCCGATCAAGTTCAGCGCCTGTACGAACCGCTTGTTGCTCATGGGCTTCGCCGCGGTGCTCGAGACCCACCCGAGATAGGCGTCGTAGAGCACAGAGGACTTGGTTCGTGCCGCGCTCTCGGGCGCAAACTCGGCGGCGCACTCCGAAAGGAATTGCCTCACGTGCGCTTCGGCGCAGATCGAGTCGATCGCGAGCGCGGGTTTAATCAGGCGACAGCCGGTTCTAGTGACTCGCCCGTTGCTGTCCCGCGAAGGCGCTAAGCCGATCTTTGTGAGGCTTCGGGCAAAGCGCGCGTGGGGCTGGCGCTCGTCGCGGGAAACGCCCTGCAGCCGGCACCACTGAAGATACGAGAACAGCAGATCGTCTTCGTCCTCGTTGGCTGTCAGGTCGCTGCGGTCAATCGTCCGATCAAACCACTCGCGGAATGAGCTCGAGCGATCCTTCGCCTTGAGAATTGCGTCAGCGGCTTGCTTGAGCAGTTCGACACGCGATGACCAGACCAGGCTAGCAAGGCGCGACTGTGGGGCAACAAGCAGTGAAAACCCTTCCTCGATGGCAATCTCAACCATCCGACATCTCACTCGCGTCGCGCTCCGCGATGCGCTGACTAATCCATTCGGAGATTTCATTGTCGGGCCAGGCCACCACGCGGCCGCCGAGTTTTACGGGGGCTGGGAATCTCCCCATTCCCAAGAGTGAATAGATCCGCGACCGGGAAAGTCCTGTGCGGTTGATTACGGCCGGCAGGCGAAGCAGTGAGTGGGTCATACCGTCCCTCGTGGTGTTTTGGACGGTGATGGAATTAACGCACGAGTCCTATTCCGCCGTCCGCCGCCTGTGGCTTAGCGAGCGGATTTCCAGCTCGGGGAATGCGAGCGCGAGTTCCATCCAATGCGGGGCCGGATCCAGGCGGAGACCGCAGTCCTCGATATCGCCGGCGAGCAGCTTGCGAACGGTGGTGCGCGCATCGGTGACGACGGTGGTACCGACGCCGAACCTGGTCTCGGCTGCATCGATGATGTCACCGATCGGTGTATCAGGACGGTCGCGCGCAGTGCGCTCGACGTAAATCCCGATCTCTATCGTGCGATGGTCCAGTCTGGCGTCTTGCAGCGAGCCCTTTTCGCCAGGTCGGCGCCCTTTGCTGAACAAGTGGTAGCGCGCCTCCGGATCGCGGCGAATCATTTGCACCAACAGGCTGCGAAGTTCGTCGTCCAGCTCGCAACCGGCCTTGAGCCAGCGAGCGAACCCTTCAAGGTCGCCATTGTTCAACGCGCCGACCGGGCCGATGGACGGAGGCGAACCGTCGTCATTCACCACGACGCGACCGTTGCTGGCTAGCATTCAGGTTTGGCGCTGCAAACTTGCCCCAAGCGTCCATAAGCTTGAACCTGAGCGCGCGCAGGTCGCTGCGCAGGTAGGCTTTCTCGGTGGCGGTCCCGACGCTGTGGGCGAGCGCCATCTCGGCGACCATCGCCGGGACCTGCGGCATCTTCTCCGCCGCCCAGTCGCGGAAGCTCGAGCGGAACCCGTGCACGGTTTCGCTGCGGCCGGCGTTGCGCAGCATCTTTGCAAGGCTCATGTCCGAGAGCGGGCCCTGACGCGCCGCCGGGAACAGGAGCCCCTCACTTCCGAACCGCGCCGCGCGGTCGAGCACGGCGAGCGCGGCAGAATTGAGAGTGACGACATGCGGGACGCTCGACTTCATCACCTCGGCGGGGCGCGACCAGGTGCGCGCCTCGCGATCGATTTGCGCCCATGTGGCCTGGCGCACCTCGCCGCTGCGCGCAGCGGTGAGTATGGCGAAAAGAAGCCCGAGCCGCGCGGACGACTCGACCTTGTCGAGCTCGCCAGCAACCAGCGAGGGGACCTCAGCGTAGGGTACCGCGGCGAACCCCTGTGAACGCGGTTGGCGCGCGAGGCCGCGGCGCACCTCGGCGGGATCGGGAGGGCGCTCGGACCGCCAGCCCTTGGCTTTGGCGAACGCCAGCACCTGCTGGATGCGGTGGCGCACCTTGCGTGCCTGCTGCGGTTTTTCGGTCCAGATGGGTGCGAGCGCCGCGATGACGTGCTCGCTGCCAATCTCGTCCACCCGTTTAGAGCCCAGCGTCGGGAGCGCGTGCTGCTCGAGCGAGGCCTTAAAGGCGATCGCGGTCTTATCCGCCCAGCCCTTGCCGAGCTCGGCGTGCGCCTTGTCGACCGCCTCGGCGAAGGTCGGGACCGTTGGCTCAACAAAGTCGCGCGCGGCAAGCGGATCCTTGCCCTGTCGCGCGAGCTTGCGCAGCGCGGCCGCCTTTTCGCGCGCCTCGGCCAGGGTGAGGTCGCTAAGCGCGCCAAGGCCGACGTCCTGGCGGCGGCCGGCGTGCTGGACGCGCAGCACCCACGATTTGGCCCCGCTTGCCTTGACCCGCAGGAGCAGTCCCGCCCCGTCGGAATAGACCCTAGGTCCTTTCGCGTTTTTCACGGTCAGGGCGGTCAGGTTGCCCATAACTTTTTATCTGCCGCCGCCCCTGTGCCCGAGCCCCCATCGGGGTCAACTGTCTGCAACCGTCCGTTCGAAGAATGTGGATTCGAACCAGTCCGGACCAACATTCGTTCCCACACTGTGGGCGGGCTTGAGCGGGACGTCAACGGATTATGTCGGACGGTCCCGGGGGTAAAAGGCACGTATTTTGGCGGAAAAAGGCGCTTTCAAGGACCTGCTGGGACAACGCGGGAATGGCTCCACTTTCCAACTCGGGGAGCCATTTCATTTTCCCGGCTTGGGACACCCTGATCGTCCAGTGCGACGGATCACAAACGGCCTGATTTCCATCCTGTAAGAGCGGATCGTTCGTATGACTGGCGGACGAACGAATTTTGTCGCATGGTGCGACCATAATTAGGCGGGGGGAACGCATGCAGGTCCGCTTCTGGGGAACGCGGGGCTCGATAGCCAAGCCAGGCCCAGACACCGTGCGCTATGGCGGCAACACGTCCTGCGTTCAGGTTACTTCGCCTGGCGGCACGATGATCATCATCGATTGCGGAACCGGCGCCCACGATCTGGGCCAGCACATCCTGAAGAACCGTTTGACCGGGAATGAAGGCTCGATCCTCATCAGCCACACCCATTGGGATCACATCCAGGGAATTCCGTTTTTCGCCCCGCTGTTCGTGCCGGGCAACGCCTGGACATTCTATGCCCCGCGTGGGTTTGGCGACACGCTTCGCGAAACCCTCGCCGGACAGATGGAGTTCACCTATTTCCCGGTGACGCTCGATGCCTTCGGCGCGAAGGTCGATTATCGCGATCTGGTCGAGCAGACCTTCGACCTGGGCGACGTGCGCATCACCACGCGGTTTCTGAACCACCCCGCGCTGACCTTGTCGTACAAGCTGGAATGCAACGGCGCGACGATGGTCTATTCGTGCGACCACGAACCCCATTCGCACGAGCTTGCCGATGGCGAAGGGACGATTCATGGTCAGGACCGCGAACACAGCGAGTGGTTCACTGGCGCCGACCTGGTAATCCACGACGCACAATACACCCCCGCGGAATATGCGAGCAAGGTCGGCTGGGGCCACTCGACGCCGCAATATGCGGTGCAGATGTGCCGCGAGGCGGGGGTCCGCAAACTGGCGTTGACCCACTACGACCCGACCCGCACCGACGCCCAGGTTGACGCGATACTTGAGGAATTGCGCGCCGCAGCGCCGGCCAACGATCGCCTTGAAGTGATCGGTGCGGCTGAGGGGATGATTCTCGAGGTGACTTGCGAAGGCAAGGTTCCGGGCGCCGCCCCCACCGCGAAGGCGCCCGCGCCCAAGCCCCTGCCGACCCGCATCCCGGTGGTCCGCATCGTCGGCCAGGCGCCCGCGCTCAACGATCCGCTCCACCTCGGCCTGATCGACGAGGGCCTGCAAATCCTAGACGAGGCCGAAGGCGAAGGCGGCGGCGGCTTGACCAAGACCGCAGTCGGCCTGGTGGTGGTCAAGGCCGATAGCCTCGCACCCGACGAGAGTATCCTCGACGCCATCGAACGCGCCACTTCGGGGCTCGAATCGGTGCCACCGGTGATCGTCGTGAGCGACCAGACCAAGCCGCGCGAGCTGAACCTGCCCAAGGGCGCGGACTGGCTCAAGCGGCCGTTCTCGCGCGAGTTCGCCCGCGCGCGGATGCGCACCGCCCTGCTCCGCAATCAGTTCAAATGGGTACCCGCCCCCATCCCGCCCGACGAGCTCCAACGCCTCGCCGCGTTGCACGCACTGGGGCTGCTCGATACGCCCGCGGAGGAACGGTTCGATCGCCTGACCCGCGTCACCGCGGCCTTGTTCGACGTACCCATCGCGCTCGTCTCGCTGGTCGACGCCAACCGCCAGTGGTTCAAGTCGTGCGTCGGTACCGATATCAAGGAATCGTCGCGCGAGGTCTCGTTTTGCGCCTACGCGGTCGCCGAACGCGAGATGCTGGTGATCCCCGACGCACTGCGCGACGACCGCTTCGCCGATAATCCGGTGGTTTCGGGTCCGCCCTATGTGCGGTTCTACGCCGGCGCGCCGATCTTCATGAGCGACGGCACTTGCGCCGGCACGCTATGCGTGATCGACGGACGCCCCCGCGATTTCACCGACGAGGACCGCGATCGGCTGCGCGATCTTGCGGCGATCGTGCAGCAGGAACTGCTTTCGAGCAGCTTCGCCCACGCTATGGCCTGAACCGACTGCGCGTGGCAGCAGTTATCGTGCGACTGGGAGAGCCGATGCGCCCGACGCAGTGACGTTCGTCGGGACCAGAGGCTTGGCCCCATCGCCCAGGATGATGAACGCCGACCAGTAGAACGGGTGCGAAGTCTGCGGGTCATCCATCAGTTTTTCCTGCGCCTGCTCCAGCGCCGCCGCGATCGGCACGCCCGGCGCGGCGTCCAACAGACCACCGATCAACCGCTTGGTGGCGTCGTAGTCGTCGGGCACCGGCCAATGGCTGGCGATCACCGACCGCGCCCCCGCCCCGACGAAGGCCCGGACCAAGCCGTCGAGCGCGAAGTTGCCGCCAGTGGTGACGCCAGCGTCGCGCGATGCGCCAACGGTCGCCATCCCCGCGGTATCGCACGCCGAGAGTATCACCAGGTCGGCGTTCAACTTGAGGTCGAAGATCTCGCGAAAGGTCAGCAGGCCATCCGAACCGCTGTCGCCGAACGACGTCACCAGCGCCGGCCGTGCCGGGCAACCGGGCCGAGGCGCGGTGACGAGGCCGTGCGTGGCGAAGTGGAGCACGCGATATTGGTCTAGCGTGGAGTCGGCCAGCAGCGCGCTGTCGGTGAACTGGGCATCGGTGCGGACATCGCCCCCGCCGCGAACGAGCTTGCCTTGGGCAAAGAAGAGCTCGTCGGGCGAGATCGGCGACTGCCACGTCTCGATTGGCCAATCGCATTCGGTCGCCACGGCACCCACCGGACGCGTCGCGGGCACCGCGTTGTGCCCAAGTCCCAGATAGTTCTTCGTTGCCGTCGAAGGCTTTAACGCGCGAATGTCGAGGAACCCGCGCGGGCTCACCGCGATCGAGACTTCGCGGCCGCGGCCAAGCCAGTCCACCCCGGTGAAATCGAACGCATCGCCGTCGGAACGCTTCATCCGCGCCTGGTAGGCAGTGACCCCGCGGTCGGCTGTAACCAGCAGATATGGGGGCAGTTGCAGCATCGGCCCGTCAGGCTCGAAGATCAGGTGCTTGAGGCCCTGGACGTCGCCGTCGATACCGCCGAACAGCTTGGTATAGAGCTGCCGGGCGCGGACCACATCAAACGGGTAATTGACCTGTTCGCCGTTCTCGACCTTGACGATGCTGTCGCGCAGAACCTGCACGTCCTGCTCAAGTCCTGCGAGTTTGCCTGGGATCGGCAGGACCCGCGCCGAATCCGCGGTGACGAACAGCGCGTAGATGTCGTCGGCGACGACCATCAGCTTGTAATAGCCCTCGCCCGGTCGCAACGCGCTTTGGAGATCGCCGATCGCCAGGCTTTGCGGAGCGAGCACGTTGTAGCGCGGGAATGCCGACAGCTTCGAAGTGAGGGCAACCTGATCCTGCTTAAGCGAGTTTAGCGTTTCTCGCCCAACCCGAAGATTCTCGATGTCCTGCGGCGTCGGCTTTTCGTTTGCGCTCATCCGCGCCACGTCAGCCTCGAGGCGGGCGACTTCGCGGGTCCGCGCGACCGACAGGCGGAACAGCGACGAAGCTTCGTCGTTGCCTTCGGACAGTTCGCGCGCGAGGATCGCCTGAGTCTGCGCCACGCCGGGGCGCTGGAGCACTTGCGAAGCGGCGAACAGGTCCTTGGCCGCATCCGCGCCACCGTCACCGGCGAGCAGCGCAAAATAGGGACTCAGCATCGTCCGCAGGGTCGATCCCGAATCGGGAATGGCCGGCGCGGCGGCAACGACCTGCGCATACAGCGCACGCGCGCCGGTGGCGTCGCCGCTACGGCGAAGGTAGGCGGCCTTGCGCGCCTGTGCCGCCAACAACGCGGGCGAACTGGGATAGGCCGCTCCGATCGCCGCGATCGCCTTGTCCAACGATGCGAGCGCATCGCTGCCCCGGCCCTGTGCCTCCGCGATCAGCGCCAGTTCGATCTGTATTTCCGAGCGAAGAAACCCGGTCGAGACGACGCGTCCTTCGCGGACCTCGTCGATGACCCGCAGGGCATCGTTGAGCAATGGCGTGGCATCGTCGAGGCGGCCACGTTGACGGTTGGCGATCCCGCTGAGCATCTGCGCCTGCGCGTCGAGAATCTGGGCCCGCTCGCTCGCGCTCAGGCCGGGATCGATCCCGCCGAGGCGCTGCAGGGCGACGTTTTCGCGGTTGATCTGATCGGCCAGCGGGCTGTCGATAATCCCCTGGCGCAGCGCGTCCTCCGCGAAGTTCTCGCTCACCGCAGCGACAGGCTCGGACAGAACCTCGAGCGCGCGCAGCGACTGACGCTGGTTGAGTGCATTGATTGCGCGATAATTGCGCAGCAATCGCTGAGTGACCCCGTCGCCGCGCGCGATCTGGCGGTTTGCCTCGCCGAACAGATCGTCGGCGCCCTTGAAATTACCCAAATTGGACTGCTGCAGGCCCTGGTTGGCGAGCGCTTCGGCCAATCGCCCCGGATTGCTCCGGTCGCGCGCGGCGATTGTCTCGAAGAACTCGGCCGATTCAGCGAAGCGTCCGCCGTTGTTCCGATTATAGGCTTCGTCGCGGGCGTCGCTAGCCTCGAGCAGTCCGGCCTGCACGCGGGCGAACGCGGCCGGATCACTGACTTCGGTGGTGGCGACGCGGATTTCGCCGTTCTGCGCACGGTCGTTTACCACAGTGGCGAGCGCCAGACGCAGCGCCGGATCGTAACCGGCAAGTCCCTCGACAAGATAGGAAACGCCGCCCCGCTGAACTGCATAGCGCCGGTAATCGACGTTCGAGCGGGAATCGCGGCAAGTCAACGCATCTACCGCGCCTAGGCCATCGAGCGTGGTCTTGTCCGTCGCACCGCAGGCCAGGTCTAGGCCGGTCGTGCTGCTCGGCTCGGCGCCTACCACTACCGCACGGCGTACCGCGATCAAGCTGCCGATCGATCCGGCCGCATCTCGGCAGCTCAGACGATAGGCGCGATCGAACATATTCTTGAGACGCGGATCGAGCGGCGCGTTCTGCGCGGTGCAGGCGACGCCCGACGAGCCGATCCGAAAGCTGTTCCGCACTGAAATCGGACTAGTCGCTTGCGCCGCCGCCGGCGTAGGCAGGCTGATCACAAAGGCGAGCGCGGTCAACGCGCTGCCGCGAAGGGTGCGAGCGGTCACGGCTTCTCTCCCTGAACGGTGGCTTCGTCGACAGCGGACCCGAACAGCGCGGGGTTGCCCGCCCCCGAAACCGGCTCGACGACATTGACTTCGCCATCGAGCGCGCGGGTGCTGATCAACGGCGTCGGTGGGGCTATCGGCGAAGAACCTTCATCCGATTTGCTATCCTCGTCGTCCTTGTCGCTCGAGACGTCCTCACCCTCGTCGGCATCGTCCGCCGCGGGGGCGACCGGTGACTCGTCGAGCGTCGCATTGGTGACGACCGTGATTTCGCTCGACAATGCGGCGACCGGATCGCTTTGGGTGACGGTGCATATGCCGCTCAGAAACACGCAACCGTTGATCTGACTGTTGCTGCTGAACCCGGCGAATTGCTCGCTGTCGGGAGTCGGGTCGGCGATGATCTGATCGAACGCCGCCTTCCCGGTCACCGTACCCGTCGACGTTTGAAACTGGCCATTTATCACGATTTCCACGCCGCCCGTCGGGGGCGGTGTCGACGCGAAGACATCGGTGTTGTCGAAAGTCGTCAGGAACCCGGCGGGAACCGCGCGCGTGCCGGTGTTCTGAACGTAGAACGTCTTCCCGATGCTGATCTCGAACCCCAGCGCGTTCAACACGCCGTCGGGCCGCTGCGTTGCGGCGGGTGCGTTCAACTCGTCGATATGGCCGGCATAGAGCGGATCGGCGCGCAGCTTGGTCAATATCGGGGCGCTGGCGACGTGGATGTTGTCGGCATCGATGAACACCAGCCCGCCGAGCGAGCCTGGGGAACCAGAGTCGACCTTGAGCGATCCACTCACCGTCTCGATTTCCACCGTGCCAGAGAGCAAGTCGATCTCGGTCGTGGGGGCAAATCCAGTGGCGGTCACCGCGCCCGCGATCCGCACGATTCCGCTGGGAGTCTGGGTCGTCCGATCACCCGAGGCGAACAGGGCAACGCCGTTGGCGCCGTACAGTTGGCTGGCGTTGATCGTCAGCGTGCCGACCGTCAGATCGGTGGCGAGGCCGGCAATGTCGGTCACGACGACATCGACCTCGCCGGCGCGCACGCGCGAGTATTCGTCGTTACTGAGGGCATAGCCGCTGCCTGGTGCCAGCCCGTCTCCGACAAACATTCCGTTGGCATTCGTCGAGGCGAGGAGAACTTCGCCTGTGGCCGACAGTCCATCGAGCGAACCCGTCGCGGCGATAGCGATATCTCCCGAAACCACGTCGATGCTGGGCGAACGCCATGCGCCGTTGATCGAGGCAAGGCCGCCCGCATCGACCCGAATGTAGTTGCCTGCCGTAATCGCCGAGGCGGTGAACGCCTGACCGGCTGCGGCACTGACATTACCCGCCTGGACCGCCCCGCCGAAGGTGATCGATCCACCTGTGCGTACCGGATCTAGCGCGAAGATGGGCAAGGGTCCGGTGGTCGGCGACTGAAACTGGAGGAACACGTTCGAGGCCGAGTTGGCCATCGAGAAGTTGCCGACGTAGACCTGTCCGATCGGCTGGGTGCCAACCACTGCGGAGATCGGCCCTGTACTAACGTTGCTTCCCGCCAGCAGCAGGATCTGACGCCCCATCAAGGTCCCGGTGGAAATCCCGCCCCCGGCCTGGATGCCAAGGTCGAAACCCGCCGCAACGTTACCGGTGGCTACGGTTCCAGTAGAACTGCCAATGGCGATCTTGCGCAGGCCACCCGAAGGAATCGTGATCCCGGCGTTCACGTTGCCCAGCGTGATATTTCCGCCCGCGGCCAGGATCGTGCGGTCGCCCACGGTAATGTCCGCCGTGCCCAACGTCGTTCCCGCTATCAGCACCGCGACGCCAGGTGCGGTGATCGCTCCCGAAATGTTTAGTGACTGCTGCGTGTTCGCTTGGAGAATCGTCGTTGAGATCGGTCCGCTTATCGTAATCGGTCCGCCCGTCGCGACCGGCGCCGTAGCGAAGATCGGTGCTGGATCGAAATTGCTCGTAATCTGGCCGCCCAACGCCTCCATCGAGTTGTTGGCGATGTAGACGCGGGCTCCGGCGACGTTCGCAGTCGTGATGCTGCCTGTGGTCAGGCTCGTCCCCGGCAAGGCCAGGAAGGCTAGTCCCACGTTGACGTTGCCGACGGCGATCGAACCGGGCGAAGACACCCCGAAGTTGGCCCTCGCCGCAACGTCGCCTGCAACCACCGAAGTCTGCGAACGCAGTCCGACGTTGTATTCCGCCAGGGGATTGGTGCTTGGATTGACGATCCCCGCGCTCGCCCCCGCGATGGTCAGGACGCCGCCTGCATCGGCTTCGACCGTGTCGCCAGCGGTCAATTGCCCGGTCGTGATCGTTCCTGCAGCTACTAGATCTATACTCCCTCCGGTGGTCACGGCCCCCGTCGCCAGTGTGGTTCCGGCCGCGAGAGCGACGTCTGCGGCCTGGATGTTGCCGGTCGTGATCGAACCGCCCGCGGCGATGTCGAGCGGACCACCGAAAATCAGGTCGCCGGCGAGGATCGAGCCGCCGGTCGACAGCGACCCCGCGAAACCAACGTTGAAGTTGGCATAAGCAAGGAAATCCAGTGTCGAAGACAGCGACAGCGCATTACTGACGTTGATGGTTCCCAGCGTCGCCGGCCGGACAGCCGGAAGCACAAAGTTGCCGGCCGAAAGCGTCAGGTTGCCGACGTTCAAGGTAGCGCTGTCGAGCGACACCGCTAGCAGACCGGGGGTGGCCACCGTCATGCTGCCCGGCACGCCGACAGTCGCCGAGGTAAGTGTGAGCACCGATGGCGAGCTGCTGGTCACCTGATCGCCGCCCGCGATCAGTGACAGGTTCGAAATAGTCGCCGTGGCGTGATCGGCGACGAAGTTCAGGACCGAGTCGCCGACGAAGCCGGTTCCCGCTGTTGAGCCCGCGCCGCCACTCGCTATCGCGGTGGCTACGATATCGCCACCGCTCAGCGACCCGGGCTGGTCGAGGTGATTGAAGCGGTTCGAGATGAACACGCCGATGCCCCCGGCATCCCCTACGGTAGCGTTGCCGCCTACGCCCGCGGTCGAGCCCGGGCCGCCGTTGCCGCCGAAGGAGTCGGCGGCAAGCGTTGCCGTCGCGTAAGTTGTAAGAACCCCGCGACTTTGAAGCGTCGCAGCGCCGCCGAAGGCTGCGCCGCCGTTGCCGCCCGAGCCACCAGTCGTGCCGGAGCCGCCCCCGCCGCCGGTGCCGCCAAACCCTTCCGCGAATAGCGTAACATCGGCGAGGGAAGCCGACCCGGTGAGCGCCGGAATGTCGGTGCCGCTAAAGGTACCAGCCAGCGCCTGGCCGCCCGTGCCGCTACCGGCCGCCCCGCCCATGCCGCCCGCGCTTCCTGAAGCGTCGGCGCCGTTGCCGCCGGAGCCGCCGAATCCTTCGGCGCTGAGCAAGGCGTCGCCGCCCACGGTAAGCTTACCGTTGCCAGCGCTTCCGAATAGTTGGACGTTGCCCGCGGTCGCGTTGCCGCCCGCCCCGCCGACCGCGCCGGTCAAGGTCGCTCCAGCACCCCCCGACCCGCCGAATGCATCGGCGGTCAAGGAAGCCGAATTCATCTGGACCGTACTTGGACCTGCCGCGACGCTGGTGGCGATCACGAACACGCCGCCCGCGGTGGCGTTGCCGCCCGATCCACCAGAGCCGCCGTTGCCAGCCTCCGCCGAAGCATCCCCGACGAAGTCGGTGGTCAAAAGATCGCCGTTCCCGGCATCGACCGTCGAGGTGCCGCCGGTTGCGTTGCCGCCCGTGGTACCGTCGCCGCCAAACGCGCTAGCGTCCGTCGTCAGCCCGTTGCCGATGGTCACGTCTCCGCCGAGCGCCCGCACGTTGGCGAAGCCGCCTTGCGCGTTGCCGCCGGCCGCTCCACCTCCGCCTCCGGTCGCTCTTGCGTCGATGGAGGCACCGCCGGAAACCGTGATCGCACCGGCGTTGGCGCGAATGGCGGCACCGGTGTTCATTGCTTGGCCAGCGTTGCCACCAGCGCCCGCGCTTGATGCGCCCCCGAAGCTGGCGGCCGACAGAGTCGCGTTGCCGGTGATCGCGATCAGTCCGGACGTGCCGAAGGTTTCGATCCGTGCGCCACCGCCGATGCCAGCGCCACCGGCTCCCGCTGCGAGATTGGCGCCGGCCGAGCCGTGCGCAAACTGCGAAACGCCTCCTTGCAGCCGGACGGTGCTGTCGGTCGAATTGACCGTCGAAAACCCGCCGGTACCGGCCCCTGCCTGCGCGGCTGCGCTGTTCCCGCCAAAGCCGGAACTGATGAGCGTTGCAGCGCCAGTGACCGAAATCGTCTTGCCCGCCGCGTCGGCGCCGATGCGAGCGTTGCCGCCTTGACCGGCCCCGCCGTCGGCGTTGTTGCCCGCGCTGCCCTGGCCCGAGGCGTCGGCGAACAGCGTCCCTCCAATGGTCAGAGTTGCGGTGCCGGGATTGTAGAGGATCGTGCGGGCCTCGCCGCCGCGCCCAAGCGCGCCCGCCACACCCGAGAGTAGCGCTGTCCCGCCGCTTCCGCTGGCGTTGAGGTTGACGTTGGAGGCCAGCGCGATCGTGCCCATGGTGTCGTGATAAATTTGCGCGATTCCCCCAATACCGGAGCCCGCAGCGAAGCCTGTCCGCGTGGTATTCCCGCCGAAGCCGCGCGCAAAGGCGTCCAATGCGCCGGAGAGGTTGAGCGACCCGCCCATGAAGGTGCCGAGCTCGGCCATCCCGCCGGTGCCGAGGCCGCCGACGCCCGAACCGCCGGTGCCGATGTCGCTGCCGCCCGTTCCGTCGGCGGTCAGCGAAACGGCTCCGCTAACGTTTAGCGTCGCTCCGGTATTGGTGCCGATGTTGGCGCGGCCGCCGGTCCCGTTGCCCGCGGTTCCGGTGCCGAGCAGGTTGCCACCCAAGCCCCGCGCCTCGACGGTGACATTGGCCACACCGGTCGTGCCCGCGCTGGACTGGAATTGCGCGAAGCCGCCGGTCGCATTTCCACCTGTTCCGTTGAGACCCGCACCGACCTCCGCCGCGTCGGCGTTGGCGCTGACGAGGATTTGCGGGGGGGCGATCGTACCGCCCTGCAGGAATACGTTGGCCTGCCCGCCCTGGTAAGTCCCACCCTGGGCATACTGGTCGGACTGCGCGTTCGCTTCGGCTGCGACCAGGATTGAGCCGGAGCCGTTGATCGTGCCGTTCTGAACGAGCAGTGTCGCCGTGCCGGCGGTGACCGTTCCCTGGGCGATGCCCGGACTCGCGAGCGCGAAGGCGCCGAACGCGTTCGCGGTGATCGACAGATCTGCTGCGCTGGTCAGATCGTCGAACACATTGATGACTCCGCCAGCCGAAACGCGTGCGTTCGCGGTGCCGGCAGTGACGTTGCCGGCCGTTCCGCCGGCCCCGGACGCATTCTGGCTGAAGACTATCCCACGTCCGGTCAGCGTCAGAGTTCCGTTATCGACGAACAGACTGGCGCTGCCACCCGAGGCGTCGCCCCCTCGCCCGCTCAGCGTGCCGTCGCCGCCCTGGGCGCCTGGGCCTCCGCCGCTGAAGGCCGTCGTCAGCGTCCCGCCGTTGCGCACGGTGATGTTGCGCGTCCCGCCGACCGCGTTTCCGCCGCTGACGACGCCCGTCGCGCTGGCGGTGGCCGAGCCGCCCAGGGCAAACGAACTGGGCAAAAGGTCGGCGCTGGTGAAGCTGGCGTTATCGACGACGATGTCGATGGTTCCGCCGGTCGCCGCGCCGCCGGTTCCGCCCGCTGCGCTCGCGTTGCCGCCGGTGGCCCGCGGGACGATCCGCACGAACCCCGGGCTGCCGACCGTGGCCGGGCCTGACAGCGTCGCCCCGTTGGTCACCGTGATCGCCGCGCTGCCGCCGAATCCGGCACCCCCGACGTTGCTGCCGCCACCGTTGTTCTGGCCACCGATGCCCTGCGCGGTAATGAAGTCTAGGTCCCCAGTCGCGACATTGCCCGTGGTATTCCCGTTGGCGATCGCGATCCGCGATCCGGGCCCGTCGACGGTCAACCGCCCGATGCCGCCCGTTCCACTGCCCGCGCCGCTACCGGTGTCGTTACCACCCAGGCCGTTGACCTGAACGTTCAGCTCGTTGGCGGTGATCACGCCGCCGGTGAAAGCCTGGACATCGACAGTCCCGCCCACCGCATTGCGGTTGCTCGTCGCGGTGGCGGGCGCCCGCGCCCGAAGCGCGGCGGTGACGTTGATCGATCCGCCGGTCAATGCAGAGACCCGCGCCGTGCCGCCCACGCCCGCTCCCTGACCGGTAAGCCCCGAGGCCGGATCGGAGGTGATGCCGCCCGCGGCAACATTCAGAAATCCGCCGACATTGAGCGTGGAATTCTGCTGGGCAGTCGCCTGCGCAATGCCGCCGGTGGCTGTCGACGCGGCGCCGTTGCCGGCACCGCTGAGACCAAGAGCAAACGACTGGGCATTGCCGCCGACCGTCAATTGCCCACCCTGAAGCCCGTTGATGAACGAACTTCCGCCTTGACCGCTTCCGGCGGCCAGTGACCCGCCGTTACCACCGGTGCCGATGGCAAAGACATCCAGGTTTCCGCCGACTTGCAGCGTGTTCCCATCTAGCGCGCTAGCACCGGCCGTGCCCGCGGTGCCGAGGCCGCCGCCCGCGCCGTCGCCACCGCGGCCAGCAGCGTTGACCTGGGCGTTGCCGGTGACGGAGAGCTGAGTTCCTCCGGCGTTGGAGACGTTGATGAAAGCATCTCCCCCGCTCCCGGCACCACCGGCAGCGCTGCTCGCATTCCCACCTACGCCGCCGGCCTGAAGCCCCAGATTGCCGGTGATCGCGATGCTGCCGCTGCTGCTTCCGCTGAGCGTGTTGTAGAGGTTCGCTCGGGCCGAGCCGCCTTGCCCGACGCCCGCGGCACCTCCGGCCGACCCCGACCCGCCGAATCCTTGCGCAGAGAGCTGCGCGCCGCTGTTGAGCGATATCGTGCCGGCCTGATCGTGGTAGATTTGCGCTAGCCCGCCGGTGCCCATTCCCCCGGTCGCGCCCGACACGGTCGCTTGGCCGCCAACGCCGTTCGCGTTCAAGGACAGTAAACCGCCGACCGATATCGATCCGCCCTGGAAGGTGCCGAGTTGAGCTTGCCCGCCGAGGCCGTTGCCACCGTTTAACCCGCTGGTGGCGCTGGAGCCTCCGACCCCATTAGCGTTTATCGTCACAGCCCCAGTTACCGAGACCGACGCTCCATTTGACGCGCCCAGCGTGGAAGCATTCCCGGAAGCGCTCGCCCCTTGAGGTACAATTGCACGAGTGACATCGAACGATACGGCGCCGCCGACCGACAAGCTGCTAGCAGCTCCATCCGCGAAGGCCTGGATGTTTCCGTCCGACTGCAGCGTCAGATTGGAGGCAAAACTGACGCTCCCGCCGGAGCTGGCGAAGACGTCGGCTTGGCCGGTAAAACTGCCGGTGGTTGCCGAAGTGAACGCTGCGTTGCCCACAGCGAGCGCAACAGTTCCAGAACCCGCGCCGATGGACGGTACCGAGCTGACGCTCCCGCCGAAGACATCGTGCCCGCCCGAAAGCACCACGGTGTTGCCGACCACGTCTGCGGCATCGGCGACGTCGAAACCCAGAGTGCTGCCGCTCGCGATCGCCATCGTGATCGCTTGGTTCTTCGGCACGGCGACGAGGTAAATGCGACTGACATTGCCCGCATCGCCCGCCGGGCCGGTGATCGATCCGCTGTTGAACAACGTGGTTCCGGTCGCGCTGGTGCCGGAATCGACCTGGATGTCAAACAAACCACTGACGTCGATCGTCATCGTCGCCGCATCGGCGCTGACCAGCGCGGTGACCCGCTTGCCCGAGATCGATCCGGCGTTGGTGATCTTCGGCGCGACGATCGCGACGTAGTTGCCCGGTGCCGGGCTGGTTCCGGTGATCTGCGCACCCGCCTGGATGTCGACGCCGGTTCCGGAATTGGCGGCGCTGAAGATGACCCTGCCACCGCCCGGAGGAGCTCCGTTGCAATCGAAGCAACCGGTGCCGTCGACGACGGGCGCAGCGCTGGTCAGACCCAGGTTGCCAACGTTGAACACTGCGGTTGATCCGATGACCAGGCCGCCTGGCGAATAGAAATAAACCGAGCCCGCCGGGGTTTGGCTGGCCGCTCCTTGCAACTGGCCGATGACAGTCCCGTTAAACTGGACCTGGCGCGTCGGGTCGGTCGGAAGGATGCGATTGAGTGCGGTGAACTGCGCGTTGGTCGACTGAAACGTTGCCGTGGTGCCCGCGGGCTGGAAGTTGATCGGTCCGCCACCGGCACCGATATCGAACGTGCTCCAGTCGATGACGACGTCGGAATTCGTGCCGTTGATATCGATGTTGGTGGCGTTCGTGCCCGTGGTGATCGTCGCGCCGCCCGAAACCACCGTGCCGGTGCCCTGGAACGATTCGGTGAACGACTGCGCCCGCGCGGAACCCGACCCGGCGAGCAAAGCCGTGGCGATGGCCAGTGACGAACAAAGCGAGAGGGCTCTACGGCTGCGATCCGTAAGCATCAGTTGATCCTCCAGGGCAGGATTCGAGTGGTCAGGGTAAGCAGGAACAGCGGATTCCCGCGCTTGGTTTGCAAGCCGGCGCGCTCGAGCGGAACCGCGAGGGTGGCATCAAGCCGAAAGCGGTCACCCAGCTCGGCGCGGACGCCGCCGCCCGCCGAGCTCAGACGGTCGTTGCCGCCCGGCCCCTTGTTCCACACCCAGGCCACATCACCGAAAGCATAGGGCTGAACTCGGAAATCGGACCCTTCGCTGATCCGCAGGCGCGGCCCGCGCAGTTCGGCGCTGGTGCCGACACCGCTATCGCCCAGGATCACGCCCGGATCGTAACCGCGGCCGATCGTATAGTTGCCCGCGGTGAACTCCTCGAAGCTAAGCAAGGGATCGAACGCGTATTGCCCGCGCGGCAGCACGGCGATGGAGAAATCGCGACCCAGTGCGAATTCCCCCACGGCGTTGGCGCGGATCACCGTGGCGGTCGCCTTTCCATCGAGGCGGCTGGGTGCCGTCGCTCCGCCCGGACAGGCGACTCCGCCGCAGTCAGGGCTGGCGTCGAACACGTCGATGCCCTTGCGGAACTCGACCGCGGCACCTGCCCGCCAGCGCGGACGGATCGAGCGCAGATCGACCGCATCGTAATCCGCGCGCAGCCACAGAACGCGCAGCTTGTCGCGCGATAGCGGGGTCTTGAGGGCACCCCCGGTAAAGTCGACGTCTTGGTCGATATAATCGAACCCGCCGCCCAGCCAGGCGTTTGAGCCTTGCGTGCGCCTAAGCGGATAGCGGGCGTATACCTGGCTGAACAGCGTGCGCGCCTTGAGCTTGGTGCCCGAAGCCGCGCCGAGATCGGGCTCGGTCCAGGCGTATGTGAACTGGCCGCCGACGACCAGGCCTTCGCTGCCTGGGCGGAATTCATGACTTAGTTGAAGGATCTGCTGCTCCTTGAGATCGGCGGTCGAATAGAAGCCGATCGTGGTCGCGTCGCCCAGCCCGGTCAGCCCGAACACTTGCGCACGAACTTGCGCGCCCCAGCGTCCAGTGGCTTTGGCGGCATAGTTTTGGACCGTCAGATCCACCACATAAGGCCGTCTCACCACTGCCACTTCACCGATCAAGTCGCCCTGCCCTGTGCCCGCCGGCTTGAGCGTGAGCTGCACGTTGTAACCCGGCAAGTCGCGGGCAAGGAGGAGATAGCGCTCAGCCTTGTAGCGGTTGAACACCTCGTCCTCAGTCAGCCGGCCGAGATATTGCTCCAGCTTCCGCTCGGCACCGCGGGTTTCACCCCGCGCCCGAACCGCCGAAATGCGCGCATAGAGAACCTCGAGCTTGACCTCGCCGTTCTCGATCTTCTGGGTCGGCACCTGAACCGCCGCCAGATACCCCTTGTTGCGCAAGATCGTCGCCGCCGCATCGCGGATTTCGCATAACACCGCGATCGACTGCGGCTGCCCAGCGAACGGCTTCCATGCGGCCTCAAGCTCACCTGCACTCGCGCCCTTGAGGTTGTTGAAGGTCACGTTTGAAATCGTAACCGGAATGTCCTTGTACTGGGGATCAGCCAGCGGGCACGGCGAACGCTCAATCCCGCCCTGGATTTGCAACTGCGGCGCCTCTTCGACGCGCGGGCGATTGAGGGTTTCCAACTCGTCGCGCGTCGGAACGCCGGCTGTCGCCTGACCGAAGGCCGGGGCAGGTATTGCCACCGCCGCCATGGCCGAAGAGACGATCGCCGTGGCGACCGCCCAGCGCGCATGCCCCGTGCGCGGATTCCCCATTTATCACGCCCCCTCATCGAACTTCAGTGCTGGGGCAACCCGTAACTCGCCGCAGCGATGCTAGGCGCGTTGGGGAACCCCCGTCAATCGCCACTTTAGGCGGGGCGGTGGAGTAAAAACTTGTATCGATACGACAATTTAGAAACGGGTTAGCCGATAAGTAGGCGCACGCCGACCCACCCGGTCAGCGCGGCGGTCAGCCAGCGAATCACCTTCGCCGGAAGATAGCGCAGCGCCAAATAACTGCCGATCTGGCCGCCGATCACCACCGCTAGCAGGAGCGGCAAAGCCCCGCCCAGCGCCTCGCCGAACCGCGCAAGGCCCGACTTGGCGACTTGCCCCGCGAGGCCGGTGAACGAATTGATCAGGATGAACAGGCTGGCCGTCGCCGCGATCCGCCGCGCGCTATTCCAACGCGCCAGATGGAGGAGCGGGGCGAGAAAGATTCCGCCGCCAATGCCGACCAGACCGGCGAGATAGCCCAGCGGCGCAGCGGCCAGCGCCATTACCCATGTGCGACGCGGCTGCTTGGGGTCATCGCCCGACCGCCCGATTGGAAGCAGCAGCGCCAGCGCGGCGAATACCAGGCTCGCGCCGAGGAGGGTTAGGAACGCAGCTTCCTTGATCGGGGTCAACCCGCCAAGAAAGGCGAGCGGCGCAGCAATCAGCGAGACTGTCAACGCCCCGCGCCAAGGCATTTCGCCCGCGCGTGCGAAGCGGACGACCCCGCCCGTTACGACGACGATGTTGCAGGCAAGCGATATGATCGGGAGAATGCGAAAGTCTGTCCCCGCCAACGCGAGCAAGGCCGAATAGGTCGATCCCCCGCCGAACCCGACGGAAGCGTAGAGCAGCGCGGTTCCGAAGAATCCGGGGATCAGCCAGAGTGGCATGGTCAAACTCTTCTTGTTCCAAAGCCAATCCGCTCATCCCGAGCCAAGTCGAGGGATCGCATGCGACGTTTGGCCGTGGGCAACGTGTCTCGATTTCGCTCGACACGAGCGGGTTCGGTGGCGGTTGGGATGTCTACTTAGCCCTCGCGTCGGATCACGAGGTTTCTGATCTCGCTCATGTCTTCCATCGCGAAACGCACGCCCTCGCGGCCGAGGCCCGAATCCTTGACCCCGCCGTATGGCATGTTGTCCACGCGATAGGATGAAACCTCATTGACGCAGACGCCGCCCACATCGAGGTGGTCCCAAGCCTCAAGCACCTTATGAATATCGCGCGTGAAGATCCCCGCCTGCAAGCCGAATTTGCTGTCATTGACCTCGTCGAGCGCGGCCTTCCATTCGCTGAACTTGCTGAGGATCACCACCGGGCCGAATGCCTCCTCGCGATAGACGTCGCTATCGGTCGATGCGCCTTCGAGCAGCGTCGCCTCCAGCATTGCCCCCTCACGCCCGCCGCCCGCGAGCAACTTGGCCCCGCCCGCGACCGCTGCATCGATCCACCCCTTGAGCCGCGCCGCTTCCTTTTCGGAAATCATCGGTCCGATAAAGGTTTCACGCTTCTTGGGATCGCCTTTAATCAGCGTTTTGACCTTCGCGGCGAGCATATCTCGGAACTTGTCGTAGACCGCCTCGTGGATGATCACGCGCTGGACGTGAATGCAGCTCTGTCCCGACTGGTAATAGCCGCCGAACACAACCCGGGCGAGCGCGTGGTCAAGATCGGCGTCCTGATCAACGATCACCGCGGCATTGCCGCCCAGTTCGAGCACGACCTTCTTCTTGCCGGCCTTGGCTTTCAGGTCCCAACCCACACCGGGCGAGCCGGTGAACGAGAGCAACTTGAGCCGCTCGTCGGTGGTAAACAAATCCGCGCCGTCGCGGCTCGCTGGCAGGATCGAAAACGCGCCCTCGGGCAACACGTCGCATTCGGCCAGCACCTCGCCCATGATGATCGCGCCCAATGGCGTCAGGCTCGCCGGCTTCATCACGAACGGGCAACCGATCGCGATAGCCGGCGCAATTTTGTGCGCAGCGAGGTTGAGCGGGAAGTTGAAAGGCGAGATAAAGCTGCACGGCCCGATCGGAACGCGCTTCCACATCCCGATATAGCCCTTGGCCCGCGCTGAAATATCGAGCGGCTGGACTTCGCCATAGTTGCGCGTCGCTTCCTCGGCGGCGATCCGGAAGGTGTCGATCAGGCGGGTGACCTCACCCTCGCTATCAGCGATCGGCTTGCCGGCTTCGACGCACAGCGCATAGGCGAGTTCATCGAACCGCTCACGGAACCGTTTGACGCAGTGGTCGAGCACGCCCTGCTTTTCGTAACTCGCCAACCGCGCCATCGGCTCGGCAGCGCGGACTGCCCCGGCGATCGCCTCGTCGATCACGTCGGGCGTGGCCAGTGCGCAGGTGAACGCGACTTCGCCTGTGAACTTATCGGTGACCTTCAGGTCCGAGTTGGGCTGCGCCGCCTTGTTGTTGAGATAAAGCGGGTAGTTGGATTTGAGCTGGACCATTGTTCTCTCCCCCCTCCCACCTGCGGGAGGGGTCGGGGGTGGGCAGGGTCTGGGCGGACCGATCGCAATGACCGGTCCACCCTTAACCCCTCCCGCGAGCGGGAGGGGAGCTGGGTCGCGCCTCTTACAGTTCCTTGGACAACTTCTTGATGTCGATGTTCAGGATCTGGTCGTTTTCCGAATAATCAACCGGGCAATCGATCAGGTGGACACCCGGCGTGCTGTTGCAATGAGCCAACAGTTCCTTGAGGTGTGCCGCGCTTTCCACCCGGTGCCCTTGCGCGCCGTAGCTCTCGGCATATTTGACGAAATCGGGGTTGCCATATGTCAGCCCAAAGTCGGCGAAGCCCATGTTGGCCTGCTTCCACCGGATCATCCCGTAACTGCTGTCGTTGAGGATCAGCACGGTGATGTTGAGCTTCAACCGGACAGCGGTTTCCATCTCCTGGCTGTTCATCATGAACCCGCCGTCGCCGCAGATCGCCATGACCTTACGATCGGGATAGACCATCGAGCTCATCATCGCCGAGGGCAGCCCTGCGCCCATCGTCGCCAAGGCGTTGTCGAGCAGCACGGTGTTGGGGCGATAGGCGGTGTAGCCGCGCGCGAACCAGATCTTGTAGACGCCGTTGTCGAGGCAGATGATCCCGTCCTCAGGCATCGCGTCGCGGATCGACTGGACGAGATGCGGCGGGAAGATCGGAAAGCGCGCATCCGCCGCGAGCGGCGCGGTGTGATCGACCTCGGCCTGGCGATAGGACAGCATCTTCTTGTGATCCCAACCGCCGTTGGGAACGATCGCTTCCTTCATCTGCCACACTGCGTTGGCGATGTCGCCGATCACCTCGATGTGCGGGAAATAGACTGGGTCGACCTCGGCGGTCTTGGTCGAGACGTGGATCACCGTCGGCCCGCCATCGCGCATGAAGAACGGCGGCTTCTCGATCACGTCGTGGCCTAGGTTGACGATGCAGTCGCTGTCCTCGACCGCACGGTGTACGAAATCACCCGCAGACAGCGCGGCGCAGCCGAGGAACTTGGGATGACGCTCGTCGATCACGCCCTTGCCGAGCTGTGTGGTGAGGAACGGAATTCCGGTCTTTTCGATGAACTGGTACAGCATCCGCCCGGTCATCGTCCGATTGGCGCCGGCGCCGATGACCAGAACCGGCTTTCGGGCATTTTCGAGCGCCTCGACCGCCTGGCGCACCGATTTGGCGTCGGCATTGGGACGGCGGACGATGCTGCGCTTTACCGGCTTGGCGTCGGTGTATTCGTCGGCGATGTCCTCGGGCAGCTCGATGTGCGTTGCGCCGGGCTTTTCCTCCTCCGCGAGGCGATAGCATTCGCGCAAGCGGCTGGGGATGTTGTCCGATGACGCCATCTGGTGGGTGTACTTGGTGATCGGGCCCATCATCGAGACCACGTCGAGGATCTGGAACCGGCCCTGCTTCGACTTCTTGATCGGCTTCTGCCCTGTGATCATCAGCATCGGCATCCCGCCGAGCGTGGCATAGGCAGCCGCGGTGACGAAGTTGGTCGCTCCCGGGCCCAGTGTGGCGATGCACACGCCGGTCTTGCCGGTGTGGCGGCCATAAGTCGCCGCCATGAAGCCCGCACCCTGCTCGTGCCGGGTGAGGATCAGCTTGATCTTCTTGGAGCGACTGAGCGAATCGAGGAAATCGAGGTTCTCCTCGCCGGGCACGCCGAAGATATATTCGCAGCCTTCTTCCTCGAGGCATTGGATGAAGAGATCGGAGGCCTTCTGGCCTACCTTGGCGCCCGCATCGGCCATTCGCTCGTTCCCTTACGCAAAGCAGGGAAGCGGCGCATCCGTGCGCGCACCCCCGGGTTCTGGATCTGCGCGACCCTGGCCGGCGAAGGAATGTCGATTGCCCCCAACTACCCGCCGGGCGCAGGCGTAACAAAGCCGCGAAGCGGAGTCACGCCGCTATTGCGCTCAATATCCCAGATCGAGATCGAACCGCGGCTCGACTGGCTCGTCCCGGCCCCAGCGATGCAGGTTGGCGACGAAGCGCTCAGCGGCGCGCACGAACATCTTGTCCTGCGCGCGGCCCGAAAGATGCATCGTGACGTGCGCATTGGGCAGCGACCACAGCGGGCTGTCGGCGGGCAGAGGCTCGGGCGTGGTGACGTCGAGGAACGCGGCAGCGATCCGCTTTTCGGCGAGTGCAGCTATCAATGCCGGCTGATCGACGACCGCGCCGCGCGCGATGTTGATCAGCACCGCCTGCGGCTTCATCGCCGCCAGTTCCGCCGCGCCGATCATCCCATCGGTCTGGGAGGTGGCGGGAACCGCCAGAATCACCCAATCGAAATCGCCAAGCCGCGCGCGCCATTCATCCGGACCAAGCGTATCGACGCCGGGCGAGCGGCGGACCTTTGTTACCGCCACTTCGAATGCCGTCAGCCGCGTCTCGATCAGCTTGCCGATCGCACCGTAGCCGAGCAGCAACGCCTTGCTGCCCGCCAGTTCGCGCTTGCCCGGCGAATCGAGCAGCCACTCGTGCCGGTCCTGCGCTCGGACCACCTCGCGATAGCCCTTGGCGACCGTCAGCATGCCCATCACCACGTATTCGGCAATCGTGATCGCGTTGATCCCCGCACCGTTGGTGACGATCGTGCCGCGCGCCCGCAGCAAGTCGAATGGCAAGAAATCGAGACCCGCGTAGATTGAATTGAGCCACTTGAGCTTTTCGGCGCTGCGGATCGCCGCGAGCATGGGCTCCTTCTTTTCGAGGTCGAACCAGCCGATCTCGGCGTCCGGAGCGAGATTGAGCATTTCTTCGACCGAAGTATAGAACCGCGCATCGATCCAATCTGGCAGGCGCGGCTCTACTAGCGGGCGGACGAGCGCGGAGAGGACGGCGACAGTCATGGCGGCGGGTTTCCTCGCTCTCGGCTTGTCCGGCAATGCGGCAAATGGTTAGGCCAGCTTCCAGTCCCACCCGAGCGGGTCGCCGTCCATTACCTCGACGCCCTGCGCGGCAAGTTCGTCGCGCAAGCGGTCGGAGGTGGCGAAATCCTTGGCGGCGCGCGCTTCCTTGCGGCGAGCGAGGATTGCTTCGATTTCGGGTTCGGTGATCATGGCGGATTTGGGGCGTATGCGGAGGGCGCTGCGGGTCAGCGCTTGCAAACCGAGACCAAGCACTTTGTCGCATTCAAAGATGGCGACTAGGCGATCTGACGCATGACCCTTCAGTTCCGAGATGAGTAGCGCGTTCTCAAGGACTCTTGGAGTATTGAGATCGTTGGAAATGGCTTCATCAATCTGATGCAGCGATAGTTCGGCCGTTCCCGCTGGTTCCGACTCAGCCTTCGCCCTCAAGCGCTCGAGACCCATTACAATCCGCTTCAACCGGACCAACGCAGCCTGCATTCCCTCCCAACTGAACTCCAGCTCGCTCCGATAGTGCGCCTGCAGGCACATCAGGCGGTACGCCAGCGGGTGATAGCCGCGGTCGATCAGCAATTGCAGCCGCAGAAACTCGCCCGCCGATTTGCTCATCTTTCCAGAGCGTTCGACCAGGAAGTTGTTGTGCATCCAGATGTTCGCACCGCTTGCGTCTGAGTGGCAAAACGCCTGGTTCTGGGCGATTTCATTGGGGTGGTGGATTTCGCGGTGGTCGATCCCGCCGGTGTGGATGTCGAACGGGAAACCCAGCAATTCGCCGCTCATTACGCTGCATTCGAGGTGCCAGCCCGGTGCGCCGCGGCCCCAGGGTGAGTCCCACTCCATCTGGCGGGTTTCGCCCGGCGGCGTCTTGCGCCAGATCGCGAAATCGGCGCGGTGGCGCTTGCCTTCGACAGGATCGATACGGCCTTCTCCGTCGTCACTAACGGCTCGCGCCAGCGCACCGTAATGCGAAACGGTCGACGTATCGAAGTACAGCCCGCCGGGCAGCTCATAGCAGTGCGCCGAAATCGACTGCGCGAACGCGATCATCTTGGGCACGTAGTCTGTAGCGATCGGCCAGTGCGCCGGCTGGCGGATGTTGAGCGCCTTGATGTCCGCCCAGTAGGCCTCGGTATAATGCCGCGCGATGTCCCAGATCGACTGAGCGTTCTGCGCCGCGGCCTTCTCCAGCTTGTCCTCACCCGCATCGGCATCGTCCGTGAGGTGGCCGACATCGGTGATGTTGATGACGTGGGTGAGCTTGTAGCCCTTCCAACTCAGCGTCCGTCCCAGCACGTCGGCGAACACGTATGCGCGCATGTTGCCAATGTGGGGGTAGTTGTAGACCGTCGGCCCGCACGTATAGACCCGCGCCTCGCCGGGATGGATGGGACGGAACTCTTCGAGCTGCCGGGTCAGGCTGTTGAATAGCTTGAGCGGAGCGCCGGTGGGTACATCAGCGGACATGCGGCGGCCTTTGCCCGCGCGTGCTGGCAATGGTCAAGCTCGGCTACTCACCCCGTCGGCGGCTTGTCGCACTTGGTCTTGTCGTCGGCTTCGCACTGCTGATCGCCGGTCCCGGCCTCGGGAACGAGGAAATC
This sequence comes from Novosphingobium sp. Gsoil 351, assembly GCF_009707465.1. NCBI lineage: Bacteria > Pseudomonadati > Pseudomonadota > Alphaproteobacteria > Sphingomonadales > Sphingomonadaceae > Novosphingobium > Novosphingobium sp. Gsoil 351. Next base: position 404,288 of record NZ_CP046120.1, read on the forward strand.
GTCGTTGCCCGATCCGGTCACCGGCTCGTCGATCACCGCCTCGAAACCGACCGGCTCGAACCGTTCGATCTGGATCAGCATGCCCTCACCGATCGCATCGCCGCTGTCGAGATTGCTGCCGCGGCCGACTTCTTCCTCGATCACGTCCTGGATCGGATCGAACTTCGGGGCGCCGCAAGTCGCGGCGAGAAGGCGGCAGCCGTTGACGGTGGAGAAGCTGTCAAACCCTCCGGTGACCTGAACCGCGCGAAGGGCGTTAAGGCCGGTCTGCCCGGCGACGGTGCCGTTGATCACGATCAGCGGCGCACCGGTGGAGGAGGCGCCCGACGTGTTTATCGCGAAACTGTCCGCGACGAAGCCGCGCCGCCCATCGAAGGTCTGGTCGACCGCCGTGTTCTGGATCAGCACCCGCCCGCTCGCCGAGATCGCGATCGACCCGGCTTCGAGCAAGGTCCGCCCATCGCTCACGCCGTCGTTCTGGGCGAGGCGGAGATTGACGGCGTTGCCATCCATGCCCGAGATCGCGGATCGCGCAGCGCTGGTCAGCGCGGTCAGATCGCCGGTCGAGATCGCGAGGGTGCCGCCATGGCCCGCACCTTCGATCAGCCGTACCGATCCCGCACCGGCATCGAGCGTGAGCGTGCCGCTGGTCAGTTGCATGGTGTTGCCCGCGGCGTTGGCCAGCGCGAGTGCGGCACCAACCGACAAATCGCCGGACGCCGACAGAGCGAGCGCCGAGGTCGCGCCGATGTTGCCGTCTGCCGATCCACCACCGCCGGTTGCGGCGCTCGCCGCCAACGTCCCGACGATAAGCGAAGAACCGCCGGCCATGCTCAGATCGCCACCTGAATGGATCCGCCCGAACTCGGCGTTGTCGAGACGATAGCCTTGGCCGGTTCCCGAAACATCCCCCAGGATTGCGCCCGCGTTGCCGGTGTTTGTTAGCGCTATGCCCATGGTGAAGTTGCTCTGCCCCAGCGTCGCTGTTTGGCCCAGCGCCAGGTCGGCGGACCGATAGGCAATCGTCTTGCCCACCGCCAGCGAACGCTGGTCGATCAGCGTCCCTGCGGTGGCCGCGAGCGAGGTCAACGCATCGACCGTGCCCTGCATCGTGATCGACTGCGCCGCGCTCAGCGTGATCGCACCGGTCCCGGGGGTGCCCTTGCTCGTCCCGCCGGCGTTGAGCGCCGACGGGACGGCGAGCGAGCGGCCCCCGGTAATCGGACCAAGGATCAGCGAATTGGCGGTCGAGGTCAGCGTAACGTCGCCGCGCGCGAGGGCGTTGCCGACCTGGAGCAAGCCGTCGGTGGAGATCGCCACATCGCCATTGTCGGCGGTTGCCGCAGCGACTGTCAGCGGACCCGCCGCCTTAACCAGGATCGCATCTCCAGCCAACGCGACGCTGCCGCCCGCGTCGATGTCGGTGTTGACGGTGATCGCCCCGGTACTGGCGGCAAGCGAGATATTGCGTCCCGCCGCAATCGTCCCGAACGTCAGGTCGTCGACGCCACGGATCGTCAGGTCGCGGCCCGTCGCGATCGCCGTTCCCGCCAACGTGGTCACGTCCAGCGTCACATCACGCCCTGCATTGATTCCCGCGAAGTTGAGGGTCGTTGCGCGCGCCGTCACGTCGGTCGCGGCACGGAGCTGGCCTAGCGTGGCGGCCGCGCCGGTGGTGAGGGCGATGGCACCCGTTGTCGAGGTCGCGTCGCCCCCGTTGGCGGTGCCGGCGTTCAGGGCCACTTCGCCTGTCGCGGTGATTTGCACAAATTGAAGCGCCCCGGCGGTCGAAGTGAACGTCGTCCCCGCCGTCGCGGTGCCCAACGTGGTCGCGGCGCCGCTGGTCAGGCTCGTCGCCGCGCCCGAACGCAGCGTATCTGCCGCGATCGTCGCGCCGTTCAGCGTCAGCGATCCGCCCGCGGTCGCGGCGCCCAGCTTAATCGCATTGGGCGTCGCGATCGAAAGCGTGGAGCCTGCGGCGATATCGCCGCCGGTGACCGCACTCGCGACAATTCCCGTTGCCCCGGTCGATGTCAGGCTAGCGAACGTCAGAGCGCCGGTGGCGAGGTTGAGCCCCCCTCCCGCAGCAGCCGATCCCACGTTGGCCGCGCCGGTGGTGTTAAGCATCATCGCGCCACCTGATCGCAAGGTGGCGGCCGTCACGCTGGCCGCGTCGAGCGCAAGCGTCGTTCCGGCGGTGGCGGTGCCCAGCACGATCGGACCGGCCGAACGCGTGTCCAGACTTGTTCCGGCCGCAATGTCGCCTCCAGCCACGCTTGTCGCGGCGATCGTGACAGCCCCGGTCGAGGTCAGTTGGCTGAACGACAGCGGACCGCTGTCGATGGCAAGGTCGCCACCCGCTGTCGCGGAGCCGAGCGTGGTCGCACCGGTCGTGGTCAACGTCATCGCCCCGCCCGAGCGCAAGGTGGTGGCGTTGAGCGTTGCGCCGGTGGCGTTCAACGCGCCCCCTGCGACCGCGCTGCCACCCGTGACCGCATTCGTCGCGCTGAGCACGATGTCGCCATTGGCGGCAACCGCGGCGAACGCGACATCCCCGCCATCCAGCGTCAGGCTGGCGATGTTGCTGGAGGCATCCAGCGACACGAGCGTTCCGGCGCTCAGCGCCAGATCGTTGCCCCCGCTTGTCGCGGTGCCGATCATGATCGACCCGCCCGCGTTGATCGCGGTGGGCGCGCCGGTTTGCAGCGAACCGATCGCCAGGTTGCCGGGCAACGCGTAGAGCGGCTCGAGCGCCCCGCCGATCCCGGCCACCGTCGTCAATTGTCCCCCGGCGGTCAGGCTGTCGAGGGCAATGCTGTCCCCGACATCGATTCCGACATCGTCCACGCTGCGAAGCCGACCGTCGCCGGTCACCGATCCGTTCGCGGACAGCGCCACGGTCCCGCCGTCGATCAGCGCATTGCCGACCAGCGCAACGTCGCCGTTTTGCGAGATCAGCGCGATCGGGCCGCTCGACGAGATCGTAAACGGCGATGCCGCGGCGCCATAAGTAAGCGTTTCGCGGCTGGTTATCGCCACGCTGCCGCCCGAAATATGGCCGGTGCCGGTAAAGGTGACAGGAGCCGAACTGCCCTGGCCGATCCGCACCGCGCCGATTGCGGTGATCGGACCGAGGCAGATGTCGCCCTGTATGCAAGGCGCGGTCAACTGGCCGTTGTCGGTAAGCTGGGCGGTCCCCAAAGCGGGCGGGTTGAGAACATCTGCAGCGATATCCGCGCCACGCAGGATCGAATCCCGCCCGTCGATCGCGCCGCCCGAAAGCGTCACCGAGCCGCCGGTGCCGTCGACCGTCGCGCCACTGCCGATCAGCAGGCTGGCGACGTTGCCATCGGGGTAGGACACGTCCGCGATGGGAGCGCCGGCAGCCAGGCTGATGGAGCCGGGTTCCGATCCGCCGGTGGTATTCGTCAGGGTCGCGCCGGAGCCGATCCGCACGTCGTCACCGGCCGACAGGTCGATCAGGTTGCCGGTGTCGATCGTCGTCTTGGCGGTCACGTCAATGCTCGTTCCCGCTGTGCCGAACAGGCTGCCCGAAAGGTCGAACACGCCGCTGCCGTCGTCTTCGCCCAACGTCAGGTTGCCATTTTGGAAACCGCCCTCGCCGAACGAAACCGACCCCGCCTCCGTGCGTAGCGTGCCGCCCGATGCGTTGCGGATCGTCACGTCGTTCTGGGCGGTGATGAAGATGCTAGGCGCGCGGTATCCGCTGCCGGCTTCGCCAGTGACGTTGCCCCCGGCGAACACTTGGAGATCGTTGCCTGCCTCGACTTCGGCAGGCCCATTCAGCTTGAAATCGCCGCCGGTGGATGCGGAGAACTGGCCGTCGGCGCGCACCGTGGAACATAGCGGTCCGTTGCAGTTTTGCGCCGAAATCAGCGTAGTACCGGCGGCACTTAGAAAGACATCACCGGCTTGGACCAGCCCGCCCTGCGAGCTGACGATGCGGATCGAGGAATCGGTCGACAGGTTCAACTGACCTGTCACGTCGAGCCCCCCGGTGCCGATCGCGATGATGTCGATCGTCCCGCCGGTACCGGCCGACAGGCTGCCGGCCACCCGGATCGGCGCTTCACTGCTGAGGACCGACAGGGTGATCGGGTTGAACATCGGATCGCCGGCTCCGGCGACGTTCAGCGAGGCAAAGTTCACCCCGCCGTTGCTCTCGTCGACGGTGTCGCTGATTTGCGCCGTGCCACTGATGTCGGTAACCCTGAAGTCGCCGAAATCGAACAGGCCGGTGAGGTCGAGGCTCACTGCCCCAACGTCAAGGCCGCCGACAGCGCCGTTTTCATGGCGCTGCGCGGTGATCGTAACGGTTCCGCCGACCCCGCCACCGCCGATTCCGAATGCGCCGAATGCGCCATCGGCACCCGGGGGCGTCCCTTGAGGTGATCCTGGCGGGACGATGCCAACGCCGCCCGCACCGCCCTGCGAACCGCCGGCACCATAGCCGTTGACGAACAGGTTAAGATCGCCGGCCTCGATCAGCCCACCCTCGGCATTCAAGACAACGGTACCGCCGTTGCCCTGACCCGAGTTGCCGCCGGTGCCGCCCGCCCCTCCGACTCCCGTCGTCGGGTTGGTGCCGCCCGACGCGCCGGACCCACCGAACGCGGCGCTGCCCTTGGCAGTCAGAGTCGATGACGAATCGGTGCCGATCGTGATCGTACCCTGGTTGAGCGCGTCGAGTCGGATCGTTCCGCCGGTGCCCGCTGCTCCCGCGCCGCCGCTGGCGCCGATAAAGGTTACGGGGTCGAAGCCTCGCCCGTCGATGCCGCCGCCGCCGGAGCCGTCGACGCTGATATCGAGCGAATTTGCCTGGATAGAACCCGCCGATCCCGATGCGGTCAGGCTGAAAACACCGCCGGTCCCGGCACCGCCATTTCCGCCATTCGACGCGTCGGTCGAGGGGTTTTCCCCGGCTAGGTTGCCGCCACCATCGCCGCCGGTTCCGCTGATCCCGGCGTTGGCGTCGCCGAGCAGAACGGTGCCGTCGTCGGCCGCGACTTCGATACCGCCGCCTGTTCCTGCCCCGCCGTTGCCACCATCGCCGATCGCGCTGTCGGCAAAGCCGCCGTTGCCGCCGGTTCCGCCGGAACCATCGGCATCGACGTCCAAACTGTCGGTTTGGCCCACATCGAGCGTCGCGCCGTCCGTTGCCGAGAACCGCACGGTGCCGCCGAAACCGGCGCCCCCGTCACCACCTTTGCCCGCGGCGTCGAGGACTTCGCTTTCGCCGCTGCCACCTTCTCCGCCTCTTCCGCCCTGGCCGTCCGCATAAAGCGAGCCGCGATCGACCGTGAAGCCGACTCCATCACCGCTGGCTGCAAGTTCTACGCTGCCGCCCTTGCCCGCACCGCCGGCGCCGCCAGTATTGTCGAGCCCGCTCGCTCCGCCGCTGCCGCCTTCGCCGGAGGCGTCGAGAGCGAATTGGTCGGCGAAAACACCGGCGGCGGTGATCGCGAACTCAGCGGTTCCGCCCCGCCCGGCGCCGCCCGCTCCGCCGATGACCCCATCGCCGCCGTCCGCGCCCTGGCCGGAAACCTCGGCCGAATAGAACCGCGTGGATCCGAATGAATTGGCCGATCCGAGCGTGATCGAGGCGTTGCCGCCGACACCCGAACCGCCGTTGCCGCCGTTCGACGGGATAGTGAAGAACCCGCCGCTCTCGGAGCCGCTCGATCCTCCCGATCCCGATGCGTCGATCTCGATCGAGCTGAAGTTGGCGTCGCGGCCGCTATATGAGAACGCGGCCGACCCACCCATTCCGGTGCCGCCCGACCCACGAGTCAACCGAGAGTCGGAGGAGTAGCTAAAGGCGTCGCCGCCATTGCCGCCGACTCCGCGCGAATCGAGGGTGATCGAGTTGACCGGCGAACTGCTGGAATTGGACAGGCTGCCGCCAGCGATCGCCAGGGTGGTAGTGCCGCCCATGCCAAGGCCGCCAACTCCGCCGGTCGCGGGATCATACCCTTCGACCGTGCCGCCGCCACCATACTCGATGACGAAGCTTCCGCCCTCACCGAAGGAAATCGTCTGCGGCGCGTTGCCGGTCGCGCGCAACGCGATCGAATTGGCGATCAGCGCACCGTCGTTGAGAAGCAGGCTGGCGCTGCCGCCGAACCCGGCACCACCTGCCCCTCCCGGAGCGCCGCCACCCTCCCCGAAGCTCGACGCGCCGAACCCGCCGCGGCCATCTGCCGTGATCAGGATGGACGATAAGGAGGTGTTGCCGCCGTTGCTCGTGAAGCTGGCCGCACCGCCTCTGCCCAGCCCGCCATCTCCGCCGTCGAAGCCATCTCCGCCTTCGCCCGAGGCGTCGATTTCCAGCGTGTCGGCGGAAAGCTGTCCGGCGTCGATCGTGACCGATGCGATGCCGCCCTCGCCGTTACCGCCACCCGCGCCTGGGACAGCCAGAACGTCGAACGCTGCGAGGCCATCGAAGGCGTCCACGCTTGAAAAGCCGGGGAGGCCTGGCGCAGCGACGTAGATCGAACTCGCCGACAACTGAGAGCCGGGATTGGTCAACTCGATTGCCGCGTTCCCGCCAATTCCGGTCCCGGTGCGGGTTCCGCCGCTGTCTGGCTGGCCAGCGTACCCGGTCGATTCCACATCGACCCGCGAGGTGGCGACGCGCCCATCCGCAATGGACAGCAGAACCTTGCCGCCAATGCCGTCACCCGCCGCACGTCCGTCCCCGCCAGTCCCTTCGGACGACAGCGCCACCAAGTTCCGCGCGTTAGCCGTCGCGCCACCACTGACGCTCATCGTAACATCGCCGGCAAGGCCACTGCCGCCATTGGCTCCCGAGACGGACGAATCGAGGTCGATCGTGCTCAAAGTCACCGTGCTCGGACCGGTGAAAGCCAGCTTCACCGATCCTGCCGAAGCATTTCGCGCGACGACGTCGTTGTTACCCTGGTCGGCGTAGGCGGAGGTCGACGCGGTGATCGAGTTGGCGTCAAACGAGCCGCCAAACGCCAGGTCTATGCTGCCCCCGGTCGCTTCGGCTCCGGCCTCAGGACCGGGGAAAAAGTCAGGCGTTGAAGCGTCAGCGATGGCGTCGATACTGAAGCCGGAGTTCGAGAAGGTCGTCCCGGAAGTGCTCGAAAACCGAACCGTCCCCGCAGTCGCCGCGCCTGCCGATGCGCCGCCGAGGCCGCCCTGCGCATTGGCGCTGAGGAAGGTCTGGCCGACCGAATAGAACGCGTCGCCAAGGGCGATGGTCACGGTCCCACCCATCGCCGCTTCGCCCGCTGCACCTGCCACAAGCGCGTCGCCGTCGCTCTGCACCGCACCTTCGCCATCCGCGCGGGCTTCAAAGAAGTTGCCGACGGAAAGCTCGGCTCCGCCATCGACCGAAACGTCGACGATCCCGCCCTTGGCGCCCGCCCCGGCGTTGAGCGACAGCGCACCATTTACGAATACGCCGCCCTCACCGAACGCGACCAGATCGATCCGCTTTCCGGCGGTGAGCGACAGGTCTTCCTGAGCGGAAACCCTGCCGCTGGAAGTCGCATCGACCAGAATCCTGTTCGCCGCATTGGCCAGCGTCGTGCTTTGCAGTGACGACAGTTCGGTCAGCGTTATGTTTCCGGCAGGCGCGACCTCTCCCGCAGCCGTCTCGTCACCGCCGACATTGTAGCCCGAAGACAGGACGATCTTGCCGCCCGACGTGCTGGCGCTTGAGGCGGAGTTGTAGCCGATATTGCCCGAAACGAGCATCGTCATCGCGTCGTTCTTGGGCACGGCGGCAAGATAGATGCGGTGCGATGCGGCCGAGCTGCTGTTGCTGTTGGTCGATCCGAGGGTGGTCCCGGTGTGGACCACGCCCTGGCCCAAGCTGTCGTCCGTCCCGCTCGAAACGACAATGTCGAACAGACCGTTGTTGATGGTGATGTCGACCGCGCCGGCAGCAACGTATGCGGTCGAGCCGTTGTTGGTCACCGTTCCAGCCTGAACCACCCGGGGCGCGACAAGCGCGACGTAGCTGTCTTCCTGACGCGCGAAGATCGTGCCGTTGTTGGTTATCGACGAGCCCGCCATCGCTTGGCCGAAACGAATTTCGCCTTTGAGACCATACAGGTTCAACGTGCCGGGATTGCCGTCGTTGTCGACCTTGATCGGGTTGGATGTGAGCACCAGGCTGCCGACATCGATAGTGGCGTTTCCTCCGACGACCCAACCGCCGGGGTTGTAAAACCAGATCTTGCCCTGCGGGTTGGAGGACGTGACGCTTCCATTGAGCGCAAGCGTCCCGGTCAGGCCCATCGGATCTACGCGGTTGAGCACGGTAAACGAGCCGCTGCCTTGAAAATCGAGCTGCGTGCCGCCGTTGAGGAACACGCCGCTAGACACGCCTGTTGGATTCAGCGCCCAATCAACGGTCGCCTGAGTTCCGCTGACAGTGACCTGATCCAATGTCGAACTTTGCGTGACCACCGCGTTGATCCCTACCGGGGTCGCGTTGACTGCGCTCTGTGCCCGAGCCTGCTGCGGCACTGTCGCGAGCGCAAGCGCTGCCGCGGATACCGAGACGCCGGCGAGCAGACCGGCCAGGCCGACCGGCGCGCTCGTCCTGCTTCGCGGAACCGGACCGCCGATCGCCATTGTCGTTCCGGGCTTGTGCTGCGCCACTTGCCGCTTGGTCATGATCCAACCTTCTCGATCAAAAATCTTCTGCTTAAGACGCCTCACCACCGCCAGGGAGCAAGCTGGAGAGTAAAGTTCACCAGAAACCGCACGTCGCCCTTGGCATTCGGCGCGCCGAACGCATCGCGTAGCGGGACCGCCACAAGCGCATCCAGCCTCGCCGCGTCGCGGATCGTCGCGCGCACCCCGGCGCCCGCCGAATATAGTTGCTGTCCGCCCACGCCGTCGAACGCGGTGTCCTCGTTCCACACTTTGGCGGCGTCGAAGAAAGCATAGGGCTGGAGCGCGACGCCCCCCGCCGTCCTGGGCAGCAGTGAACCCACTCTTACTTCGCTGCGCACCCCCACGCCGCTGTCGCCGATGATCGCGCCGGGGTCGTAGCCGCGTCCGACGGTGTAGTTACCGCCCGAGTACTCCTCGTAGCTGAGCAGCGCATGCGGCGCGTACTGCACGCGCGGCGCCACCGAGATGGTCAGGTTGCGCACCGGGCGCCAATCGACCTCGCCCGCGGCGCGCAGGACGAATGCGGTCGGATCGCCTTCGATCCGGCTCGGCGTCGGTGCGCCCGGCGCGATGCAGCCGAGCGTGGCTCCGCCGCAATCCGGGGTGGCGTCGAACACATCGAGGCCCTGGCGCGCCTCTATACTGGCGGCCCACGACCAGTTCGGCTCGAGCGCGGTGAAACCGTCGCGGCCCGAGATGCTATTCTGGCTGATGCCGTTGGCGTCGAGCCGCACGAAAGCGACGCGCAGCTTGTCCTTGTTGAGCTTGACCGCGCCGAAGTCGACCTTCTGATCGATCAGGTCGAACCCGACCGCGCCTGACAGGTTGTGCGATTGCGCCCGCACGAACGGATACGCCGCCTCGAGGCTGGCGATCAGCGTACGCGATTCGATGTCGGGGTTGTTGGCGATCGACGGCCGGGTCCAACCGTAGGTCAGATCGCCGCGAATGGTCAGGCCCTCGCCTCCCACGCGGAACTCATGGCCCGCCTGAAGTACGACCTGCTCGTCGAAATCGGCGGTCGAGAAGACGCTGACGGTGGTCGCATCGCCCAGCCCGGTCAGCCCGGACACTTGCGCGCGGGCGAGGCCGCTCCACCGCCCGACCGACTTGCTGCCCAGGTTCTGGACGGTGAAATCGGCATAGACCGGATTGCGCCGCACCGTAACCTCGCCGACCACCTCGCCCGGCGAACCCTCGACCGGACGCAGCGCCAGCCGCACGTCGAGACCGGGAATGTCGCGTGCCAGCAGCAGGTAGCGTTCGGCGCGGCGGGTGTTGAACACCTCGTCCTGGGTGAGCTTGGAGATGTAGCGGACGAGCAGCTTTTCCGAGGCTCCGGCGTCGCCTTTGACCTGCACCTTGCTCATCCGCGCCAGCAGGATGTCGAGCTTGACGCGCCCGCTCTCGATGGTCTGCGGGGGAACCTGGACTGCGGCGAGGTATCCCGCCGCGCGCAACTGGGTCGCCGCCCGGTCGCGGATTTCGCAGATCACCGAAACCGGCTGGTCGGTGCCGAGGTAGGGGTGGTAACTCTGCGACAGATCGACCTCGGGGATCTTCTCGGTCCCGGTGAAGTCCACCGCTTCGACCTTCAGGTGGATACCCCCGAAGTCAGGGCTGGCGAGCGGACATGGCGCGCGCTCGACTTCGGCGGCATCGATCGAGACCGCTGCTCGCTGTTGCTCCAGCGTCCCCTCACGCACCCCGCGCTCGATCTCCTCGCGGGTCGGCGGTGAAACACTGGGTGCAGCCTGGGCCAGCGCCTGATCGCCCACCGACAACGCGGCGACGGCGATCGCTCCAGTCGCTGCAATTCTAAACGGCCTCATGTCGGCAGACATTCGTAAGCGCATTACCACCCCTTTATTCCGCGGTCCCTGCGCCGTCGGCAAGGCTATCGGCGAGCATATCGAACTGGACCGCACAGCCGTTGGCGAGCAGCAGGCCTCCCAGTTCGGCGGCATTGTCGGGAATCGCATCGGGAGCCAGGCTCACGACCTCGAATTCCACGGCCGGCTCGGCGTCGTCGCCATTGATCCGGTAGCTGCGCCCCGAAACCAGCGGCAAGCTGCCGCCCGGCCACGAAATTCCCGAAGTCCGGGGTGGGAACTGGAGGCGGACCATCGCCCCGCCGTCAGCCTCGCTGAGCCACGACAGGCGCTGCGCCGCGTTGTTCCCGCGCCACAGATACAGGCCGCTGCCTTGCGGCACGCAGACTTTGCCGCCCTTGTCGATGTCCGCGACCCACACACTCTTGGGAACGGTTGGCAATGCTGGCGCGAGCCCGGGGGCCATCATGCCACGCACCGCTCCGGCGCGGATCGTCCGTGGATTGCTGAGCGAACGGGTCAACATGGGGACCAGTCCGCGGTCGCGCAGCACCTGATTATCGACCGCGAGAGTTGCCTTGCCCTTCATCACCCGCGTACCAACGCGGTCGAGCACGGTGACCACATCCCCGTCCTGCAGGCTGATCGAAGTGCCCGCGGGCAGCTTCATGCCCTTGGGAAACTTGGCCGCCGAGGGGCCGCTCGCTCGAACCACGATCGCTTGGGCGCTGGCGCTAGCCGAGACGCCGGTCGATACGGTGAGCGCGGCCGCTGCAAGCCCCAGGCGGGACCATGACCAGCCCACGTTCAGCTCCCCACCGCGGGCGTCGCAGCATTGGCAAACACGTCGAGCTGCGCGGTACAACCCTTGTCCGCCAGCAGCCCCGCCACGGCCAGATCGTCTGTTGGCACGCTCGCCAGCAGGTGCAGGGTCAGCGTTACCGACGGTCCAACCGGATCGCTGAAGATGTAGCGTCCGCCCTCGACGACCGGCAGCGCCGCAGAGGGCCACAGCTTGAGCGGGTTGCCCTTCTTCCATTCGATCGCCACTGGCTTGCCACCGACCGGGGTGAGCTTGGCAGCGGCCTCCTCGCTGCGGTTCGGCCGCCACAGCACCAGCGACGAGGGATTGGCGACGCAATAGGCGCCGCCCTTGCTCACATCGATATACCAAACACTATCCGGCCCACTGGCGCTCCCGGTCCTGGGGGTCAGTGATGCTCCACGCACCGCCCCAGTCCGTGTCCGCACTCCATTGGCAGAGATCGCGCTGGCGACGCGGGTCGCCGCGCCTGCATCGCGGCTGACGCTGCCGTCGAGGGTAAAGCTGCCCGGTCCGGACAGGACACGCGTTCCGGCCTTGTCGAGCACGGTCAGCTTGTCGCCAGCCTTCAGCGTCACCTTGGCGTTGACGGCGAGCTTCTTGCCCTGGGGATAGACGGTCGCCGATGGTCCGGTCGAGCGCACGATGACCGATTGCGCCTGCGCCGAGACTGCGGTCAGCCCTAGACTTGCCGCGAAACTCCCGGCGAGCAGCAGCCGCGCCGCCATTTTTCTAGCCGAGAACATAGCTTTCTCCTTTAGCCGTCGCACGCAACCGTTCGAACAGGTTGCCCAGAGCGTCGTCCTGCCCGAATTGGGCGAGTTTCGTTGTGAGTCGCTGCACAAGCCTGGAATCGCCCGCAGCATGCGCCTCCACGAGTTCATTCACTACCACGCGCTGATCTTCAGCAAGGTCGGGAAGTACCTCGAACACCTCGACCGGTGTCGCGCGCCCGCGCAAGGTTACGGTGCCCATGGGCCGAAACCAGTCGAGCCCCGAACGCTCGGCCGCCTCGCGGCTGACCAGGACCTTGGTCTTGAGCGTCTTGTTCGCCGATTCGAGCCTTGCGGCGGTGTTCATCGCATCGCCCAGCGCGGTGTACTGGATGCGCTTGTCGCCGCCGAAATTGCCCACGACCGCCTCACCGAAATGGACCCCGACGCGAGTGCGCCCCACCGGCGGCAATCCTTCCGCCACCGAACCGCGAAAGTCCTCCCCTGCCTGATACATCGCCCACGCCGCGCGGATCGCGCGTTCGCCGTCGTCGGGATAGGCGATCGGCGCGCCCCAGAACGCCACCACCGCATCGCCTACGAATTTGTCGAGCGTGCCACCGTGCTCGAGCACGATCTCGCTCAGACGGTCGAGATAGTCGTTGAGCAAAGCCGCACATACTTCGGGCTTGAGCGCGTGACTGAGCTTGGTGAAGCCTTCAAGATCAGAGAACACGCAGAACAGTTCGCGCTTTTCGCCGTGAAGCGATAAGCGATCCGGGTTGCGAACGATCTCGTTGGCGATCGAGCGCGGCAGGTACTTGCCAAGCGCGCCCTGCGCGAACTCACGCTCCTTGGCGCCGATGACGCGCATTGCTGCGTTGATCGCGGTATACGCAAGCAACCAACCGACAATCCAGCCCATCGACGGCACGCCGAGTGTATCGAATCCCCAGCGTTCGAGAAGGACGGGCGTCGCCAGGAACATCCCGAACTGGAGAATGACGGCAAGCCCGACAACCGCTCCACGCCCGCTGTATAGAGCGGTCGCTGCGCCCAGCAGGATCACCACCGTCCCTGCCACCCATAGCATTCCAGTCGATATGCTGCGCGGCAAAGCACCATCGAGCAGTTGGGCCAGCATGCTGGCATGGACCTCCACCCCGATCATTTGACGCTCGCCGGTAATTGGGTTGCCGGTGCGGGTGAAAGGCGTGTCGAATTTGTCGAAGTCCGAGAAATCTCCACCGATCATCACATAGCGGCCTTTGATCACATTCCCGACAAGGTCCGCGCTGTCGGGATCGGCCAGCAAATCGATGGGAATTTTATCGAACACCGGACGATCGGAAGACAGCGGCATGCGAAAGCGGATCGGACCGGTGTAATGCATGAACCGGTTATCACCGTCGCCGGCAGCTTCGCTCAATGCCACTGCCAGAAGTGGCGGCAGGCCGACGTATTGCCTAGGCCAACGCCGGGCGACCCCATCGGTGTCGGTTTCGAGCAGAATACTGGCGGGCTTGACCTTGGGGCTCGCCGCCGCCGCGACATAGGTACGCAGGTCCTGCTCCTGCTCATAAGTGATCGCGTCGGGATTGGTCTTGGCATCGGCAAATGCCAAGAACACCGGGGTCTTCATCTCCTTGAGCGTACCCTGGAGCAGTGCATCGTCGTCCTGCGGGCTGTCGAACAGAACATCGATCGCGATTGCGCTGGCGCCGAGCCGGTCGATCTGCGCCAGAGCCTTTGCCAAGATCGTGCGGTCGACGGGCGAAATCTGTCCTGTCGCGCGGTTGGTGTCGGCGGTATAGACCACCAGCGTAATCCGCTTGTCGGTGTCGGCTCCGGGCGCAAGATTGGCGGCCCGCAGATCGTACAGCGCGCTCTCGGCATCGCGCAGCAGCGGCAGGCCCCAACTCAGCGCCGCGATCTGCAGGGCGATTGTCAGCAGCAACAGCGCGATCGCGATCCTAGCGCCGCCCAGTTGCCCGGCGATCCGGCGCACGCTGCGTACCCGATTGCCGGGATCGTCCCGCGGAGCCCTGCGCCTATCGGGCATGCCTCAGCGGCTCCCGGCGATGACCGTGGCGGCCCCGACTGGCTCTGCGGTCGCTTGCCGGACACCGGTAACTAGCGGACGGGTCGCGTCGCCGACAACCGCGAATCCGGCCCAGTAATAGGGGTGAGAGGTGAGCGGGTCGGCCATCAGCTTCCGCTCGGCCGCAAGCAGCGCCTCGCCTGTCGAAACCCCCGCCCCAGCCGAGAACAGACCGGTAATTAGCCGCGCGGTGGCGTTGTAGTCGTCAGGCGCGGGCCAGTGGCTGGCCAGCACCGCGCGCCCGCCAGCGCCGATGAACGCGCGCACTAACCCGTCGAGGGAGGTCCCGCCACCGGTCGCGACGCCGGCCTCGCGGGTCGACTGGATGTCCGCTTCGCCCGCGGTGTCGCACGCCGAGAGAATCACCATGTCCGCATCGAGCTTCAACTCGAAAATTTCCCCGAAGGTCAGCAGTCCGTCCGATTGCCCTACAGGGCCGAACGAAGTCAGCAGCGCCGGACGCACCGGACAGCCGGCCTCAGGCGGGGTGACTAGGCCGTGGGTGGCGAAGTGTAGAATGCGAAACCGGTCGAGATCGCCCCGGCTCTTGACTGCTGTGTCGCTAAAGGCCGCCCCCGTCATAAGATCGCTCTGCTGCGCACCGACGAGGCTGCGCGCCTCGATCAGTTCGGCGTCGGAGATTGGGTTGTTCCATACCTCAAGTGGCCAAGTGCAACCCTGGTCCGCGCCGATTGTTGCCGAACGAATTCCGCTGATCTGCGCCTGCGCCGTCGAGACCCGCGCGTTCTGACCGAGCCCGAGATAGGCTTCCGGCGCCTTAGATCCAGGCAGATCGCGTCCGTCCATGAATGCACGAGCCGAAACTGCTGTCGAGACCAACCGCGACTTGCCCAGCCAGTCGACCATGGTCACGTCGTAGGGATCGGCATCGGCCTTGGCAGCGCTCGCCTTATAGCGCACGACCGAGGCGTCATCCGTGACCAACAGGTTGATCGGAAGCTTGAGCATGGCGCCATCGGGCTCGAAGATGAGATGCTTGGCTGCCAGCATCCGCTCACCCGCAGGAGCGAACAGCGATTGGTATATCGCGCGCGCCAGTTCGACGTTGAACGGTTCGGTCACATAGTTCTCGCCATCGAAGCGCGAGATCGAATTGCGCAGGGCGTTGACGCTGCGTTCCAGTTCGTTGGCGGTCAGGCCAGCGCGATAGGCCCGCGCACCGTTGCTGTCGGCGGTGTATACGTAGACGTTCTGCCCAAGCACCGCGATCTTGGCATAAGTCTCGCCAGGTTTGAGCCGGGTCTTGAGTTCGTCCTCGCCCAGTGCGCGCGCCGCGACCGCGCGATAACGTGGATAGGCGTTCAGTCCGACGATCGTGGTGCGTTCCTGCGCTTCCAGATCCTTGATCAGCGCCTCGACCGCGCCAATCTCGTCGCCCCGCGCGGCCGCGTCGTCGAGCCGCGACAAGGCGGCATATTGCATTCGCGCTCGCTCGATCGAGCGTGTCAGGCTGACCGACTGACGGAACATCCGCGCGGCTTCGTCATCACCACCCGAAAGTTCACGCGCCAGCACGGCCTGCGTTTCCGCAACGCCAGGCCGCACCAAGGTTTGCGAGGCCGTGAAGAACGCCGCAGAGGCCGTCGGATCGCGATCCATCCGCGCCACCAGCAGGTCGAAATAGGGTGCCATCTGGCGGCTCAGGCCCGACAGCGGATCGCGCCGCTCGGCGGACCGGTCAACCACGTCACGATAGAGCTTGAGCGCCTCTTCCTCGCGCCCCCTGCGCACGAGGAACGCGGCCAACTCAGCCTCAGACACTGCATAGCTGCGCGTCTCGGGATATTGCACGGCAACAATGTCGTTGGCCGAGCGCAGCAGCGACTCGGCCGACGAGAAGTCGCCCCGCGCCTCGTCTATTTTGGCCAGCTCGCTGAGAATCTGGGCACGTAGGCGGACGATCGAGACCACCCGTCCGTTGCGCACCGCTACCGCGCGATCGAGCGCCTGGGCGAGTTCGCCGCGCGCCGCCGCCTGATCACCCGTAAGCCGCAGCGCCGTGCCCTTTAGCGCCTGCGCCTGGGCATCCAGGATCGCGGCGCGTTCCTCGTCGCTGAGTTTCAGCTCATCGGTAATGCCCAGCGCGCGGTTCTTGGGATCGGCGGCGTTTACCCTTCCGGCAAGCTGCGGCGTGAGCTCAAGCCGCTTGCGCAGCATATCCACGCCTAGCGCGCTCTGCATCCGCAACGGCTGGCCCAACCGCGCGACCGCGCCAGCATAGTCGGCCTGGTTGATCCGGTGGATCGCCTCATAGTTGCGCCGCAGACGCTCGACGACCGCGCTGCCCGGTGGCTGCGCATCGGCTTCGGCGAACAGGCGATCGGCCTCGCCGAACTGGCCGAGGTTGGAGCGCTGGAGCGCGGCGTTGACGAGGAACTCGACGCGGTCACCCACAACCCCAGGCTGCCCAGCCTGGCGCTGATCGAGTGTCTCAAAGTACGCCGCGGCATCTGCATAGTCGCCGGAATTGTTGCGGCGATAGCCCTCGGCCAAAGCGGTCGAGGCGTCGAGCGTCATCGCTTGAATCCTGGCGTAGGCCTCGCTGTCGCCGATCGAGGTGGTTGCGACGGATACCTCTCCGGGCACGGCGCGGTCGGCAATCAGCGAGCGCAGCGCCAAGTCGAGAGCCGAGCTGTAGGCGGTAAACCCTTCGGCGAACCAGGCGACGCGGCCACGTTCGGTGCTGACAACGGAGTAGTCGAGCGCGGGATCGCGCCACTTGCAGCGTTGCTCGTTTGTCCCGGCGACCACGGTCGAGGTGGCAGGAGCGGCAGCGGCGGCACAATCGACGTCCTTGGCGCGGCGTTGAGCCAGCCGCACGGCGGGATCGCTTCCGTCTCGGCGCAAGGCGAAGACATATCCGACGGGCAGCGCCGAATCACGGCAGACTATCGCCCAGGCGCGGTCGAACGGACCTTGGATCGCGGCATCGGCGGAACGGCTCTGAACCTGGCACAACGCATTGCCGCCATTGCCCAGTGGAAAACTGTCACGCACCGAAAGTGGAAGCGTGGCGCTTTGTGCCTGCGCCGATGGTGCCTGCGCGATCACAGCAAGCCCCGCCAAGACGAGCGCGCATTTGTTCGCGCCGAAGGTGATTCGCATTACAGCTCCCCATCGCCGCCCCCACAGGAGCGTCGCGTTGTCCTACCGCTTGCGACCGTCGTTGTTATGCTTGAGGCCACACCATAGGCCGCTTTCAGCGCCGCTCCAAGCGGAACAACGGTTCCGAGAGCCGGGTTGGTGCGGGTTAACCCCTTAGAATCCTTGGAACGCGACGGTTTCGACCAAGGAGACCCGCGGAACCGGAAAAGTGTTAATCGGGGCGGCGGGGTCGCGCTGGCCGATCGCCATGCCGCAGAAGAAGATATGGTCGTCGTCGATGGCAAGCTGCGCCTTCATGAACTCGCCATAGCGCGCCCAGATTTCCTGCGGGCAACTGTCGAGGCCCTCTTCGCGCAACAGGAGCATCACCGTCTGCAACCACATTCCCATGTCCGACCACTGTGGCGGCCCCATGTACTTGCGGGTGTAGGTGAACAGCTGGACCGGCGCGCCGAACCCGGTCCAGTTCCGCGCCATCTGCGCTATCCGTCCGGCCTTATCCTCGCGGCCCAGCCCGACCGCTTTAAACATCGCATGGCCTACCGCGCGACGCTGCGCCTCGTAGCGGCCGTCTAGACCCGCCGGGTAGATGTCGTATTCGAACCCGCTCCCCATCGGCTCGCTCGACGCCTTGGCCAGGATCGCTTCGGTCAGCCTGGCGAGTGGTTCGCCCGTCAGCACGATCGCGTTCCACGGCTGGACGTTGCCGCCGGAGGGAGCGTTGCGGGCCTTTTCGAGCACGCGTTCGAGTACTGCGCGATCGACCGGGCGATCGATGAATTGCCGCACCGAGCGACGCGTGGCGACTGCTTCAGAAACGTTCATCACTCTTCCTCGAACAGTCCCGCCAACTGCTCGACCATCGTTCCGCCGAGCTGTTCGACGTCCATGATCGTGACGGCGCGGCGGTAGTACCTGGTTACGTCGTGGCCGATACCGATGGCCACGAGCTGGACCGGCGATTGGCGTTCGATCCAGTCGATCACCTTCCTCAGATGTTGTTCGAGGTAACCGGCGTTATTCACGGAAAGTGTGGAATCATCTACCGGGGCGCCGTCCGAGATAACCATCAGGATGCGGCGGTCCTCGGCGCGAGCGAGAAGCCTGGCATGGGCCCACAACAGAGCCTCGCCGTCGATGTTTTCCTTGAGCAGCCCTTCCCGCATCATCAGGCCAAGGTTGCGGCGGGCGTGGCGATACGGCTCGCCCGCCTTCTTGTAGACGATGTGGCGCAGATCATTGAGCCGCCCAGGCTGCGGCGCCTTGCCGCCGGCCAACCACGCCTCACGGCTCTGCCCGCCCTTCCAGGCGCGGGTGGTGAAGCCGAGAATCTCAGTCTTGACCCCGCAGCGTTCGAGCGTGCGGGCGAGGATGTCCGCGCTGATCGCCGCGATGCTTATCGGCCGCCCGCGCATCGACCCCGAATTGTCGATCAGCAGCGTGACGACAGTGTCCTTGAACTCGACGTCGCGCTCGACCTTGTAGCTGAGCGAGACGCCTGGCGAGACCACCACTCGCGCGAGTCTGGCAGCATCTAGGATGCCTTCCTCCTGATCGAAGTCCCAACTTCGGTCCTGCTGCGCCATCAGTCGCCGCTGCAGCCGGTTGGCGAGCTTGGTGACGATGCCCTGGAGGCCCTTGAGCTGCGTATCGAGGTAGGCGCGCAGGCGGGTGAGTTCATCATCATCGCACAATTCACGCGACTCGATCACCTCGTCGAACGCGGTGGTGAAGGGTTTGTAGTCGAACTTGTCGGGCAGTTCGGTCCACGGCCGGTTGGGGCGGGTGGGAAGCATCCCGTCCTCGCCATCGTCGGCCATGTCGCCGTCGTCGGCGTCATCGACGTCCTCGCGTTCGACCTCGCCGTCGCTATCGTCGTCACCTTCGCTGCTGTCGCCGGTGGTCTCGGTGCGCTGTTCGTCGTCGGCGGAGTTGTCGCCGTCGTCCTGGTCGTCGCCGTCGTCCTCGCCGTCGTCTTCGTCGCCGGTGTCCTCGGGGGGGATGTTGTCGGGGGTGCGCGTCAGGTCGAGATGCTGCAGCATGTCGAGCGCCAGCCCCTGGAATGCCTTCTGATCGTCGAGTGACAGCGCGAGTGCGTCGAAGTCGGCACCCGCCTTGTCCTCGATCCAGCCGCGCAGCAGTTCGGCGCCGGCTTGCGCCGCCTTCGGCACCGGCTGCCCGGTCAGGTGTTCGCGCAGGAGTAGCGCCAGCGCAGACTGGATCGGAACCTCGTCGGCCTGACTGGCACGGGTGATCGGATTGGCGGCGATCCGCACATCCATCGCCGAGGCCAGGTTCTCGCGCATCCCGGCATAAGCCTTCGCGCCGAGCGCCTCATACCTCACAGCCTCGATCTCGTCATAGCAGGCCCGCGCAACCGCCTCCGCTGGCGCATTTTTGTTGTGCAGCGCATCGTTGTGATGGCGTAACCGCAGCGCCATGCTGTCGGCAAACCCGCGCGCCTCCATCGCCTGCCCGCGCGGCAGACTGCGGCCAGGCATCGGCACCTTGAGGTTCTTGCCCGATTGCGAGGGCGCATCGGCCGTCCACGCCACCTCGACCTCGGGCTCGTGCGCGATCGCGCGAGCGGTGCCGGTGAGCACGGACTTGAACCGGTCGAGAGGGGTTTCATCGCCCATGGCTTCAGATCGCCGCCTTGATCAAATCGATTGGCCCGTCTTCGCCCAGTCGGCGAGGAAGCCGGCGATGCCCTGCTCGGTCAGCACGTGCTTGAACAGCCCGCGGATCACCGCCGGCGGCGCGGTCATCACGTCCGCGCCGATCTTCGCGGCCTCGAGCACGTGGATTCCGTGGCGGACGCTGGCGACAAGAATCTCGGTAGGGAAGGCATAATTGTCGTAGATTAGGCGGATGTCGGCGATCAACGCCATACCGTCGAAGCCGTTGTCGTCGTGCCTCCCGACGAACGGCGAGACGAAGCTCGCCCCCGCCTTGGCCGCCAGCAGCGCCTGGTTGGCGGAAAAGCACAGCGTAACGTTGACCAGCGTGCCGTCGCTGGTCAACGCTTTGCAAGTCTTGAGTCCGTCGATCGTCAGCGGCACCTTGATGCAGACGTTGTCGGCGATCTTGCGGAGAGTTTCGGCCTCGCGCATCATCCCGGCGTGATCGAGGGCGACCACTTCGGCGCTGACAGGGCCTTCGACCAGCCCGCAGATTTCCTTAGTCACCTCGATGAAATCGCGCCCTGCCTTTGCGATCAGCGACGGGTTGGTGGTCACCCCATCGAGCAATCCCGTCGCCGCGAGATCGGCGATTTCGGCGGTGTCGGCGGTATCGACGAAGAATTTCATGGGCGCTGGATTCCGATGGCAGGGCTTTGCCGACCCGGTATAGCGCCGCGATGCATCGCACAACCGGCTTGGCGGCAGTCCTGCTTGCGACGGCGCTCGCTCCCTCGGCCCGGGCGGCGGGTTCGGATACGCAGTTTTGGACGACCGCGAGCGTGGTCGCTCCGCTGAGCCCAGAGCTCAGCGCCACGGCGCAAATCTCGGAGCGGTTCCGCGAAAGCGCACTCGGCGACGACATCCTGCTGCTGCGCGCGACGCTGGACCTTCGACTCGACAAGAGGGTGACGGTGGGCGCGGGGCTGACCTACCTCAGATCGGCGCGCGGCCACGAATGGCGGCCGCACCAGCAGGTCACGATCAATTTCGCACCCTTCGCGTTTCGCACCCAACTGGAAGAGCGGTCGATCCAGGGCGCGTCGCGCACGCAGTTGCGCCTGCGCGAGCGGGCCCAGGTGGTCCTTTCCCTCGCCGCCGCCGACCGGCTGGTGGCCTCGGCAGAGTTCCTCTACATTGTCCGCGCTTCAAGCCAGGCCGACCACGCACGCAGCGATAGCTGGCGGGCCTATCTCGCTCTTCAACACCAGTTCTCGCCTGCACTCAGCGGCAGCGCCGGGTATCTGCTGATCCATACCGACCGGCCCCGCGCGCCGGACCAGTTCACCCACGCACCCCAGGTCGCACTGATCTGGCGGCTATAGTCGGGCCATGGCCCTGTCGCACTGACGACCTGTGTCGCATATGGACCGCATCGATGAACCGCGTTCGCCTCCTCGTCTTCAACGCCGCGCTCGGCCCGCTCGACTATAGGGTACCCGAGGGAACGGCGGTCGAGCCGGGCAGCGTGGTCATCGCCCCGCTCGGCCCGCGGCAGATTCTGGGGATCGTGTGGGAAGCGGACCGCCTGCCCGCCACCGATGTGGCTGATTCGCGGTTGCGGCCGTTGCTCGAGGTCGTGGCCGTCCCGCCCCTGCGCGCGCCGCTGCGGCGG
Source organism: Novosphingobium sp. Gsoil 351 (assembly GCF_009707465.1). NCBI lineage: Bacteria > Pseudomonadati > Pseudomonadota > Alphaproteobacteria > Sphingomonadales > Sphingomonadaceae > Novosphingobium > Novosphingobium sp. Gsoil 351. Next base: position 425,855 of record NZ_CP046120.1, read on the forward strand.
TTGATCGAGTGGACCGCGGACTATTACATTGCGCCGCTGGCCGCGGTGGCGCGTATGGCGCTCTCGAGCGGCGCGGCGCTGCGCGGGGGCGGCACGGTCACCGAGTATCGCCTTACCGGACACGAACCCGTGCGGCTCACCCCGCAGCGCGCCGCCGCGCTCGACGCGCTGCAGGGCGAGCAGGCGACGATCCGCGAGCTGGCCGAACTGGCGAGCGTGTCCGAAGGGGTGCTGCGCGGAATGGTCAACGCCGGGCTGCTGGAAGCGGTGAGCGTAGAGATCGACCGGCCTTATCCGAGCGCCGATCCCGATTACGCGACGCCTGCGCTGGGGGCCGACCAGCAGGTTGCCGCCGACCGCTTTGCCGTCGCCGTCCATGACGCCGCGTTTGCCCCTTTCCTGCTCGATGGCGTCACCGGATCGGGCAAGACCGAAGCTTATTTCGAGGGCGTCGCCGCGGCCTTGCGTGCCGGCTGGCAAGTGCTGGTGCTGATGCCCGAAATCGCGCTCACCGAGAACTTCCTCGCCCGATTCGCCGCGCGTTTCGGCACCGCGCCGGTGGTCTGGCATTCCGGCCTCAAGTCCACCGAACGACGCCGTGCCTGGCGCAGCATCGCGTTCGGAGACGCGCAAGTGGTGGTCGGCGCACGTTCGGCGCTGTTCCTGCCGTTCGCGCGGCTTGGGCTGATCGTGGTCGACGAAGCGCACGAGGTCAGCTTCAAGCAGGACGACGGGGTGCGCTACAACGCCCGCGACGTGGCGGTGATGCGCGCGCGGTTCGAGGGCTGTCCGGTGATCCTCGCCAGCGCCACCCCCTCGCTGGAAAGCCTGCAGATGGCCGAAGCGGGAATCTACGAAAAACTCGACCTGCCCGACCGCTTCGGCGGCGCGCACCTGCCCGCGATCGAAACCCTCGATCTGCGCGAGCATCCGCCCGAGCGCGGACGCTGGCTGGCCCCGCCGCTGGTGGCGAAGCTCAAGGACCGGCTGGCCAAGGGCGAGCAATCGCTGCTGTTCCTCAACCGCCGCGGCTACGCCCCGCTGACGCTGTGCCGCAACTGCGGGTATCGCTTCCAGTGTCCCAACTGCTCGGCCTGGCTGGTCGAGCACCGGCTGTCGCAGCGCCTCGCGTGCCACCACTGCGGCCACGAGACCCCGCCGCCCGCGACCTGCCCCGAATGCGGCGAACCCGACTGTCTCGTCGCCTGTGGACCGGGGGTCGAACGGATCGCCGACGAGGTCTCCGAGATTTTGCCCGAGGCGCGCGTCGCGGTGGTCACTTCCGACACCCTGACGAGCCGCGAGAAGGCCGCGCAGTTCGTCGCCGAGGCGACTGGCGGCGCGATCGACGTGATCGTCGGCACCCAACTGGTGACCAAAGGCTATCACTTCCCCGAGCTCACCCTGGTCGGCGTGGTCGATGCCGATCTCGGGCTGGAAGGCGGCGACTTGCGCGCGGCCGAGCGCACCTATCAGCAGATCGCCCAGGTCGCCGGGCGCGCCGGGCGCGCGAGCAAGCCGGGCGAAGTGCTGATCCAGACCCGCCACCCCGAAGCCGCGGTGATCGCCGCGCTTGCAGCGGGCGATCGGGGCGCGTTCTACGACGCCGAGACCGAGGCGCGGCGCGAGGCCGGGGCGCCCCCGTTCGGGCGCTGGGCGGCGATCATCGTCTCCTCCGAGGACGAGGCGGAAGCGCGTGATGCCGCGCGCGCCGTCGGGGGTGCCGCGCCCAACCTGAACGACGTACTCGTCCTCGGCCCCGCCCCGGCCCCGCTCAGTCTGCTGCGAGGCCGTTTCCGCTATCGCCTGTTGATCAACGCCCGCCGCTCGACGCAGTTGCAGGACATCATCCGCGAATGGCTGACCCCCTTGCGCTTTCCGCCGGGGGTGCGGGTGGCGGTCGACATCGATCCGTATAGTTTCGTGTGACGACCGCGCGCCGCCCCATTCTGGTCCCGGTTCTTGGCGATCAGCTTTCTCGCGGGATCGCCTCGCTGCAAGGACTGACGCCGGGCGATGCGATCATCCTGATGATGGAGGTTTGGGACGAGGCGACGTACGTCAGGCATCACCAGCAGAAGATCGTCCTGATCCTTCCAGCGATGCGGCACTTCGCGGTGGAATTGCGTCGCGAGGGCTGGACCGTCGACTATGTCGAACTCGGCGACCCGGAGAACGCGGGCAGCTTTACCGGCGAGATCGCCCGCGCGGTCGAACGCTGGTCGCCTGCGGCAATCCGCGTGGTCGAGCCGGGAGAATGGCGGGTCCGGGCGGCGATGGACGAGTGGGCGGACAAGTTCGCGTGTTCTGTCGAGATTCTTTCGGACGACCGCTTCGTCTGTTCGATCGGCGCGTTCGCGCAATGGGCGGGCGACCGCGAGCACCTGACGATGGAATTCTTCTATCGCGAGATGCGGCGCAGGACCGGTCTGCTCATGGATGGCGACAAGCCCGTCGGCGGCCGCTGGAATCTCGATGCCGAAAACCGCCGCCGCCCGCCCAAGCGCCTGTCCGCGCCGCCGCCACCGCGGTTCGCCCCCGACGCGATCACGCGCGAGGTGATGGACTTGGTGCAGCGCACCTTCGGCGATCATTTCGGCGATCTGGCGAGCTTCGCCTGGCCGGTCACGGCGGAGCAGGCCCGGTCTGCCGCCGATGCCTTCTTCACCGAGCGGCTGACCCTGTTCGGTCCCTACCAGGACGCGATGATCGCCGGGGAGGATGACCTCTATCATTCTCTGCTGTCGACCAGCATCAATCTCGGCCTGCTCGATCCGCTGGAATTGTGTCGGCGAGCCGAGGCCGAATACCGCGCACGGCGGGCGCCGCTCAATTCGGTCGAGGGGTTCGTTCGCCAGCTCATCGGCTGGCGCGAATATGTCCGGGGATTCTACTGGCACGAGATGCCTGGGCTTGCCGCGGCCAACGCACTCGATGCGCGCCGCGCGCTGCCCGAGTTCTACTGGACCGGCGCGACCGACATGCGGTGCATGGCCGATGGTTTGCGCTCGACCCGCGCCGATGCCCACGCGCACCACATCCAGCGGCTGATGGTGCTGGGCAACTTCGCCCTGCTGGCGGGGATCAGCCCGGCCGAGGTGGCGGACTGGTATCTGGCGGTCTACGCCGATGCCTATGAATGGGTCGAACTGCCCAACGTGGCGGCGATGATCCTGTTCGCCGACGGTGGCCGGCTGGCGACGCGGCCCTACGCCGCCAGCGGCAATTATATCAACAAGATGAGCGACTACTGCGGCGGCTGCCGCTACGACGTGAAGCAGAAAACCGGGCCGGGCGCGTGCCCGTTCAACGCGCTGTATTGGGATTTCATGGCGCGCCATCGCGCGCGGTTCGAGAGCAACTCGCGGATCGGCCGCCTCTATGGCACATGGGACCGGCTGGGACCCGACCGCCAGCGCGAGTATCGCGACACAGCGCGAAAATTCCTCGACACGCTGGAACCCGCTCGGGCAGGGTGGGCGCGCACCGAGGGAGAGCCAGAATGTTGACCGTCCACCACCTGCGGATTTCGCAGTCCGAACGCATCGTCTGGCTGTGCGAGGAGCTGGGGCTCGATTACGACCTCAAGCTCTACAATCGCCGTGAAGACAATCGGCTCGCGCCCGACGACTACAAGGCGCTCCACCCCATGGGCATCGCGCCGGTCATTCAGGACGGCGATCTGGTGCTGGGCGAGAGCGGAGCGATCATCGAATACATCGTCGCCAAACATGGCGGCGGCAGGTTGGCGCCGGGCGTCGACGACCCCGATTTCGCCGATCATCTGTTCTGGTTCCACTTCGCCAATGCCACCTTCATGACCAACGGGATGATGGCGATCGCGGCGCAGCAGGCGGGCGCCGCGGAAATGCCGCCGTTCGTCGCCGACCGCACGCAAAAGGCCTGGGCGATGGTCGAGCAGCGGCTTGGCGAGGCGGACTATTTCGGCGGGCGCCAGCTGACTACGGCGGACATCATGATGGGCTTTCAGCTGACCACCTCGCGCGCATTCAACAATATGTCGATCGACGCGCTGCCCAACCTGAAGGCCTACCTAAAGCGGATCGGCGAGCGCCCGGCATATCAACGGGCGATGGCGAAGGCCGAACCGGGCATGCCGCCTCGGCTGGACTAATCCCCCTCCCGTCTGGGTAGCTTAAGAGGCGTAGGGCGGAACCGCGCCGCCCAGCACCGCCGCTGCCTGCTCGCCGAGCCAGACCATCGCCGCGGCCCACGGCTGGTGGCCGTGGCTAATTCGCGCGACGCCGAGCGCGGCTAGCGCGGCCCGATCGCCGCAGGGCTTCGACCACAGGATATTGACCGGTAGCGGCGAGTCCGCACAGATCGCGGCGATGCAGCGCGCCTCGGCGAGAAACGGCACGAACAGACCGCCTGCCCCGGCATCGGCATAAGCCCGTGCCCGTTCGAGCGTCGCGGCGACCAGGGCATCGCCATCGGCTGCAGCGTCGCGGCCCCGAAACACGTCGCAGCGCGCGTTGACGAACAGGCCGGTGGCCGCCGCTGCGCCGATCCGACCCGCCGCCTCGCCGACCGGCAGCAGCGCCGTCTCGCCGGGCATCCGGTCTTCCATGTTGATCCCGGCGGCCCCGGCGGCGCGCGCCCGCGCAACCGAGCGGCCCACCGCCGCGGCGTCCGCTCCGTATCCGGCTTCCATGTCGATGCTCACCGGAAGGTCCGTCACGCCGAGAATTTCGCCGAGATTGGCGAGCGCCGCGTCGAGCGACAGGTTCTCGCCGTCGCTGCTCCCGCGCGCGCAGGCGACGCCAAAGCTGCCGGTGGCAATCGCCCTGGCTCCGGCCGAGGCCACCGCTTTCGCGCTGCCCGCATCCCAGATGTTGAACAGCACCAGCGGGTCGCCAGGCACATGGAGCGCGCGCAAGGCTTCGATTTTGTCCATCAGGTGCGTTCCCTTTCGAGCAGCTTGCGCTTGATCTCCAGCCCATAGGCGTACCCGCCCAATCCGCCACCGGTGCGGATCACGCGGTGGCACGGGATCAGCACCGCGACGTTGTTGGCGCCGTTGGCCGATCCCGCCGCGCGTACCGCCTTGGGCTTGCCGACCGCCGCGGCGAGCTCGGCGTAAGTGCGCGTTTCGCCCGCGGGGATGCGCTGCAATTCTCGCCAGACCGCCTCCTGAAAGGCAGTTCCTTTCACGTCGAGCGGGATGTGGCTGAAATCGCCGGGAGTTTCGACCGCGGCGATCACGGTTTTGAGCAGCGCGGCGAAATCCGCCCCGCCCTCGACCAGCTCGGCCTTGGGAAAGCGCCGCTTGAGCGCCTCGATGCCCTCAGCGAACGACAACCTGCACACCCCCTTGTCGGTCGCCGCGACCAGCATCCGGCCGAGCGAGGTTGGCACCACCGCCCACCGAATCGTCGTTCCGCGACCGCCGTCGCGCCAGGCCGATGGCGTCATTCCCAGTCGCTCCCCATTGTCGGCATAGAACCGCGACGGACCCGAATAACCCGCCTCGTAGATCGCGTCGGTCACCCGCCCGCCCCCGCTCAGCGCCTCTCCCGCCCGCTCGCGGCGCAGTGCGCGCGAATAGGCGGCGGGCGAAAGGCCGGTGGCGCGGGTGAACAGGCGCTGGAAATGCGCGACCGAATAACCCGAGTCCGCCGCCAGCCCGGCCAGCGCGGGTGGCTCTTCGCTACCCTTGATCGCTTCGATCGCAGCCAGGACCGCACGTTCGTCACGGCTGACGTCGTCTGGCGAACAGCGCAAACATGCCCGCAACCCCGCCGCCCGCGCCGCCGCGGTGTCGGCAAAGAAGCGCACGTTCTCGCGCTTTGGTGGACGCGCCGGGCAAGATGGTCGGCAATAGATGCCGGTGGTCATAACGCCGGTGACAAACTGCCCGTCGAAGCGGCGATCCTTGGCGGACGCGGCGGCCCAGGCTTCGTCGTCGGCGATCACGATGCTTCTCCGTGGCGTTCGATCCGCGCTGCGAAGCAGCCATGCGCAGCGTTATGGGCGTCAATATAGGCGATCGCGGGATCAGCGAACAGGTCGCGGATCGCGGCATCGGCCGCATCGGGGGGCGCGAGCCTTGCGTCGCGCAGCATGCCTTCCGCATCGAACCCGCGAAGACCGAGCGAACGACCTTCGAATACGGGCGGAACGGCATCAATATAAGAAGCCTGCTCCACGGCGTCCCGAACGTAGATCGCATAGGCGCTTCGATACGGCGTCTCCACATCGTGGCTGGTGTGGTGGAGCAAAATCAGCTCGTCACCCTTGCGGGCATCTTCGAGGCTGATGCGGCAAGGATAGCCCTTGTCCGCCAACGCCCGGACGCGGCGGGCATTGCGCGCGGCCAGACCCGCGTCATCGAGCTCGAAAAGGTCGGCGAACGGCCGTGGGTCGAGTCCAGCTATCTGGTAGCTCATGGTTGTCTCCTGCTTGGTCAGGGCCGAATACTGCAGCAGCGCTCCACCGGCGTCCCGCGGCTTGCGGTCAATATCGTGAGTGCCGTAGGACGCCGGGGATGACCCTAATCCTACGTCTCCTGATTGCCTTGGCCTCACTCGCCGCAGCCCCCCTCGCCCTTGCCGAACCCGCCGACATTGCCGCCGCCAGCCGTGGGGTGGTGCGCGTCGTGCTCGTCGCCAAGGACGGCGAAAGTGTACAGTACGTCGGCCACGGTTCGGGCTTCGCGGTGACGCCGACGCTGGTGGTGACCAACGCCCACGTCGTGGCCGACGCTCGCAATGCCGATACCATGCTGATCGGCGTCGTCCCATCGGAGGGGACCAGCGGCTATCTTGCCAAAGTCATCGCGTACAGTCCGCGCAACGACCTGGCGCTGCTGCGGCTGATAGACAAGGGCACGATCCCCGCGCTGACCCTGTTTCCCGGAGCGGTAGACGACGGCAGCGAGGTCTATGCGGTGGGTTATCCCGGCAATGTCGATCTCGCCCAGGGACTGAGCCTGGCCGAGATCGTCGAGCCGCAATCGGCGGTGAAGACGCGCGGCTATATTTCCGCAGGCCGCTCGTCGCGTCAGTTCGAGACACTGCTTCATACCGCGCCGGTGGGCAGCGGCAACAGCGGCGGGCCGCTGCTCGATTCGTGCGGGCGGGTGATCGGGGTCAACAGTTTCGGGACATTGTCCGAAGGCGCGGATTCGGAGTTCTACTTCGCGGTGTCGCTGCGCGAGGTCATCGGCTTCCTGCGCGAAGCGGGTGTCACCCCGCGAATCGCTGGAATGCCGTGCCGCAGCTTGGCCGAACTCGATCGCGCCGAGAGCCAGCGCCTAGCCAGCGAGCAGGCGCAAAGCGACGCCCAGGCCCGGCGACAGAGCGCGGCCGGCGAAAAGTCTCGCGCCGAAGCCCAACGTCGCGCCGAACTCGCGGTTATCGCCGAGCGCGAGAACGCTATGGCGCTGGCGGCGCTGCTGCTGGTTGCCGCGCTGGCGGCCGGAGGTGTCGCGTTCGTGGTCGAGCAGCGCGGCGACCGGCGGATGGCGCTGATCGCGGGCGGCGCCGGTGTCGCGCTTGTTCTGGTGGCGATCGTGGCGTGGCTGCTGCGCCCGCCCTTGGAATCGATCGACGAGCGGGCCGCCGCCAGCCTTTCCAGCGCCGAACCCCGGGCGGCCGCGGCGACATCGGCACAAGCTGACGCGGGTGCCTTCGTCTGCGTGTTCGACCCCGCCCGCAGCCGCGCGACGGTTTCCGAAGTCGCCGACGTCCAACTGGCGTGGAGCGCCGGGGGCTGCGTCAACGGACGAACCCAATACGGCCTCGCCAACGACGGCTGGTCTCGCGTGTTGGCGCCCAACGATGAGGCGACGGTTTCGGTCAACCGCTATGATCCAGCGACGCGGACCTACCAGGCCGAGCGGTTCCTGCTCGGGCTCGAGGCGATGAACGCCGCGCGCGATGCAAGGTCTGCGATGAAGGCCCCGGCTTGCGGCGTGGACGAAGCCACCGCGCGCGAATTCGGTGCGGGGTTGCAATCGATCAAGGCGCTACTCCCGCCGCACCCGAATGAGCGTCTCGTATATAAGTGTCAGCCGAGATGAGCTTCCCAATCACCGCTCGAAACGAGCGGGAAGGGATGAACCGCGCTAACCCCCGCAAGCCTTGAACAGCGCGAGCGTGCGTTCCAAAGCCAGATCCGCGCTCGGCGGGTGGTAATCCTTGCGCCGATCCGAGTTGAACCCATGGCCCGCCTCGTAGACGAAGATCTGCGCAGTCGGGTGCTGCTTCTCGATCAGCTTCTCCACCTCCGCAAAATCGACCATCGTATCGAACTGGGCGAAGTGGCAGATCGTCGCGCAGAGCGGCGGGTCGTCGGCAAAGCGGGTGGCGATGATGCCACCGTAATAGCACGACGCCGCCGCCAGATCGGGGCTGGTCTGCGCCATCCGCCAGGCGACCGAGCCGCCGAAGCAGTAGCCGACGATGAACACCGGCCCGCCACGCCCCTTGAGCCAGTCGATGCAGACTTGCGTATCGCGCAGGCCCTGCTCCCAATCGTGTTCTTGCTTGGCGATCGCCACCGCGCGTTCCCAGTCGGGACCGGTATACCCCAGAGCGCATCCGGGCTCGATCCGGTCGAACAGCCCCGGGCTAAGGACCTCGTAGCCCTCGCTCGCGTACTCGTCGCATAACTCGCGGATGTGTTCTGTGACCCCGAAGATTTCCTGGATGAGCACCAGCCCGCCTCGCCGTTGGTCCTCGGGTACCGCGTGATAAACGGGCAACGAATGGCCGTCGTCCATGTCGATGTGGATCGTTTCGCCCATCTCTTCGCGACCTCCTGCTCGATACCCTGCACCCGTCCTTCGCCTATCTTGCAATGCAGCACAATGGCCGCTATGCGCGCCCCCGACGACGGGCCGCAGCGCCGATTTCGGCTGCCGCATCCTGGCCCTCGACCAGCAATGGTGCCGGAAACGGGGCCAGTCTTCCGATAGGGGAATTTTGCGCGTGGAGTTTTCCGGCGGCATTACGGCCAGCTTGGCGGGGCGCTACGCAGCAGCGCTGTACGATCTTGCCAAGGATCGCGACCTGACCGACGCGGTCGAAGGCGACCTCGCCAACCTTAACCAGGCGATCCGCGAATCGGCCGACTTCGCCGACCTTATCCGCAACCCCGAAATCTCGCGCGAGGCCGGAGGAAGGGCGACCGAAGCGGTGGCCGGCGTGCTCGGCGTGTCCGAATTGACCCGCAACTTTCTCGGCGTGCTCGCTCACAATCGCCGTCTCGCCAAGCTGCCCGAGGTCGCCCGCGCCTTCGCCGCGATCGCCGCCGCCCAGCGCGGCGAAATGACCGCGCAAGTCACCACCGCGCACCCGCTCGACGACGGCCAGCGCCGTGAGCTCGCCGCCAAGCTCAAGGCCCGCGAGGGCCGCGAAGTGAAGATCGAAGCCAACGTCGATCCCGATATTCTCGGTGGCCTGGTGGTCACCATCGGCAGCCGCCGCATCGACGGCTCGCTCCGCACCCGTTTGAACTCCCTCGCGCAAGCGATGAAAGGCTGAACATGGAAATCCGCGCTGCTGAAATCTCCAAGGTCATCAAGGACCAGATCGCCAGCTTTGGCACCGAGGCTCAGGTCTCGGAGGTCGGTTCGGTGCTCTCGGTCGGAGACGGTATCGCCCGCATCCACGGGCTCGACCAGGTCCAGGCGGGCGAAATGGTCGAGTTCTCCAACGGCGTGAAGGGCATGGCCCTCAACCTCGAGGCCGACAATGTCGGCGTCGTGATCTTCGGGTCCGACTCCGAGATCAAGGAAGGCGACGTCGTCAAGCGGACCGGCACGATCGTCGACGTTCCCGTGGGCCGGGGTCTGCTCGGCCGCGTGGTCGACGGCCTTGGCAACCCGATCGACGGCAAGGGCCCGATCGTCGCCGAAAGCCGCCAGCGCGTGGAAGTCAAAGCGCCCGGGATCATCCCGCGGCAGTCGGTCCACGAGCCGGTGCAGACGGGCCTGAAGGCACTCGACGCCCTCGTGCCCATCGGCCGGGGCCAGCGCGAGCTGATCATCGGGGACCGCCAGACCGGCAAGACCGCGGTCGCGATCGATACCTTCATCAACCAGAAGGGCCCTAACTCGGGCGACGACGAGAGCAAGAAGCTCTACTGCATCTATGTCGCGATCGGTCAGAAGCGCTCGACCGTCGCACAGATCGTCCGCCAGCTCGAAGAGAACGGCGCGATGGAGTATACCATCGTCGTCGCCGCGACCGCTTCGGAGCCGGCCCCGCTCCAGTATCTCGCCCCTTACACAGGGGTGACCATGGGCGAGTATTTCCGCGACAACGGGATGCACGCGGTCATCGTTTATGACGACCTTTCCAAGCAGGCGGTCGCCTACCGCCAGATGTCGTTGCTGCTGCGCCGCCCGCCAGGCCGCGAAGCCTATCCGGGCGACGTGTTCTATCTCCACAGCCGCCTGCTCGAGCGTGCGGCCAAGATGAACGCCGACAACGGCTCGGGATCGCTGACCGCGCTGCCGATCATCGAAACCCAGGCGGGCGACGTTTCCGCCTACATCCCGACCAACGTGATCTCGATCACCGACGGCCAGATTTTCCTCGAGACTGGGCTGTTCTACCAGGGCGTCCGTCCGGCGATCAACGTCGGCCTCTCGGTCAGCCGCGTCGGCTCGGCCGCGCAGACCAAGGCGATGAAGAAGGTCTCGGGCTCGATCAAGCTCGAGCTCGCGCAGTACCGCGAGATGGCGGCGTTCGCGCAATTCGGCTCGGACCTCGACGCCTCGACCCAGAAGCTGCTCAACCGCGGCGCGCGGCTGACCGAGCTGCTGAAGCAGGCGCAGTTCTCGCCCTTGCCGTTCGAGGAACAGACCGCTTCTATCTTCGCGGGTACGAATGGCTACCTCGATGCCATCCCGACCGACGACGTCACCCGCTACGAAGCGGCGATGCTCGCCTGGCTGCGTTCGGAGCATGACGCCATCCTCGCCGACATTCGCGAGACGCGCGACCTGTCGAACGAGACCCGCGACAAGCTCAAGGATGCTCTCGCGGCGTTTGGCAAGCAGTTCGCTTAAGGAACCGATGTGGCTTCGCTGAAGGAACTCAAAGGGCGGATCAACTCGGTCAAATCGACCCAGAAGATCACCAAGGCCAAGCAGATGGTCGCCGCCGCGAAGCTGCGCAAGGCGCAGGCCGCGGCCGAGGCCGCGCGGCCCTATGCCCAGCGTCTGGCGTCGGTGATGGCCAGCCTGGCGAGCAAGGTCGCGGGCCAGGAAGGCGCGCCCAAGCTCTTCTCGGGAACCGGCAAGGACCAGGTCCACCTGCTGGTCGTCGCCAACTCCGACAAGGGCCTCGCGGGCGCGTTCAACTCGAACATCGTCCGCGCCGCGCTGCTCAAGGCCAAAGACCTCGATGCGGCGGGCAAGACCGTGCTGTTCTACACCATCGGCCGCAAGGGCCGCGCGCCGATCCTGCGCGCCTACCCCAAGGGCGGCCTCGCCGCATTCGACACGACCACGGTGCGCGAGGCGGGCTACGCCGAGGCCGGAAAGATTTCCGAAGAGCTCGTCGCACTTTACGATGCGGGCAAGTTCGATGTCGCCCACCTGTTCTATTCCAAGTTCAAGTCGGCGCTGCTTCAGGAGCCGACCGAGCAGCAGATCATCCCCGTCCCGCCACCCGCCGCCGGGTCGGAACCCAAGGCCACCGGCACCGCGCCCGCCGCTGTCGAGTACGAGCCGGACGAGGAAGAAATCCTCGCCGAACTGCTCCCGCGCTACCTCAAGACCCAACTGTTCGGCGCGCTGCTTGAGAACATGGCGTCCGAACAGGGCGCCTCGATGACCGCGATGGACAACGCCACGCGCAACGCGGGCGAACTGATCCAGAAGCTGACCATCCAGTACAATCGCAGCCGCCAGGCCGCGATCACGACCGAGCTGATCGAGATTATCGCCGGCGCCGAAGCGCTCTAAGACATTCAAGGCAAGGAAACGACAATGGCTACCGCCCCCGTGCTCGACAGCACCGTTCTCAACTACAACCACGGCACCGGCCGTATCAGCCAGGTCATCGGCGCGGTCGTCGACGTGCAGTTCGACGGCGAGCTGCCGGCGATCCTCAACGCGCTGGAGACCAGCAACAACGGCAACCGGCTCGTCCTCGAAGTCGCCCAGCATCTTGGCGAGAGCACCGTCCGCACGATCGCGATGGACTCCACCGACGGGCTGACCCGGGGCCAAAAGGTCGCCGACACCGGCACGCAGATCTCGGTGCCGGTCGGCCCGATGACGCTCGGCCGGATCGTCAACGTGATCGGTGAGCCGATCGACGAGCGTGGGCCGGTCAACGCCACCCAACGCGCGCCGATCCACGCCGAGGCCCCGGCCTTTGCCGACCAGTCGACCGAAGCCGCGATCCTCGTGACGGGCATCAAGGTCATCGACCTGCTCGCGCCCTATGCGCGCGGCGGCAAGATCGGGCTGTTCGGCGGCGCGGGCGTGGGCAAGACCGTGCTGATCCAGGAACTGATCAACAACATCGCGAAAGGCCACGGCGGCGTTTCGGTGTTCGCGGGCGTCGGCGAGCGCACCCGCGAGGGCAACGATCTCTACCACGAATTCCTCGACGCCGGGGTCATCGCGAAGGATGCCGATGGCAACCCTACGCCCGAGGGGTCGAAGGTGGCGCTGGTGTTCGGTCAGATGAACGAGCCTCCAGGGGCCCGCGCCCGCGTCGCGCTGTCGGGGCTGACGATGGCCGAGTACTTCCGCGACCAGGAAGGCCAGGACGTGCTGTTCTTCGTCGACAACATCTTCCGCTTCACCCAGGCGGGTTCGGAAGTGTCGGCGTTGCTCGGTCGCATCCCCTCGGCGGTGGGCTACCAACCGACGCTGGCGACCGACATGGGCGCGCTGCAGGAACGGATCACTTCGACCAACAAGGGCTCGATCACCTCGGTGCAGGCGATCTACGTCCCCGCGGACGATCTTACCGACCCTGCCCCCGCCACCTCGTTCGCGCACTTGGACGCGACCACGACGCTGAACCGCGCGATTTCGGAGCTCGGCATCTACCCGGCGGTCGATCCCCTCGATTCGACCAGCCGCGTGCTGACACCCGCGGTCGTCGGCCAGGAGCACTACGACGTCGCCCGCCGCGTGCAGGAGACGCTGCAGAAGTACAAGTCGCTGCAGGACATCATCGCGATCCTGGGCATGGACGAGCTGTCCGAAGAGGATAAGCTGACCGTCGCCCGCGCTCGCAAGATCCAGCGCTTCCTCAGCCAGCCGTTCCACGTTGCCGAGGTCTTCACCAACATCCCGGGCAAATTCGTCCAGGTCGAGGACACTGTCGCGTCGTTCAAGGCGGTGGTCGAGGGTGAATACGATCATCTGCCCGAAGCCGCGTTCTACATGGTCGGCGGGATCGACGAGGCGGTCGAAAAGGCCAAGAAGATGGCGGACGAGGCGTAAGGTGCCCTTCACCTTCGAACTCGTCACCCCCGCCCGCCTGGTCCGTTCGGAAGAAGTGTACCAGGTCGATGTTCCCGGCTCCGAAGGCGACTTCGGCGTTCTAGAGGGCCACGCCCCGGTGATGACCACGATCCGCGACGGCGCGCTGCGGGTGTACAAGACCGCCGGCGCGGCGCCCGAAGAAGTGCGGGTCGAGGGCGGGTTCGCCGAGGTCAACGCGACCGGATTGACCGTTCTGGCCGAGCACGTCATCGACTGACCTTCAGTCGGTCATAGACGGCTCGGTTACTCGACCGCTCCACCACAGCAGCAGCCCGCCCGCGATGATTACCGCGGCTCCGGCCAGCGCGATCCAATCGGGACGGTCGGCGAACAGCGCCCAACCCAGCCCCAAGGCCATCAACATCTGGACATAGCTCATAGGCGCGACCCGCGCCACGCCGGTGCGTTCGGTGCCGAGGAAGACCAGCCAGTGCGCGGTGGTGGCGGTGCCCGCGACGATCGCGCAGCGCGCCAGGATCGACCAATCGGGTGCCCCGACGTGGTACTGCGGTAGCCCCGACCAATGCCCAACCAGCGTCGCCGCCGCAATGACTGGCAGGGCTAGCGCTGCCACTGCGAACTGCATTGCCAACGCCGACCCCGAGCCGGCGACCACTCGGTTCCCGAGCATCAGAAAGCTCATTCCCAGGGCCGACAGCAGCGGCAGCAACGCCGCCAGTCCCAGCGCGGCAAAGCTGGGACGCAGGACGATCGCCACGCCGCAGAACGCCAGCACCATCGCCGCGACACTTACCGGCCGCAGACGCTCGCCGAGAAAGGCGGCGGCCAGCAATGCGGTCAGCATCGGGCTGGTGAAGGTAATCGAGGTCGCCTCGGCGATCGGCATCACGAATAGTGCCGAAAAGAAGGCCACTGTCGCGATGCCTACGGCGAAGCCGCGCAGCAGGTGCCAGCGCAAGCGTAGGAGGCGGAACCCGGCGCGGCCCTCGCGCCGCCATAGCAGGATCCCCAGCATCGCCGTGCCGATGGTATAGCGGGTCAGCGCTACGGCCGTCCCCGGCCAGGCACCCGCGATCGTCTTGATCGCCGCGTCGCCCACCGAAAGCAGCGAGAAGCCGCCGAGGGCGAACAGCAGTCCGTGGGAATCGTTCTGGCGCAAGCGGGGCGCTTAGCCGCGACAAACCGCCAGCACCATCCCGGGATTGCCGTTCCATCTTAGGAAATCCTCAAAGTTTCCAGATTATTCACCACGCCATACCAGCATGCGTCGGCCACCCAGGCGGGCGCGAGCGACAGAACGGGGAATACGAATGAGCGCTTTCGGCCGGAAAACCGGGGCTGGCAGCATGGCCGGCGCGCGCCCTTCGTTCGGTGTGGCGCGGCCGATGCGCGGGCCCGAGTTGGCGAAAGCAGCTCCGGTTCCGGGCGGAATGGGCGGCGATCAGTTCCCGCCCCTGCCTTCGTCCGAAGCCCCTCCGCCTCCCCCGTCGGACACTTCCAACGATCGCACCGCCGATGCGATGACCCGCCTGGCCGACCGCGCCAAGCTGGTCAACGAAGGCAATTACGAAGCCCAGGGCTTCGAAGCCTCGGTTCACAAGATCAAGGAACAGGTGCTCCCGCGCCTGCTTGAACGCGTCGATCCTGAAGCCGCGGCTACGCTCACCAAGGACGAGCTGTCCGAGGAATTCCGCCCGATCATCCTCGAGGTGCTGGCCGAGCTCAAGGTCACGCTCAACCGGCGCGAGCAGTTCGCGCTGGAAAAGGTGCTGATCGACGAGCTGCTCGGCTTCGGCCCGCTCGAGGAACTGCTCAGCGATCCCGACATCTCGGACATCATGGTCAACGGGCCGCAGCAGACGTACATCGAGAAGAAGGGCCGGCTCCAGCTCGCCCCGATCCAGTTCCGCGACGAAAACCACCTGTTCCAGATCGCCCAGCGGATCGTCAACCAGGTCGGCCGCCGGGTCGACCAGACCACCCCGCTGGCCGACGCCCGCCTCAAGGACGGCAGCCGCGTCAACGTCATCGTCCCGCCGCTCTCGCTGCGCGGAACCGCGATCTCGATCCGAAAATTCTCCGAAAAGCCGATCACCATCGACATGCTCCGCGATTTCGGTTCGATGTCCGACAAGATGGCGACCGCGCTCAAGATCGCGGGCGCGTGCCGGATGAACGTGGTCATCTCGGGCGGCACCGGTTCGGGCAAGACGACGATGCTCAACGCGCTGTCGAAGATGATCGATCCGGGCGAGCGCGTGCTGACGATCGAGGACGCCGCCGAACTTCGCCTCCAGCAGCCGCACTGGCTGCCGCTCGAAACGCGCCCGCCCAACCTCGAGGGCCAGGGCGCGATCACCATCGGCGATCTCGTCAAGAACGCGCTGCGTATGCGCCCGGACCGGATTATCCTGGGCGAAATCCGCGGCGCCGAGTGCTTCGACCTGCTCGCCGCGATGAACACCGGCCACGACGGATCGATGTGCACCCTCCACGCCAACAGCCCGCGCGAGTGCCTCGGCCGTATGGAGAACATGATCCTGATGGGCGACATCAAGATCCCCAAGGAAGCGATCAGCCGCCAGATCGCCGAATCGGTCGACATGATCGTTCAGGTCAAGCGCCTGCGCGACGGCAGCCGCCGCACCACCAACATCACCGAGGTGATCGGGATGGAAGGCGACGTGATCGTGACGCAGGAGCTGTTCAAGTTCGAATACCTCGACGAGAGCGAGGACGGCACGATCATCGGCGAGTTCCGCCCGAGCGGGCTGCGGCCGTACACGCTGGAGAAAGCGCGCCAGTTCGGGTTCGACCAGGCGTATCTGGAGGCGTGCCTCTAGGTTTGTCGGCGCAATTCGCCGGACCCACGGCGGACGCGGAACGCTGGGCGAAACCCTGTGACCTTTCACGCTCGCACCGCGCGCTGCCCTGGCCGCGATCGAGTTGCGCCCAATACCTCAGAAGCGCGGAATTATCGGTTTTCCGCTGGTTCGCGACGTGCTTGCCGCGATAGATCATCGGCTTGAGCAGCCCCTCGATCGCACGGCGCGCATACTCTTCGGGTGTGACCTTGCGCGGCGCCTCGCCGAAGCGACCGGCGATGGCATCCCACGCCGCCGCGAAGCTCTCCGCGCCCTCGCGCCGGCGCAGACGATACGCGGTCTCGCGCGCCATCGAAACCCGCCGCGCCGCTTCGCAGACCGAGCCGGTGATCGCCAGCGCGGCGAGGAAAGCCGCCTGCCGCCGCGCCGTCCAGCCATCCTTGCGCGAGCGGGTGGCGACGGGAACGAACGCGGGAACTCGCGGGTGATGGGCAGGCTTGCGGGGCGAATAGCGCTTCATCCGCGAGGTTAAGCGCAACTGGGGCGATGTAGGAAAGTTGAAATGTGGCGTTCGCCATAGCGCGCCGATGTCCGCGGGTCTGCTATCGATCCCATAGCGGACATTTGGGGCTTTGATTATCAAGGGGAGGGAGAGGAGTTCGCAGTGCCCCAAAAGTGTCCTGTTTGCAGGTGCGACGTGAAACCAAACCCGCGCTACCCTCACTACGTGTGCTCCTCATGCGTGAAGCGCGCGACCGCTCCGGATGGAAGGCCTGTCGAGTTTTTTTCAGTCGGGGTCGCTTGGTCTTCTGGACGCTAGGTAAGCCGACACAGGCGAATTGTACGAGAGCGAAGAGTGCGGAATTGACTGCACTCCTTGTTTCGCGCGGGTGGGCCCACTTCGGCAGGATCGTCATCCAAGCTGTGCAGGTCCGCTTTCCACCCCAACCTCGCCGTCGCCCCGTGCTCGACACGGGGCTAGGCTGACTTGCGGAGCCGCGGGGGGCCCAAGAAAAGCACAGCCCCGTGTCAAGCACGGGGCAACGGGCTGGTTTTTGATTGGAAAGGAACCGCGAGCCTTTAGAGCTGCATTGCCAGTCCGCCGTTCGCCCGATTTCATCACTGAATCACAAGCCGAGCGAGAACGCCCATGACCGCCCTCACCATCTGGACCTACGACTGGGTGCCCGAAATGCCGCGCGGGTTCGTGCGCGACCTGCGGCTGAGGTGGGCCTGCAACGAGGCGCGGCTTTCTTACGAGATCCGCACGGTTCCGTTTGACGGGCGTGAAACCAATCACCTGGATCGGCAGCCGTTCGGGCAAGTGCCGTTCCTGACCGATGGCGCCATCGAGCTGTTCGAGAGCGGCGCCGGGCTGCTCCATCTGTCGCGCAAGTCCGACGCGCTGCTCCCGCGCGACGCGGCGGGCGAGGCGGAGACGCTGCAGTGGCTGTTCGCCGCGCTCAATTCGATCGAGATGGTCACGCTGCCGTGGTGGTTCCTCAACATCACCGGCGGTGAAAGCGAGGCGCTGACGGGGTGGGTCGGCAAGCGGCTCGGCCAGCTCGAGCGCGTGCTGGAAAGCCGCGAATGGCTCGCCGCCGGTCGCTTCACGGTCTCCGACCTGCTGATGGCCGACATCCTGCGCGTTCCCGGTGTCCGCTCGTTCGGAGACCGCCCCGCGACCGCCGCCTATGTCGACCGCATCACCGCCCGCCCGGCGTTCCAGCAGGCCCACGCCGAGCAGATAGCGCAGTTCGCGGTGGCCGACACGGGAAGAGGCTGAGCGGCAGTTCGGTTTCTCCTTGGACCGGGAAGCCGATCCTCCCCTGCAGGGGAGGTGTCGCCACGAAGCGGTGACGGAGGGGTGACAACGCCGGCGTCGATACCCCTCCGTCAGCCCAAGAGGGCTGCCACCTCCCCTTGCAGGGGAGGAGCTTTCTCCGTCACAGATACTTCGCCAGCACCGCAAACACGTCCTTCAGGCCCGGCATGCTCTCCTCGGATCGCAGCTTGGCGAGCGCGCCGTCCACATCGAGCAGATACTCGGTAACGCTGTACTCCGCCTGACAGCGCTCCGCCCCCAGCCATGTCACGAGGCGCCGCGCGGCGCGGTTTTCGGACAGGATCTGGACGTTGAGCGTCTCGATATGTTCCAGGCGGCAGTTCACCAGCAGCACCGCGATCAGCATTCGCGCCAGGCCGAGCCCGTGGAACGCATCGACGATCGCGACCGAGAACTCCGCCGATTCGCTGTCGTCCTCGTCTCGCACCGCGTGGACCGCGCCGATCGCCGGCTGATCGCGGCTGTCGCTATGGATCGCGCCCCAGGCGATGTGGCGGTGGCCGTCGGCGTCGATCAGCCGCTCGATCACTGCCTTCGACGGCATGCGCTGCGGGGAGAAGAACCGCAGATAGCGCGATTCGTTGGACAACTGCTCGATCCCCTGCCGCATCCGCAATTCGTCGGTCGGGCGGATCGAGCGGAGGCAGACTTTGGTGCCGTCCTCGAGAGCCGTATGAATGATCTCGTCGATCATCCGATGCGGCCTACGCCCGTCATGACCGCCCGGCTCGCTCACCCTGCCACCCAGTCCTTCGCCGCCAGCCCCAGCGCCACGCAGGCAACCATCAAAGCGACGAAGAACATCGGGGTCCACGGCATCCACCCGACCGCGTCGAGATTGCGGCGGCGGACCCGGCGGCGATCACCCCACCAGGCCAGCGCGGCGAGCGTCGCGGCGGCGATCCCGATCGCGCGCATAGTCGAAAAATCGCTGAGCATCGCGGGGGCGCTAGCACCGCGCGTGGCGTGGCGAAACCATCGACGGACGCGCTTGCCAGGGGGGCGGGTGGCGTTAGGAGCGATCGCGATGACTGCTCCGGCGCACCGCCCCATCCTCGCGATCGCCCTCCGGCTGGCGGCGGCGGCGCTGATCGCGGCGATGCTGACGCTGGTCAAGCTGGCCGGCGAGGCGGGGGTGGCGCTGCCCGAAATCCTGTTCTGGCGGCAGTGCCTGTCGATCCCGCTGCTGCTCGGCTGGATGCGGTTGACCGGCAACACCGGCCTGCTGCGCACGCAGCGCCTGTGGATCCACGGCCGCAGGGCGATGTTGGGGCTGACCAGCATGAGCCTGTTCCTGGGGGCGGCGCTGTTCATGCCGCTGGCCGAGCTGACCACGCTCACCTTCGCCGGGCCGCTTTTCGCGGTGGCGCTATCGGCGCTGCTGCTCAAGGAAGCGGTCGGGCCGTGGCGCTGGGGCGCGGTCGCGCTGGGTTTCGCCGGGGTGGGAATCGTCGCGCAACCCTCGGGCGAGGCCCTACCCGCGCTTGGCGTGGCGATGGGCAGCTTGGCGGCGATGCTCAATGGGCTGATCTCGGTCCAGGTTCGCGATCTCGGGCGGACCGAGCACCCGCTGACCTCGGTGTTCATGTTCAGCGCGTTCTCGATGATCCCGCTCGCCCTGCTGCTGCCGTTCTTCGCCGCGCCGCACACCCCACCGACTTATGCGCTGCTGATCGGCACCGGGATCACCGGAATGCTCGCCCAGATCGGGCTGACCTCGGCGCTGCGGTTCGGCACCGTGGCGACCGTTACGGTAATGGACTATTCGGGCCTGATCTGGTCGACGCTGGCGGGGTGGCTGGTGTGGAACCACCTGCCTCCGCTGACCACCTGGATCGGCGCCCCGCTGATCATCGCGGCGGGGCTGATCGTGGTCTGGCGCGAACATCGCCTCGCCATCGACCGCGCCAAGGAGATCGCCGCGTGACGCTGCCAACCCTCTACCACTGCGGCGACGCCCGCTCGCTGCGCTGTCTGTGGGCGGCGGAAGAAGCCGGGATGGAGATCGACTTGCGCATGCTCCCCTTCCCGCCGCGCGCGTTCGCGCCCGAGTACAAGGAAGTGAACCCGCTCAAGACCGTGCCCGGCTGGGTCGAGAACGGCGTGCTCCTGACCGAATCGGCCGCGATCTGCGAACGCATCGCGCAAGGGACGGCGCTGGAAGTCCGTCCGGAGGAAGCGGACTACTGGTCCTACCGCAACTGGCTCCACCGCAGCGACGCGACGCTGACGTTCCCGCTGGCGATCGTGATCCGCTACACTCGCGTCGAACCGCCCGAGCGGCGGCTGGGCCAGGCGGTCGAGGACTACAAGGCCTTCTTTGCCGGCCGGGCGCGCAGTATCGAGATCGCGCTTGCGGATGGCCGGGAGTGGCTCTGTTCGGACCGCTTCACCATCGCCGACATCTGCGTGGGTTATGCCGCGTTCCTCGCCCGAACGCTTCGCGCGGAGGATACGCTGGGCGAGGCGACGGTGGCCTGGCTGGATCGATTGGTCGCGCGCCCCGGCTTCGTCCGCGCCCGGGCGCGGCAGTCCGCTCCGTCTAGTTGACCCGCCGCTCGCGCCCTTCCCAATAGGGCTCGCGCAAGGCCCGGCGCAGGATCTTGCCCGATGGGTTGCGCGGCAGTTCGGGGATCAGATCGATCGACTTGGGCACCTTGAACCCGGCGATCCGCTCGCGCGCCCAGGCGATGACGTGGTCGGGATCGACCGTGCGCCCCGGCTTGGCGACGACGCAGGCCTTGACCGCCTCGCCCCACTTCGCATCGGGCACGCCGATCACCGCGACTTCGGCGATGTCCGGGTGGCCGTAGATCGCGCTCTCGACTTCGGCCGGATAGACGTTCTCGCCGCCGCTGATGATCATGTCCTTCATCCGGTCCTGGATGTAGATATAGCCGTGCTCGTCCATGGAGGCGGCGTCGCCGGTGCTGACCCAGCCATCGGCGGACAGCGTGCGGGAGGTCGCGTCGGGCAGGTTCCAGTATCCCAGCATGTTGTTGGACGAGCGGATCACGATCTCGCCCACCTGGCCGCGCGGCAGTTCCGCGCCATCCTCGCCGACGATCCTGACCTCGACCCCCGGCAGCGCCTTGCCCGCCGAGCGCATCCGCGGCGAACCGCTCATGTCATGGTCGTCGGGCGGGAGGATCGCGATCGTGCCGGCAGTTTCGGTCATGCCGTAGCATTGCATGAACCCGGCGTTGGGAATGGTCTCGACCGCCTGGCGAAGCAGTTCGAGCGGGATCGGCGCGGCGCCGTACATCACGTACTTGAGCCGCGAGAAGTCGCTTTCTTTCGCCTTGGGATGCTGGATCACCATCTGCAGCGCGGCAGGGACGATGAAGAAGCGGGTGATCCCCTGTTCGATCCCGGCAAGGCAACCTTCGGGCGAAAACTCGGTCTGGACGATCCCCCGCACTCCCGCGCCCAGCGCCATCAGCCCCAGCCCGGTCCCGCCGATATGCGCGCACGGCATGCAGACCAGGATCGCCTCGCCCTCGTCCCACTCGGCCCACGCCAGCCCCGCCTCGACGCCGGCGGCGCGTAGCCCGAAGATGTTGCGTGCGCTCAGCACCGCGCCCTTGGGATTACCGGTGGTGCCCGAGGTATAGAGCTGGAGCACCGCTTCGTCGGCTCCGGCGGGTTCGATTTCGGCGGGTTCGAGCGATGCGAACCACGCGCGCGCCTCGCTCGCGCCGACCACGCGCGGATGCGCGGGCAGACCGGCGGCGACCGCCTTGGCCGCGTCGACGAAATCGTCGCCCGTGAACACCAGCCGCGCGCCGGTGTCCCGAAGGATGAACGCGACTTCGGCAGGCGCGAGCCGCCAGCCGACCGGGACCATCACCACGCCGATGCGGCCCGCGGCGATCAGCAGCTCGAAATAGAGGGCCGAATTCTTGCCGTACCAGGCGATCCGGTCGCCCTTGGCGATCCCGGATTCGGCGAAAGCGGCCGCCATCTGGCGGCTCAGCCGTTCGATCCCGGCAAAGCTCAGCCGCTCATCGCCTTCCTCGAATATCGTCGCGGCGGGCCGTTCCGCCGCCCAATGCCGGACGAAGTCGTCGAAACTCATGAGATTTTCTGGCGCTGACATGGCATTCCTCTCGCGGTGCGGACACGGCCATCCGCTTATCGCTTTGTCTCATTTGACAGGAACCGGGGCATTGGCCAACCGTTGCGATACGGAATAGATACGCATCCGCGGGTCGCTCCCGCCACAGACAAGAGGATACTTCCGATGGTTCGCAAAATCATTCTCGCCATGGCCCTGAGCGGCATCGCGCTCACCGCCACCGCCTGCAACACCGTCAAGGGTGTCGGCCGCGACGTCGAATCGGTCGGCGAAGCGGGCGACAGGGCCATCCACTGATCCGAATGCCCGCAAGGGTCGCGAGCGCCCGCCGGAGCGATCCGGCGGGCGTTTTCGCATGGACTAGGGCGTCCACACCAGCCGCGGCTTGCGCGCGGCCAGGGTCTCGTCGAGCCGCCGCCGTGGCGCGAAATAGGGCGCATTCTTGAGGGTTTCGTCGCCTGACTTCGCCCGAACTGCCAGCGATCGCACGGCGCCGATGAACTGATCGAGGCTGGCCTTGCTCTCGGTCTCGGTCGGCTCAACCAGCATCGCTCCGTGGACGACCAGCGGGAAATAGACCGTCATCGGGTGATAGCCCTCGTCGATCAGCCCCTTGGCGAGATCGAGCGTCGACAGCCCGCCGCCGAACCCGGCATCGCTGAACAGCGCCTCGTGCATGCACGGGCCGGATGCGGCGAACGGCGCATCAAGCACGTCCTCAAGACTGCGCAGCACGTAATTGGCATTGAGCACCGCGTCCTCGGCAACCTGGCGCAGACCGTCGGCGCCATGGCTGAGGATGTAGGTCAGCGCACGGGTGAACATCCCCATCTGGCCGTGGAACGCCGCCATCCGCCCGAATGCCTGGGAATGTCCATGGCTTGCGGCATCTTCCTCCTCGATCAGGTGAATCGATCCGTCAGGCATCCGTGAGACGAATGGCAGCGGTCCGAACGGGCTGAGCGCTTCCGACAGCACGACCGGCCCCGAACCCGGCCCGCCGCCGCCGTGCGGGGTGGAGAAGGTCTTGTGCAGGTTGATGTGCATCGCATCGACGCCGAGGTCCCCAGGGCGGACCTTGCCGACGATCGCGTTGAAGTTGGCCCCGTCACAATAGACGAACCCCCCCGCGGCGTGGACCGCATCGGCGATCCGCTTCATCTCGGGCTCGAACAGCCCGCAGGTGTTGGGATTGGTGATCATCACCGCGGCGACGTCCGGTCCCAGCCGCGCTTCAAGCGCAGCGGAATCGACCCGGCCCGCGGCGGTGGCGGGGATGCTCTCCACCTTGTAGCCCGCGAACGCCGCGGTCGCGGGATTGGTGCCGTGCGCGCTTTCGGGGACCAGCACCACGCTGCGCGGATCGCCGCGCGCTTCCAGCGCCGCGCGGATGCACAGCAGCCCGCACAATTCGCCGTGCGCGCCCGCCTTGGGGGTCATCGCTACCCCGTGCATGCCGGTGAGCTCGATCAGCCAGTGCGCGAGTTCGCTGATCGCTTCGAGCGCGCCTGGAACGGTTTGCTGGGGCGCGAGCGGATGGACGTCGGCGAACCCGGGCAGCCGGGCGAGCTTCTCGTCGAGCCTCGGGTTGTGCTTCATCGTGCAACTGCCGAGCGGAAACAGCCCCAGATCAATCGCGTAGTTCTGGCGGCTGAGCCGGGTGTAGTGACGCACCGCCTCGGGTTCGGAAAGGCCCGGCACGGCGATCGGCGAGGCGCGCAGATGTGACGTCAAGGCGTCGAGCGGAGCGGCGGTTTCGGCTGCGAAATCGACCCCGGTGCGATCCATCGCGCCGATCTCGAACAGCAGCGGCTCTTCGAGCTGGAGCGCGCGGTTGCCGGTGAACGTGGGCGTAGCGGACGCATCGTCGTCGCCGCGCCCCAGCTCCGGACGCCAGCCCGCCGGGTTCATCGCGTTCATGCCAGCACCTCCCGCAACGCCGCGTCGAACGCCGCGATATCCTCGGCGGTCGTCAGTTCGGTTGCAGCGACCAGCAGCCCATTGGCCAGCGCCGCGTTGCCGGGATAGAGCCGCCCCAACGACACCCCGCCGAGCACCTGGCGGTCGGCCAGCTCGCGCACGACCGTGCGGGCATCGCGCGGAAGGCGCACCGCGATCTCGTTGACATAAGCGCGATTGATCAGCTCGACCCCGGGAATTGCCGTGAGCATGCGTGCAGTCTCACACGTCCGAGCGTGCGACTCTCGCGCCATCCGCTCCAGCCCAGTGCCTCCCAAGAGTGTCATATGAATGCTGAATGCCAGCGCGCAAAGCCCTGAATTGGTGCAGATATTGCTCGTCGCCTTTTCCCGCCGGATATGCTGCTCCCGGGTCGAGAGCGTGAGCACGAAGCCGCGCCGCCCTGAGGCATCGACCGTCTCTCCGCACAGCCGGCCGGGCATCTGCCGGACGAATTTGTCGCGGCAGCCGAACAAGCCGAGATAGGGCCCGCCGAACTGCAGCCCAACCCCGATCGCCTGTCCCTCGCCGACCACGATGTCCGCGCCCAAGGTGCCCGGGCTTTCGATCACCCCCAGCGCGACCGGTTCGGTCACCACGGCGATCAGCAGCGCGCCGTTTGCCTGCGCCGCGGCGGCGATCCTGGCGAGGTCGGGGATCCGGCCCATCACGTCGGGATACTGGACGACGACCGCACTGGTCTGGGCATCCAGTTGTGCGATCAGCGCGTTATCATCGGTTTCCGCGACGAGCTCAGGCGTCTCAACCAGCAGATCGTCGCCGGTGAACCGCGCCATCGTCTTAGCCGTTTCGACGTAGTGCGGGTGCAGCCCCGAGGAGATCACCACACGCGACCTGCGGGTGATCCGCCCGGCCATCGCGATCGCTTCCCAGCAGGCCGTCGAACCATCGTACATCGAGGCATTGGCGACATCGGTGCCCAACAGCCGGGCGACCTGAGTCTGGAACTCGAACAACACCTGCAGCGTGCCTTGCGCGATCTCGGGCTGATAGGGGGTGTACGAGGTGAGGAACTCGCCGCGCTGGATCAGGTGGTCGACGCTGGCCGGGATGTGATGGCGATATGCCCCTGCGCCGAGGAAGAACGGCGCCGCCCCTGCGCTCAGGTTCTTCGCGGCGAGCCTGACCATGTGGCGCTCGACCGCCATTTCGGCGGCGTGGCCGGGCAGTCCGGCGATCGGCCCGGAAAGCCGCGCTTCGACGGGAACGTCGGCGAACAGCGCGTCGATATCGGCCGCGCCGATCGTGGCCAGCATCGCGGTGCGGTCGCCGTCACGTAGTGGAAGATAGCGCATGGTCGTCCTCGGTTGGTGAAGCGGCAACCCCGCCGCGCAACCGCGCGGCGTGAGCGAAGGTTCCAGAAAAGCGATGATTGCCAATGTGATCGGCGTGCATCCAGGGACACAGCCAGAGCTTCATCCCGGCTGCGCGGACACGGTCGCAGAAGCCGAAGTCCTCGGAGCGCTGGCGCCGAGTCACGGGATCGATCCGGCTGCCGTAGAACATGTAGGCGACCTCGCCCATGTCGTGCCCGACGCGTTCGCGACCGTCGGGGACGAACGCCAGCTCGGGATACGCGTCCATCATGCGCTCGTAGGTCGCGCGGCGGACCATCGAATATCCGCCGAGCACGGTCTCGACTTCAACCGGACGGTCCAGGCGAAAGCTCCCACCCTCACCCGCCACGAATACCGGCAGGTCGCCGCTGAACTTGGCCAGTTCACCCGCGGCCACGCCCGCCCCGGCGGCCTCGCCGACCGCGCCCCAGGCGATCGCCTTCCGCGGATAACTGCCGCCGATCACGTCGTATGGGGTGTCGTCGCCCTGGAGCGCGAGCAGCGCGAGGACGTCGTCGGCGCGGACAACCACATCGGCGTCGAGGAACAGCAGGTGGGTGCAATCGCTGCGCAGGAACTCGTCCACCACCATCGCCCGGCTGCGGTCGGTCGGCTGGTTGACGATGAACGAAAGGCGAAAGGCGACGCCGTGCTGGCCCAACTTGAGCGCGATCTCGACCAGCGCCGCGGCATAGGCGCCGTGGCACATCCCCTCGTACATAGGGGTGCCGATCATCAGCCGACGCGCCGCAAGTTCGGCTGCTGGAATGCTGATTTCCAACGTAAACTTGCCCTAAAGCGTGTCGACGAAGCTGCGATAGGCGGGCTCGTCCATCAACGCGCCGAGCTCGCTCGCGTCGGACAGCGTCATCCGCCACAGCCAGCCGTCGCCCTCCGCCGCCGAGTTCACCAGCTCGGGATTGTCGGCGAGCGCCTCGTTCACGCCGCTGACCGTGCCGCTCACCGGAGAATAGACATCGGAGGCGGCCTTGACGGAATCGACTACCGAGGCGCTGTCGCCCTGGGCCAGGGTTGCGCCCTCGGCGGGGAGTTCGACGAAGGTGATGTCGCCGAGCTGGCCCTGGGCATAGTCGGTGATTCCGACCGTGGCGGTGGCGCCGTCGATCTCGACCCATTCGTGGTCCTTGGTGAAATAACGGTTCATTTTCAAGAACTCCTCAGCGGAAGTAGCGATGGGGGATGAAGGGTAGCGGGACCACGGTGGCGGCGATGCGCTTGCCCCTGACTTCGATTTCGAGCGAGGTGCCGGGCGCCGCGTCGGCGGCCTCGACATAGGCCATGGCGATCGGACGCCCGAGACTGGGCGCAAATCCGCCCGAAGTTACTCTCCCAGTCGCACTCCCAGCGCGCAGTACTGCATCACTTTCGCGCGCAGCCATGCGCCCTTCGAGCGCCAATCCGACCCGTTTGCGCGCCGGTCCGGCGGCCAGCGCGGCGAGGATCGGATTCGCCCCCAAAAACCCGCCCTCGGACCGGCGCCGCTTGTTGATCGCGAAGGTCAGTCCGGCCTCGACCGGATCGGTCTCGGCGGTAATGTCATGCCCATAAAGCGGCAGCCCGGCTTCGAGCCGCAGCGAGTCGCGCGCACCGAGGCCGATCGGCTTGACCTCGGGCTGGGCGCACAGCGCGTCGGCCAGCGCGGCGGCGTGTTCGCCGGGGACCGAGATTTCGTAGCCGTCCTCTCCAGTATAGCCCGAGCGGCTGATCCGCAGCGGCACTTCGCCCCACCGGAACGGAGCGGCCTGCATGAAGGTTATGGTCTGCGCGGTCGGCCAGCCATCGTTCATCGGCGCCAGCCCCAACCTTGCCAGCGCGGTCGCCGCTTCCGGCCCCTGCAACGCCAGCAAGGCGTCGTCGGCGAGGTGGCTGAGCGTGACCGCGTCGGGCAGATGCTCGCGCAAGTGGGCGATGTCGTCCCACTTGGTCGCACCGTTGACCACGAGGTAGAAGTGATGGACCGCGTTGGTGACCATCAGGTCGTCGAGAATCCCGCCATGCTCGTCAAGCAGCAGCGAATAGCGCACCCCGCCGGGCTTGAGCGTGGCGAGGTCGATCGGCAGCGCCGCTTCGAGCGCGGCAGCCGCCCCCTCGCCCGAAACCTCGAGCTGGCCCATGTGGGAGACGTCGAACAGCCCGGCGTGACTGCGCGTCCACAGATGCTCGGCGATGATGCCCCCACCCTCGACCACGTACTGGACCGGCATCTCATAGCCCGCGAACGGGACCATCCGCGCGCCGCGCTGCCGGTGCCAGGCGTCGAGCGGAAGCCGTTCCGGACCGGACGGAGCATCGTCCGGGTGCGCGGGTTCGTCGGGGTTATTGTATGTGTCGCTCACTAATCAACCTTCCGCACAGCACGGCACCTTCCGGCGCCCCCTCTGTCACGGAAACCTGAGAGCTTTCCCCCGCCAGTCGTCGAAAACCAGGCGGGGTTACCCCTTCGGCGGCCCCGCCGGTTTCGGCATGGGCTCTTTCCAGAGTGTCGCTATCGATCCACGCGGTCCGGGTGCCTGAGAGATTCCGGGGCGGTTGCTCCTTCGGCGCCTTCGCTTCGTTGCCGAATCGAAGAACTCTCCCGCGCGATCAGCGACCCGCCCCGGATGGCGGGGACGCGCCGCCAAGTCAACGCCGCGACGGGGCGTCCAACCGGTCCGCGGCGCGGACAATCTCGTCGTGTTCGTGGATAAACCTCCCGCGCGGCTTTTCCGCGGCGAGCGCGAGGATGGCATCCGCCATCGTCGTCGCGCGGACCGAGCGATATTTGCGCGCCGACCCGTGGAGCAGCGGATCGACCAGCGGGGTGGCGAGCATCGCCAGCTTCTCGGCCGGACGGCGTTCGGCGCGAGGCCCGCGCAGCAGGCCCGGGCGCAGAATGTCGAGCCGATCGAACTTCAGCTTGGCGAGTGCATCCTCGACCTCGCCTTTGACCCGAAAGTACAGCCCGCGGCTGGAAATCGCAGCCCCGACCGACGACACCACGATGCAGCGCTTCACGCCCGCGGCTTTGGCGGCCTGCGCGCAGGCGAGCACAAGGTCTTTGTCGGTCGCGCGGAACAC
This sequence comes from Novosphingobium sp. Gsoil 351, assembly GCF_009707465.1. Taxonomy (NCBI): domain Bacteria; kingdom Pseudomonadati; phylum Pseudomonadota; class Alphaproteobacteria; order Sphingomonadales; family Sphingomonadaceae; genus Novosphingobium; species Novosphingobium sp. Gsoil 351. Next base: position 454,443 of record NZ_CP046120.1, read on the forward strand.
CGCCTCGTTCCTGCCCGACGCGCGCCAGGTGGTGCCAAGCGCGATCACGATCGCGTCGGCATTGGCGGTGCCGATCACCGGACCCCAATCGGCCGGATCGGCGACGAGCAGCTCCATCCGCGCGCCTTGCGGCAGCGGCGCCTCGCGCCGGGCGATCGCGGTCAGACGATAGCGCTCACGCCCGACCGCGCGCTGGATCAGCGTGGTCCCAATCAAGCCGGTGGCGCCGACCAGCAAGATCCGGATCGGGTCAGGCCGGATCGGGTCAGGCCTGGGGGGCTCAGACATTGCGCAGTCCTTCAGGGATTTCGCCGAACAGGCGGTGATAGGTGTCGATGGCGTAGCGGTCGGTCATCCCGGCGATGAAATCGGCGATGTGGCGGCTGCGCTGCGGTTCGCGCGCGGGCAACGCCTCGTGCCAGCTGGGCGGCATCTGCGCCGGATCGGCGGCGAGCGCGGCAAACAGGCGCTCGATCACCGCCCGCGCGCGCTCCGCTGTGGCGCGCTGTTCGGGGTGGAAGTAGAGTCGCTCGTAGAGAAACGCCTTGAGCGTGCGCTCCCGCGCTTCGAGTTCGGGCGAGAACCCCACCAGCGCGCGACCGGCGGCGCGGACCTGCGCGATCGTCTCGATGCCCCCGCCCGCCAACCGCGCCTGCGTCTCGCCGATCAGGTCGTTGACCATCAGCCCGATCTGCCCGCGCACCAGCTCGCGCAGCTGGCGTTCGCGCGGCGCGTCGGGGAAGCGGCGCTCGACCTCGCGAAACTGATCGGCGACGAAATCGAGCATCAGCAGATCGTCGAGCACCAGGAACCCGGCGCGCAGGCCGTCGTCGATGTCGTGGTTGTCGTAGGCGATGTCGTCGGCCAGCGCGGCGACTTGCGCCTCCAGGCTCGGCCAATCGCGCAGCGCCAGCGGACACATCGCGTCGAGCTCGGCCAGCGCCCACGACGGCTCGATCACCGGCCCGTTGTGCTTGGCGAGCCCTTCCAGCAACTCCCAGCTAAGGTTGAGGCCCTCGTGATCGCAATACGGGCTTTCGAGCCGCATCAGCGTGCGTAGGGTGTGGGCGTTGTGGTCGAACCCGCCGTGCCCCGCGAGCGCGCCGTTCAGCGCCTCCTCTCCGGCGTGGCCGAACGGGGGGTGGCCGATGTCGTGGGCCAGGCACAGCGCCTCGGTCAGGTCCTCGTCGAGCCCCAGCGCGCGGGCGATGGTCCTGCCGATCTGCGCGACTTCCAGGCTGTGGGTCAGGCGGACGCGATAGTGATCGCCGTCAGGGGCGACGAACACCTGGGTCTTGTGGCGCAGGCGGCGGAAGGCGATCGAATGGACGATCCGGTCGCGGTCGCGCTGGAATGCGCTGCGCGGCCCGCGGGTGGCGCGTTCGTCGAGCGCGAATTCGCGGCCGCGGCTGTGGGCGGGATCGGCAGCGTAAGAGGCGCGGGTCACGATCCTCCCCTGCAAGGGGAAGCGTCAGCGCATTCGCGCTGCCACCTCCCCCGATGGGGGAGGATCGACCTATTCACCCAGTATCCAGTCCGCCGCCGCCTCGGCGTGGATCCGCGTTCCGTCGTAGATCGGCAGGACGTTGGCATCGACGTCGACCACCATCTCCAGCTCGGTGCAGGCGAGCACGATCGCCTGCGCGCCATCCTGCGATTGGTGGGTGATCCAGGTCTTGCAGGCGCGTTCGGCGGTGCGCGAGGCCTTTTCGCGCATCAGGTCGTTGTAGATCATTTCCTCGATCGCCGGGATTCCGTCCATGTCTGGGGGCATCAGGGTGATGCCGTGGGCGACCAGGCGTTCGCGATAGAAGCTTTCCGTCATCACCGCGCTGGTGCCGAGCAGCGCCGCGCGCTTCACCCCCTTTTCGGCCATCCGTTTGCCGACGGTGTCGGCGATGTGAAGGATGGGGATCGTGACGGCGGCGGCCACTTCGTCATAGACGCGATGCATCGAATTGGCGGCGATTATCAGCGCGCCGGCGCCTGCGGCCTCGAGGCGTTTGGCCGATTCCCCGAGCGTTTGCGCCGTGACTTGCCAGGCCGCATCGTCGGTCAGCCGAGCGAGTTCCGCGAAGTCGAGGCTTTCGATCAGCAGCGGCGCGCTTGCCTGGCCGCCCACCCGGCGCTGAACGAACCGGTTGAGATGCTCGTAGTAGGTCCGGGTCGAGACCCAGCTCATCCCCCCGATCAGCCCCAGTTTGCGCACGGCAAGCCCCTCGTTCCTGTTGCACTGCGGCATAGGCGAGTCAGCGATGGGCGTCCACCCGCGGCGGAGCGCCAGCCGCCGCGCCAGCGCCTCCGCCCGTCGATGGCAGCATGGCGAGCCAGCCGCGCAGGTCTGCGGCGCTCTTGTCCGGCGCCTCCTCCATCGGGATATGGCCGATGCCGGGATAGACGATCATCCGGCTGCCGGGGATCGCGCGGTGCAGCCACTGCCCGGCGGCAAGCGGGATGAGCGGATCGCCTTCGCCCCACTGGATGAGAACCGGCACCTTCAGCCGGGCCAGGTCGCTTGCCGGAAACGAGGTCATCGGCCGGGAAAACCGCGCGACGGTCGCCGCCCGGTTGCCGGGAAAGCGCAGCAGTTCCCAGTACCGGTCGACCATCGCCGGGGTCACGATCGCCTGGTTGCGAACGCTTTGATGCAGACTCTTGTCGATCAGGCTGCGCGGAGTGATCCGGGTCATCAGCCACCCGCCCACCGGATTGCGCGCCAGGGTGAAGGCGAGGTTGCCCTCCGCCTTGCCGACCGGAGGCGAACCGACCGAATCCAGCAGCACCAGGCCGTCGAGCCGCTCGGGATGGCGCAGCGCATAGGCCAGCGCGATTCCCCCGCCCATCGAATTGCCCGCCAGCACGAACCGCTTCAGGCGCAGCTTGTCCGCCATCCGCCCGACGTCGTCGGCAAAATTGCCCTCCGCATAGTCGCCCGCCGGGTCGGCGCCGGTCAGGCCGTGCCCGATCTGGTCGAAGCGGACGACGCGGTAACGGTCGGTAAGCGCGGCGGTCCACGCGTCCCAAGTGTGGAGATCGGCGTTCGAGCCGTGGAGGAGCATGACGACCGGTGCATCGCGCGGTCCCTCGTCGCGGAAGTGGACAGTCAGGCCAGGGCGCAAGATCGCGAACTGCGAGGGCGGCGCGCCGTACTTGGCGAGCATCGCCTTGCGGTCGGTGTCCGGCGTGCGCTTGGCCACGAACGCCACGACCAGCAGCGCGGCGAGGATCGCCAGCCAGGTGAGGACCCGGCGCAAGCTCAGCGCTTCATCCCCGCGATCCAGGCGCGGACGGCTTTCACCCCCTCGGCATCGACCGTCGCCTTGCCCAGTTCGGGCATCGCCACCCCGCCTTCGAGGCTGGCCATGCGGTAGGTAAGGATGGAGTGGTCGGGATCGCCGGGGACCACGTCGAACTCGTTGGTCCCTGCCCCGCGCCCCGCGGCGACCGGGCGCTTGTTGGTCCCGAGCAACGCGGGATCGTTCTGCTCCCAGCGCAAGTCGAGCCCGCTGTTCGAGGCCGAGCCGGCGGGGTTGTGGCAGTGTCCGCAGTTGGCATCGAGATAGCCGCGCGCGACCGGCGCGGCGGGGGATTTGCCGCGCTCCTCCCACAGCGGCAGGCGCATGGCGACCGCAGGGGAGCGATCGAGCCGCCCTGCCTTGACCTGCGCCGCCAGCCAGGCGGGCGCGAGGTTGCGCGCCTTCGGTCCGATCGGGGTGACCACGCCCGCGAAGCCGTGACACTCCTTGCACTGGTTCTTGTTGGGGATGGAATAACTGATCGCCGCGCCCTGCGGCGTGGTCAGCGCCACGCGCGCGCCGCCCAGCGTCAGCTTCGCCTCGGTCTGCGCTTCGTTCCATTTGTACGGCAGCGCCACCCAGCCCTCGGCCCGGTGGAGCAGGACGCGGGTTTCGATCTGGCGCTCGCCGAAAGCAAAGGTCTTGATCAGCGCCGCGCCGACCGGAAGCTCGAGCAGGCCCTCGCCGCCGGCCTTGGCCTTCGCTCCGGGCGGAAGGTAGAGGAACCGGTGCTTTTCCGCGCCATCCGACCACAGCGGGGTATTGAGGCGATAGGGCGTGACCCCGGCGGCAGGCTTGTGCGCGGCGGCATCGGCGAAGAATCCGAACTCGGCGAGCGTGGCGGGATAGCCGCTGGCGGTGATGGCGGTGTTATTGACCGGGGTTGCGGGGGCCGCGCCAACCAACGTCAGTGCAGCTCCCAGCACCGCAACCCGCAAAGCCCCGGCAGGAGGGAGTCTCGGGATCATCCCGCGATCCGGGCATCCAGCTCAGCCGGCGCGCCGATCGCCGGGAGCTTGGCCGATCCCGCGGGAAGCTTGGCCGGCAGCCTGGCCAATCCCGGCTTGCCGCTGGTCGCTTCGTCGCCTTGCTTGGTCAGCCCCAGCGTCCATGCGGGTGTCCCCGGCGCCACCGCCAGGGTCGTCGCCGGATCGCCCAGCCCGTCGTACAGCACCGGTGGCAGCGCCCCGCCGAAAGCCGCCGACAGCATCGGCGCGCCATCCACCTGCGGATCGTAGCCGCCCCGCCCGAACGTATTCGCCCCGATCGTCACCCGGCGCGGCACGGGGTTGTAGGTCGCATCTTTGTAAGCGCGCGGATACGATATCACCATCACCTGGCTGGTCGGGTTCTGGTCGAACACGTTGTTTTCGACCCAAACGCTGTCGTTGGCCATCACCATCGCGCCGGTCCCGCGGCGCACGCTGGCGACGATGTTGCCCTTGGGTGCGAAGTTGGGAGTGTCGTTGGCGATAACCAGATTGTGCTCGATCCGCACGTTGCCCCCGCCCATCACGGGCAGGCTGGGCAGGTCGAACACCAGGATGCCGCCGGTGTTGCGCGTCACGTAGTTGCCGCTGACCAGCGCATCGCGGCTGTTCTCGATCTCGATCCCGGCGACGTTGCCTTCCGCCCGGCTGTTGCGGACGGTGATCGCCTTGCTCTGCCCGACGTAGATGCCTGCGTCCGAGGCGCCCTTGGCGACCACCCCGTCGATCAGCACCCCGGTGCTCTGCACGGGGTAGATGCCGTAGGCGCCGTTGGTCTCCTTTGGGCCGCCGGTCCATTCGGCGCGGACGCGGTAATAGACGATCCGGTCGGCGCCCTTGGACTTGATCGCGTCGCCCTTTGCGTTCTCGACCGCGAAATCGCGCAAGGTGACGTCGTCGGAGGTGACCAGCAGGCCTTCTCCGGCACCCTGCTGGCCGGTGAAATCGAGGATCGTGCGCTCCATCCCCATCCCGCGCACGGTGACCTTGTCGGCATCGAGGCTGAGCCCGTCGGTCAGCGCGAAGCGGCCCTCGCCGATCTGGACGACATCGCCCGGCTGCGCCGCGATCAGCGCTTCCTGAAGCCGCTGCTGCGCGCCCTCGCCCGCTTCGACCGCAATGGTCTTCGCCTGAGCGCTTGTCGAAACCAGCGCGGCAAGCGCAACGAATGACGCGAATTTCATGAAGCTTTTCTCCCGCCGCGCATTAGGAACCGCGCCGAGACGAAATTCAAGAGAGGAGCGCGATTTGCCCCGTATTGTCCTGACTGTGGCCGCGTTTGCCGCCACTACCGCCAACGCTGCCCCGGCGTCGATTGCGGGCAACTGGAACACCGACGACGGCCGCGCGATCGTCACCGTCGCCCCGTGCGGCGGCGGGCTGTGCGCGACGATCAGCCGCTTCCTGTTCGCCGAACCTCCAGGCGGCGTCCGCGATGCGAAGAACCCCGACCCCAAACTGCGCAACCGCCGCGTCCTGGGCAGCAACGTGCTGTGGAACCTCAAGCCCGCGGGCAAGACTTGGGCCGGCACCGGCTATAGCGCCCGCGACGGCCGGACTTTCAAGGCGACCGCGAGCAGCGACGGCGGACGCCTCAACCTCAAAGGCTGCGTGATGGTATTTTGCAAAACGGTTGTGTGGACGCGGGTCCAACCCCTGACCTGACAGCGGAGAAAGAAGATGCCAGCCTTCGTCGTCGCCTGCTTCGACATCACCGACCCAGCGGGATACGAAGCCTATCGTCCCGCCGTATTGCCGACGTTGCAGGCGCATGGCTGCGAAGTTCTCGCCGCCGATTACGCTTCACAAACCATCGAGGGCCAGCCGGGCCACGTCACGGTGATCCTCAAATTCGCCTCGAAGGCTGCGGCGACGGCTTGGTACGAATCGCCTGAGTATCAGGCCATCAAGTCCCTGCGGACCGATAACAGCCAGGGCACGGTGGTCCTCGTCGACGCGTGGTCGCCGTCGGAGTGATCGGACCGCCGATCTTGCATGCGATGCCTGACCGTCAGTGCCCCAGCGACTTGACGATTTCCTCGACCATCTTCTTTGCGTCGCCCAGCAGCATCATGGTCTGGTCCATGTAGAACACGTCGTTGTCGACGCCCGCATAGCCCACGCCGCCCATCGACCGCTTGATGAACATCACGGTCTTGGCCTTCTCGACGTCGAAAACCGGCATCCCGTAGATCGGGGATGACTTGTCGGTCTTGGCCGCCGGGTTGACCACGTCGTTGGCGCCGATGATGAAGGCGACGTCGGCCTGGGCGAATTCGGAGTTGATATCCTCGAGTTCGAAGACCTCGTCATAGGGCACGTTGGCCTCGGCCAGCAGCACGTTCATGTGCCCCGGCATGCGGCCAGCGACGGGATGGATCGCGTACTTGACGCTGACCCCTTCCTTCTTGAGCAGGTCGCCCATCTCGCGCAGCACGTGCTGCGCTTGCGCCACCGCCATGCCGTAGCCGGGGATGATGATCACGGTCTCGGCCTGTTCGAGCAGGAACGCCGCGTCCTCGGCGCTGCCGCGCTTCCACGGGCGGTCGGTCTTGGCCGCGCCGTCGCCGCCCGAGCCGCCCTCGGCGCCGAAGCCGCCCGCGATCACGCTTATGAAGCTGCGGTTCATCGCCTTGCACATGATGTAGGACAGGATCGCGCCCGACGATCCGACCAGCGCCCCTGTGATGATCATCGCGGTGTTGTGGAGCGTGAAGCCCATCGCCGCCGCGGCCCAACCCGAGTACGAATTGAGCATCGAGACCACGACTGGCATGTCCGCCCCGCCGATCGGGATGATCAGCAGGAAGCCGATGACGAAGCTCAGCGCGGTGATCGTGGCGATGATCCACAGGCTCTCGTCCTGAGTGAAGAACCCGACTAGGCCGAGGATCGCGAACAGTGTGCCCAGGTTGATCACGTGCCGCCCCGGCAGCATGATCGGCGCGCCGCTCATCTTGCCCGCAAGCTTTAGGAAGGCGATGATCGAACCCGAAAAGGTGATTGCGCCGATGGCGATGCCCAGCGCCATCTCGACCCGGCTGGTCGGGTTGATCAGCCCGTCGGTGCCGACGATGCCGAACGCCTCCGGATTGAGATAGGCCGCCCACCCGACCAGCACCGCGGCGAGGCCGACCAGGCTGTGAAACGCCGCCACGAGCTGCGGCATCGCAGTCATTGCGATGCGCCGCGCGGTGACCACTCCGATAGCCCCGCCGATGGCAATCGCGCCGAGGATCTGGAACAGCACCCGCAAGTCCTGCGGCGTCGGCTTGGGCAGCAGCGCCCCCGGCGGGATCGGTGCCTGGGTCAGCAGCGTGGTGGCGACCGCAATCGCCATCCCCAGCATGCCCTGGCGATTGCCGCGCTGCGAGGTGGCGGGCGAACTCAGCCCACGCAGCGCAAGGATGAAGAGCACTCCCGAGGCGAGATAGGCGAGCAGCACCCAAGCCGGCAGCGCGGCGACGTGCTCGACCACCGGAAGCAACGGACCGGGGTGCAGCGGCGGAGCGGCCAGAACCACGCTCAACGCTCCTTCTTCTTGTACATCGCCAGCATCCGCGCGGTGACCGCGAACCCGCCAAAGATGTTGACGCTCGCCAGCACCACCCCGAGCAAGCCGAGCCAAGTCGCCTCGAACGAGCCCTTCGCCGCCGCCGCGACCAGCGCGCCGACGATGATCACCGAGGAGATCGCGTTGGTCACCGCCATCAGCGGGGTGTGCAACGCGGGGGTGACGCTCCAGACGACGTAATAGCCCACGAAGCAGGCGAGAACGAAGATCGAGAGGATCGAGATGAAGTCCATGATTACGCAGTGCTCCTAGCGTCTGTGCACAGCGCGACGACCGCTTCGGCAGCCGCGTCGGGATCGTGCAACACTTCTCTAGCCGGAAGCCGAAGAGTATTGATGCCCTTTGCTCGAAAGTGAGCGTCCCGCGCGATGTCTTGCTCGGGGCGATCCCCCATACCATGCGATTGGCCGTCTACTTCGATAACCAGACGAGCCTCATGACAGTAAAAATCCAGCACGTAAGGTTTGGCCGGATGCTGCTTGCGAAACTTGAAGCCACCTGGCCGCTGCCTCAATCGCTGCCACAACAGCACCTCTGGCAAGGTCATCGTCCGACGTAGCTGGCGCGCCCGTGCAACGGTCGGCTTGTCGCCTTGCAACATTCAGATCCTCCCCTGCAAGGGGAGGTGCCGCAGCGAAGCGGAGGCGGAGGGGTGTCCGCGCCGGCGTCGACACCCCTCCGTCAGCCCAAGAGGGCTGCCACCTCCCCTTGCAGGGGAGGAACGGATCGCGCCCGCGGCGAACATCACCCCAGCAACCTCTCGTGCACTACCTTGCCACCCTGCGTCAGCCGAACGGCGTCGCCGATTTCCTCATCCAGCACCGGCCTGCACGCTTCCTTGTCCCAGAATGCGGAAAGGAAGTTGTACAAGTTGCGCGCGAACAGCGCCGAGGCGTCTGCCGCCAGGTGGGTCGGGGTGTTGGCATAGCCGATGATCTTGACACCGTGCTTCACCACCGTCTGGTCCGCCACCGAACCCTCGACGTTGCCGCCCTGCGCGACCGCCAGGTCATAGATCACGCTGCCCGGCTTCATCGTCGCGATCTGGGCGTCGGTGACCAGTCTGGGCGCGGCGCGGCCGGGGATCAGCGCGGTGGTGATCACGATGTCCTGCTTGGCGATGTGGCTGGAGACCAGCTCGGCCTGGGCTTTCTGGTATTCCTCCGACATTTCCGTGGCATAGCCGCCTGCGCCCTCACCCTCGATCCCGGTGACACTCTCGACGAAGACCGGCTTGGCGCCGAGCGACTGAATCTGTTCCTTCGTCGCGCTCCGCACGTCGGTGGCGGAGACTTGCGCGCCCAGCCGCCGCGCTGTGGCGATCGCTTGGAGGCCCGCAACACCCACGCCCATAACGAAAACCTTGGCGGCGCTGATCGTGCCCGCTGCGGTCATCATCATCGGGAAGGCGCGGCCATAGGCGTTGGCCGCTTCCAGCACCGCCTTGTAACCCGCTAGGTTCGACTGGCTGGAGAGGATATCCATCGATTGCGCGCGCGTGATGCGCGGCATGAATTCCATCGCCAGCGCTTCCAGTCCGGCGGCGGCATAGGCATCGATGCGCTGGCGCTGCGCGAACGGATCGAGCCCCGCGACCACCCACGCCCCCGGATTGACCCCGGCTAGCAGCGCCGCGTCGGGTCCCTGCACGCCCAGCACGATGTCCGCGCCCTTTACCGTCGCCGCGGCATCGCCGACGCTCACCCCCATCGCGGTATATTGATCGTCGGGGATCGAGGCCGCTATCCCGGCCCCGCTTTCCACCGCCAGCTCGGCGCCGAGCGCGATGAACTTCTTGACCGTCTCGGGCGTCGCGGCGACCCGCGCCTCGCCCGGCGCGCGCTCGTTCAGCACGGCGATTTTCATGGCCCCCACCCCTGCCCGCGCTTCAGGTGGCGATGATCAAGACGACGGTGAAGGCGATCACTGCGATCACCGGCAACGTCCATTTCAGCAGGCCGATGAACGCGTCGTAAGTGGAGGCGTGCGCCTTCATGTCGTTGCCCGATGCCATCTCGTAAATCCCCGTCTGGCTGGAATCTTCGGCGTCCGTCTATCGCGCCCCGCCGCGCGCGGCAACCATTCCAGCGTACCTTAATCGGGTCTTTACCCAATTCCCCTACGCCGCGCACCTAACCGAAAGGACGGGGAGTTCATGGCCGAGGCCGAAGCGCGCCTGCTCATGCTGATCGACGACGAGCCTGCGCAGTGCCGCCTGATCACGGCGCTCGCGGCCCGCGAAGGCTGGCGTACGGTTATCGCGCGCGATTCCGAAACCGCTGTCGCCATGCTTGGCACACGCCAGGGGATGCAACTGTCGGCGATCGTGCTTGACCAGTGGGTGCCCGGCGACGACGCCTGCACGCTGATCGCGGAGTTGAAGAACCGCCGCCCGGCGCTGCCGATCCTGATGCTGACCACCAGCGCCTCTCCGCTGCTGGCGGTCGAGGCGATGCGGGCTGGGGCGACCGACTACCTGATCAAGCCGGTCGCGCCCGATCAGCTCCTTCAGGCGCTGCGGGCAGCAACCACCCGTGAGAACAACGGCGAAGAATTGCAGCCACTTACCGAGAAGATGCCTGCGATCCTCGATTTCGACGCGATGATCGGCGCCGCGCCCAACTTCCGTACCGCGCTGGCAGTCGCGGCCAAGGCGGCGCGCGCACATACCCCCGTGCTGATCGAGGGAGAGAGCGGAACCGGCAAGGAGATGCTGGTCCGCGCGATGCACGCCGCCAGCCCTCGATCGAAGGCGAGTCTGCGTTTCGTGAACATCGGCGGAATTCCGGCCAACCAAGTCGAATCGGTGCTGTTCGGACACGAGAAGGGGGCATTTCCCGGGGCGTTCGACCGCCATATCGGCGCACTTCAACATGCCGACGGCGCGACCCTGGTACTCGACGAGATCGACCGTATGCCGCTCGCAGTGCAAGAGCGGTTCGAAGCCTATCTCGAGACTGGACAGGTCCAGCCGATCGGCGCGCGGCACAGCTTTCGGATCGATGTCCGGCTGTTCGCGGCGAGCAACACCCCGCTCGCCGACTTGGTCGCGATTCGGCAATTCCGTCCCGAACTGGCCGCTGCGCTCGCGGGGGCCAAGGTCGTCCTGCCGGCCCTGCGCGATCGCTCGGGCGATCTTCCCGCGCTCGCCCGCCACTTCCTCGCCCGGATCGGTGACCAGCCCGGTTTGCGCCCGCTCGGTATCACCGACGGCGCGCTCAAGCTGCTCTTCGCCTACGACTGGCCGGGCAATGTCCGCCAGCTTCAGGCGGTGCTGTTCCGCGCCGCGGTGTTCTGCGACGGCGACGCGCTGACCGCGCAGGATTTTCCACACCTCTCCAGCCTGCTCGGCGGCGAGCAGCAGGACAACGCGATGGTTCAGGAGGGGGTCGGCGTGATGCTCTACACCCCCGACGGCAACTTGCGCCCGCTGGACGAGATCGAGGCAGACGTGATCCGCCTGGCGATCGGCCACTATCGCGGACGCATGACCGAAGTGGCGCGGCGGCTTGGGATCGGGCGATCGACGCTCTACCGCAAGCTCAGCGACCTGGGTATCGAAAGCGCGGCCTAAAGCGGTGTCAGACCCGGCGGATGCCGGCGACCCCGGCGCGGACCTCTGTGCGTTCCGGTTCGCGCTCGCCCGGCAGACGATCGATGGCGTCGAGATCGCGCGTGGCGATCAGCACCTCGGGTAGCAGGGCGTCGTGGAAGGCGATGCCGCACAGACCGTCCTCCACCCAAACAAGCGATCCGATGGCCTCGTAGCGCGACCACGTGAGCATCGCCTGCTGACCCTTCGCCATGTCCTCGGTCGCCCGGATTCGCGCGCCGCTCGCCGAAAGGTCGAGCAGCACCGTATTGCGGGTTCCGTGAATGGTCACGATTCTGGCGGCCAGCCTCGCGCGCAACCGATTGCGGCCACGCCGACCGATCTGCGGATCTGGTGCAGAGGCGAGGGCTCGATTCATGCGATCATCATGCCCTGACATGGTCAAGGTCGGATGCCAGACAGACTAAGGGAAAGTGCCTAGGGCAGCTGCGCGAAGTCGGTCAGCGCGGCATCCCGCAGACCCCGCCAGACATCGCGCGCCTGGACGGTTTCCGCGGCATCGTGGACCCGCAGGAACTGGACCCCGGAATCCATCGCCCGGGCGGCGAGGAGCAAGGAACCTCCAAGACGCTTGTGCGCGGGCGCCTCGTTCGACAGTGCGCCGATCATCCGCTTGCGGCTGGCGCCTACCAGCAGCGGCTGGCCCAGCGCGTGGAACAAGGACAGGGCGTTGAGCAGCGCCAGGTTCTCGGCGAGCGACTTGCCGAACCCGATGCCGGGATCGAGAATTATGCTGTCGCGAGCGATCCCCGCCGCCAATGCGGCGTCGCGGCGCTCGGCGAGCCAGTCGAACACGTCGAGCACGACATCGGTGTAGCGGCCGCCGCCATGGAGATCGCTGGCGTCGCCCGGGGCGTGCATCAGCACCACCGGCACCCCGGCGCGCGCCACCAGCTCGGCGCTGCGCGGATCGTGGCGCAAGGCGGAAACGTCGTTTACAATCTGCGCGCCGGCCGAAAGCGCCGCCTCGATCACGCTGGCCCGGCGGCTGTCGATGCTGACCGCCGCGCCGCTCGCCACCAGCCGCTCGACTGCAGGGACGACACGCTTGAGCTCGTCTCCTTCCCACACCGCCGCCGCACCGGGGCGAGTGCTTTCCCCCCGACATCGACGATCGCCGCGCCTGCCTCGAGCATCGCCGAGGCGTGAGCGTTGGCCTCGTCGGGATCGTCGAGGAACTTGCCGCCGTCGGAGAAACTGTCCGGCGTGACATTGAGGATGCCCATGACTTGGGGCTGGTCCAGGCGAACGGTGCGCGCCCCGCACTGGAGGGGCGGATGGGCGAAGCGGAGGTTGCCCCACTGCACTTCGCCCTCCGCCGCGAGGTCGTCGGGCAACGCGGCGAGCGCGTCGGCTACGCCGTTCGCGTCGACCACTGTGCGCGAAACGATCCGCCCGCCCTCGCGCACGATCACCGCTAAGCGGCCGGCATAGACCATGCCGCCCGCCAGACGCACCGCCCCGCCCTCCTCGCTCTGCGGCGATTCGGCCAAGGCGATGGGGCGGAGGTAGAGGCGTTGGGTCATTGTTGGCGCTCGCGTAGGCGCAAGGGCGCGGCGGATGTGGAGGTTCGATTCACGCGAAGATCGATCAATCCTCGATCGCCAACAAATACAATTGCCGCAGCGCGTCGATCGGCTTGATCTCGCCTTCGTGCTCGACGTGCCAGAAGCTCCAGCCGTTGCACGACGGGGCGCCTTGCAACTGCGCGCCAAGCGAGTGGATTGAGCCGGTCGCGCCGCCGCTCAGTAGCGAGCCGTCGGTGCGGACTTTGGCCGAGAACTTGCGCTTGCGGTCGAACAGCTCGACTCCGGGCGCGATCAACCCGTTCTCGACCAGCGTACCGAACGCCACCCGCGCCTGCGGCTTGACGCTCTGCATCGTGGTCAGCGCGCTTTCATCGAGCGGCAGCGCCGCTTCGATCCGTTCGTGCGCAACCGCGATATAGTCCTGCTCGCGCTCGATCCCGATCCATTCGCGCCCCAGCCGCTTGGCCACCGCGCCGGTAGTGCCGGTGCCGAAGAACGGATCGAGCACCACATCGCCCTTGTTGGTGGTCGCCAGCATCACCCGATAGAGCAGCGCCTCGGGCTTTTGGGTCGGATGGGCTTTCGTGCCGTTGCGCTTGATCCGTTCGGGCCCGCCGCAGATCGGCAAGACCCAGTCGGAACGCATCTGGAGCTCGTCGTTGAGCGTCTTCATCGTCCGGTAGTTGAAGGTATAGCGCGCCTTTTCGCCGGTCGATGCCCAGATCAGCGTCTCATGCGCGTTGGTGAAGCGGGTGCCCTTGAAGTTCGGCATCGGGTTGGATTTGCGCCAGACGATGTCGTTGAGGATCCAGAACCCCAGGTCCTGTAGAATCGCGCCGACACGGAAGATGTTGTGATAGCTGCCGATCACCCACAGCGATCCGTTAGGCTTTAGCACTCGCTTGGCCTCGGTCAGCCAGGCACGAGTGAAATCGTCGTAAGTCTTGAAGCTGGCGAACTTGTCCCAGGCGTCGGTCACGGCATCGACATGGCTGCCGTCGGGCCGGTTGAGATCGCCGCCGAGCTGGAGGTTGTAGGGCGGATCCGCGAACACGCAGTCGACGCTGGCTGTTGGCAGCCACCCCATCGCCTCGACGCAATCGCCTTCGAGAATCCGCCCAAGCGGCAGCGTGGCCTCCCCCAAGGCCGTTCGCGCCGCAATGCCCCCGCGCACGGATTCGCGCGGCTTGAGTACCGTATCCATCCCGTCGAAATTCCCCCTTGCAGACAGGGTGAGTCGAGCCGGAGTCCGCGTCAAGCGATCTCGCGACTTCGTCAGAATCGGACGATATGGTTAACGGACGGTGTGCGCAGGAGAACGGAAGGAGTCCGGCACACGATGTTGAGTCCCTAGGCTGAGGGGAGACTCAATATATCGTGGTGTGGCGCTAAAGACTCGCCGAACGGAAAACGTCGCGAAACGATCCCCTCTCCCTGGTGGGAGAGGGTACCAAGCCTTGCGAGCTTGCTCGCTAGGCGAAGTTGGTGAGGGGGGCGGCGTGGCACCCAGCCCTCGCCCCCTCACCAAGCTGTGCTAGCTCCTGACGGAGCAAGCTTCGCTATCGTCTCCCACGAGGGGAGAGGGGTAGTTGGCGGCAAACATCTCCAACTGCGCCACCGGAGCGAAGCTGCGGCGGTGCAGCGGGGTCGCACCATGCGTGCGCAGCGCGCGCAGATGTTCGGGCGTGCCGTACCCCGCGTTGCGTTCCCAACCGTAGTGCGGATGGGCCAGTGCATAGTCGCGCATCAGCCGATCGCGGTGTTCCTTTGCGACGATCGAGGCGGCCGAGATCGCCGGTTCGATTGCGTCCCCGCCGACGATCGCGCGCGCCGGCCAGCGCCACTCGGGACGGCGGCCATGAGGGGTCAGATTGCCGTCGACCAGAACCTCGTGCGGTTCCGCGCCCAGCTTCTGGCACAGCGCGGCGACGGCCAGCGTCATCGCCAGCATCGTCGCGCCGAAGATGTTGAGCCGGTCGATGTCGGCGACCTCGGCCACTCCCACCCCATGTATGCAGCGGCGGCGGATTCGCTCGTCGAGCAACGCGCGGACTTCGCGGCTTAGCTTCTTGGAATCGTCGAGCCCGCCGGGGCGCGGACGGCACAGCACTACCGCCGCGGCGACCACCGGCCCCGCGAGCGGCCCCCTGCCCGCCTCGTCCACTCCGACGACGATTGGTTCTGGCAACGCAGATCGCTCTCGCGCATTGGGGGGGAACATGAAACCGCTCATCTCGACGCTCGCCTTTGCCCTCGCCGCCGCGCCACTGGCAAGTTGCAACGCCGCCCCTGCTCGGCCCGACGGTGGAAAAGCCGAATCGAACGCCAACTTCGAGATCGAGGAGCACGGGAAGTTCGACGAGCCATGGGCGATGGCCTTCGTCCCCGGAACCGACGTGCTGTTCGTGACCGAGCGCGGGGGAACCCTGAAGTTCCTCGATACCACCAATGGTACGGCGGGCGCTGTCTCCGGACTGCCGAAGGTCGATTACGGCGGCCAGGGCGGGCTGGGCGACATCGCGTTCCTGCCGACCGAAGCCACCGCGACGCTGGGCAAGCGGACGATCTATCTGACGTGGGTGGAAGCGGGCGAAGGCGGTACCCGCGGTGCGGTCGCGGGGCGCGGAAGTTTGCTCTGCGACAAGCCCGCCGCGTGCCGGATCGAAGGACTGAGCGTGATCTGGCGGCAGGACCCCAAAGTCACCGGTCGTGGCCACTTTTCCCATCGCCTGCTGTTCGCGCCCGACGGCCAGACGCTGTATCTGTCGTCGGGCGAACGCCAGAAGTTCACGCCGGCGCAGGATCTGACGGCAAATCTCGGCAAGGTTCTGCGGCTCAATCCCGACGGCACCGCCAAGCCGGGCAATCCGTTCGCGACCAAGGGCGGAGTCTCGGCGCAGATCTGGAGCTATGGCCATCGCAACCTGCTTGGCCTGGGGTTCGATGCGCAGGGACGCTTGTGGGACCTGGAGCACGGCCCGGCAGGCGGCGACGAAATGAACATCATCGAGCCGGGCAAGAACTATGGTTGGCCGGTCGTCTCCAACGGCGACAACTACGATGGCACCCCGATTCCGCGCCATGCGACCCGCCCCGACCTCGCGGCGCCCGCGATCAGCTGGAACCCGGTGATCGCGCCGGGCGATTTCATCTTCTATTCGGGCGACAAATTCCCGGCGTGGAAGGGCCAGGCCCTGATCGCGGGGATGGTCTATCCCGGCATCGTCCGCGTCGCGATCGACGGGACCAAGGCCAGCGAGGTCGAGCGGATCGAGCTCGGCAACCGTATCCGCGAGATCGAGCAAGGCCCGGATGGTTCGGTGTGGATCGCCGAAGATGGCAAGGGCGGACGGTTGCGCAAGCTGGTTCCCAAGGGCTGAAACCAGGCCAAATACTCGGCGTCCGCTCATGTCGAGCGAAGTCGAGACATCCTAGCGCAGCGCCAGCGTGTCTCGACTTCGCTCGACACGAGCGGAACTTGAGTCGCCGTGTTGCAACCTCGCTGGCTTGCCCCTAACGCCGCGCGCCCATGGCCAACCTGATCCCCCTCGATTCCGTCGATTCCGCGCTGGTCGAAGCTTTACTCGACAGGGCGTTCGAACCAACTCGGGCGCGGCGCACCGCCTATAAGGTGCGCGACGGCGTCGATTGGCTGCCCGCGCTGTCGTTCGCCGCGCTCGACAGCGAAGAGCGGCTGGCGGGGACGATCCAGTGCTGGCCGGTCGCACTGACCGAGCCCGCTGCCGAGGGGATCAAACCCAAGCGCCACCCGTTGATCATGGTCGGTCCGGTGGCAGTGTTACCCGAACAGCAGGGTGCGGGCTTCGGCCAGGCGCTGGTCACCGCCACGCTCGCCGCGCTCTCGCCCGAGGCGCCGTTACCTCAAGTGATGATCGGCGATCCCGAGTACTACGAGCGCTTCTTCGGCTTTTCATCCGCTTACACCAGCGGCTGGCTGCTACCCGGCCCCTGGGACCCGGCGCGGCTGTTGTGCCGGACCGATCGCCCCGAGGTGCTCCCCACTCGCGGCATGCTCGGGCCTTGGCGGGGCTGACCGCATCTGGCAGGTGAGCGGCGATGCCGTATGAGCCTCCCCCGAAATGGCCGCGCTGTCGCTGGGCGAAATCGCCGAGTTGGTCGCCGCGCGCAAGCTGCCACCGGTCGAAGGCTGGGCACCGCAGCGCAGCGGCGACAGCGAAATGCGGATCGCGGCAGACGGCAGGTGGTATCATCGCGGCGGCGAAATCGCGCGCGCAGCGATGGTCAGGGCATTTTCGACGCTCCTCTTGCGCGACGAGACCGGGCAACACTGGCTGATCTCGCCGTTCGAGAAGCTGCGCATCGCGGTCGACGACGCGGCGTTCATCGCCACCGACCTGCGCATCGACGATGGCGCGCTCGCCTTTCGCCTCAACACCGACGAATTCGCGATCGCCGGCCCGCAACACCCCATTCGCGCGGCAGGCGATGCCGATACGCCCGCGCTGTACGTCGGCGTGCGGCGCGGATGCGAGGCGCGGCTCAACCGCAGCACTTACGAGCAACTGGTGCGGCACGCGCTCGATCTGGGCGCCGACCCGCTGGCGGTAACCAGCGGCGGTGCGCGGTTCTCGCTGGTGCCCGCGGCGTGAGTGCGCTGGGCGAGCGGCTACGCGACCTCCATGCTGCGGGCCATGCCGTCGATGTGCCGGGGCTACGGACCGACGACAGCCGCTTTGCGCCCGGCGAAGCCCGAGACGCGGCTGTGCTGGCGGCAATCGTCGATCGCCCGCGCCCGTCGTTCCTGCTGACACACCGCCCCTCGAACATGCGCGCGCATCCAGGCCAGGTCGCATTCCCCGGAGGCAAGATCGACCCGGGTGAGACCCCGGTCGAGGCCGCGCTGCGCGAGGCGTGGGAAGAACTGGCGATCCCGCCGGAGGCGGTGACCGTGATCGGCCAAAGCGACGTCTATCGCACCGGCACTGGCTACGTCATCACCCCGGTGCTCGCGCTGGTCCCGCCCGACCTGCCGATCCGGCCCAACCCGAGCGAAGTCGCGCAATGGTTCGAAGCGCCAGTCGATTTCGTGTTCGACACGGTCAACCACGTCGTGCGTTCGGCCGACTGGAACGGCATGCGTCGCGAATACCTCGACATCCAGTGGCAGGAGCACCGCATCTGGGGGGTGACCGCCGCGATTATCGCCAACCTCTCGCGGCGGCTCGACTGGGCGCGGCTCGCCGATGCGTGAAAAGCTGCCGCCCGCCGATTGGACGCGCCGCGCTGAGCTGGCAGAACTGGTCGCCGCGCTTGGGCCGGGCAACGCCCGCTATGTCGGCGGGGCGGTGCGCGATACGCTGCTTGGGTGCGAGGTGCACGACATCGACATCGCCACCCCACTCGAACCGGTGGAGGTCATCGCCCGGCTCGAGGCGGCGGGCATCCGTAGCGTGCCGACGGGGATCAAGCACGGCACTATCACCGCGATCCGCGAGGGTGACAACGTCGAGATCACGACGCTGCGCCGCGATCTGACGACCGATGGCCGCCACGCCCGTGTCGCATTCTCGCAAGACTGGCGCGAGGACGCGGCGCGGCGCGACTTCACGATCAACGCGCTCTATGCGGATCCGCATACTCTGGAAGTGTTCGACTGGTTCGGCGGGCTCGACGATCTGCATGTCCGGCGCGTGCGGTTCATCGGCGACGCCCGCCAGCGCATCCGTGAGGATCATTTGCGCATCCTGCGTTACTTCCGGTTTCAGGCGCGCTTTGGATCACAACCTGCTGACGAAGAGGCCGAAAGTGCCTGTGCTGAACTCGCGCCGATGCTCAAGGGGCTGTCGCGCGAGCGCATCGGGTGGGAACTGCAGAACCTGCTCGCGCTGCCCGACCCAGCCCCGACCGTCGCGCGAATGGCCGAGCTTGGCGTTCTCGGGGCGATCCTGCCCGAGGCCGATGCGGCGGGTCTTTCACGGCTGGTCGCGGTTGAGACGCGTGAGGCCATCGCCGCCGATCCGATCCGGCGATTGGCCGCGCTGCTGCCCGCCGATCCCGGAATCGCCGAGCAGGTCGCCGCGCGGCTGCGCCTTTCGATCGCCCAGAAGAAGCGCCTGATCCTGGCCGCGCGGCGCGGCGAAGAAGCCGATCCGCGCGGGCTGGCCTATCGGATCGGCACGGAAGCCGCCCTCGACCGGCTGATGCTCGCCGGACGGGAGACCACCGCACTGAACGGCTGGCACGCTCCGGCCTTCCCGCTGAAAGGCGGCGCGATCGTCGCGCGCGGGGTAGCGGCGGGCCCGGAGGTAGCGCGCATCCTGCGCGCGGTTGAAGCCGACTGGATCGCGGAGGGCTTCCCCGACGCGGATCGCGTGGCCGAATTGCTCGACAAGCGGCTGATGAGATAGGTCGAACCCAGCCCCTCAGGGTGGGCTGGGGTCAGTAGAGCAGGAGGCTCCTCGTCTCCTCACGCCACTCGGTCTCATCGCGACCCGCCAGCGCCTCAAGATCGTCCGGCTCGGCCCCCGCGTCATCGACCCACGCGCGCAATGCCGGACCGCCGTTGATCACGTCGATCGCGAGCTTATCGAACACGTACTCGTAGGGAAAATCGCGCCAGATTTCGTAATCCGGATAGAGCCGCCGGATCGCCTTGAACGCCAACGCCTGCAAGCGCCACGGACGGAACGCGGCGTGATCGTAGAAGCGCCCCTCGGCGTGGATCATCAGACCGTGGCAGAGCGTCTTGGCGTGTTTGTGAAACGTGGGTTCAAACCACACCTCGCGCAGCGCGCAGCCTGCGAGCCAGTGCGAGGCGAGACGCTCCATCTCGGCGCGGACCGCGCGGGCATCGATATCGGGGGCGCCGAACAGCACCTCGAGCGGGCGGGTGGTGCCGCGGCCCTCGCTCAGCGTCGCGCCTTCGATCATCACCGTCCCGGCATAGGCGCGCGCCATGTTTAGGCTCGCGGCGTTGGGGCTGGGATTGATCCACAGGCGGCCTTCGGGCCAGCCGAAACCAGGCGCCGAGTCCGGTCGCCAGCCCTCCATCTCGATCACCCGATAGGGCAGGTCGAGCCCGAAATGGCCGATGAACCACGCCCCCATCTCGCCCATCGTCAGCCCGTGGCGCATCGGCAGGGGCCCGGCGCCGACGAAGCTTTCCCACCCGGGCAGCAGCGTCGTCCCTTCGATCGGGCGCCCCGCGGGATTGGGCCGATCGAGCACCCACACTTCTTTCCCATGCCGCGCCGCTTCCTCGAGCAGATAAAGCAGCGTGGTAACAAAGGTATAGATGCGGCAACCGAGGTCCTGAAGGTCGAACACGAACACGTCCGCGGTACTCATCATCTTACCAGTAGGACGACGCACCTCGCCGTAAAGACTGAAAACCGGGATGCCATAGCGTGGATCGGTCTCGTCCGCGGTCTCGACCATGTTGTCCTGCTTGTCGCCCTTGAGCCCATGCTGCGGCCCGAATGCCGAGGTCACGTTGACCCCCGCCGCGATCAGCGCGTCGAGCGAATGGACCAGGTCTTCGGTCACCGACGCGGGATGCGCGATCAGCGCCACCCGCCGCCCGGCGAGCGGTCGGCGCAGTTCGGGATCGGCGATCAGCCGGTCGATACCGAACTTCATGCCCAGAACCTCATGCAGCGCCGTCCGCCAAGGCGAAGCAATCGGGATGGTGGAAATCGGGCCGCCCGGCGGGATGCGCGAGCGCCCAGTACGAGATCGTCCCGTCTTCTTCCTCGAGGATCGCCGAAAGCCCGATAGACCACGGTCGGGGAGGCAGCGCGGCGGTATCCAGCAGCACGTCCTGCACCAGCAGCCGCTCACCGCTCACCGCCTCGCCGACCGGTTCAGCCGAGAGGGGGCGTTCGCGCATGCCGGCGCGATAGTCCTCGAAGTCGTAGGCCGCCCAACGCTGCGAGGGCGAGAAGTTGAACTCGATGTAGCCCGGCTCGCCCGCGGGTTGGAGATAGAGTTCGAAGCAGGTCGTGCGCCACAGTTCGTCCGCGCGTCCGCGTCCGGCAAACGGCGGGATCACCAGTTCGTCGTGACCGTCGACGCGATAGCGCAGGCGCAGGGCGTTACCGGTCTCCACCCATTGCACTTCCAGTCCGCGCACGGTGCGCGGCGGAAAGTCGGGATGTGCGACGAGCCGATGCGTTCCCAAACTCGAACCTTTCATGCTAGGCGCGCGCCGCGATGACCACGACCTACGCCTCTTCTCTGCTCCGCCTGCTCGACGAGCGCGGCTATATCCACCAGACGACCGACGCGGGGGCGCTCGATGCGCTCGCCGGACGGCAGGTGGTGCCGGGCTATATCGGCTTCGATGCGACCGCGCCATCGCTCCATGTCGGCAGTCTGGTCCAGATCATGCTTCTGCGGCGGCTCCAACAGGCGGGCCACAAGCCCATCGTTCTTATGGGCGGGGGCACGACCAAGGTCGGCGACCCTTCGGGCAAGGACGAATCGCGCAAATTGCTGACTGCCGAGACTATCCAGGCCAATATCGCCTCGATCCGCACCGTGTTCGAGCGGCTGCTTACGTTTGGGGATGGCCCGACCGACGCCATCATGGTCGATAACGACGCTTGGCTGAGCCAACTTGGCTACGTCGATTTGCTCCGCGATGTCGGCCCGCACTTCACCATCAACCGGATGCTGACGTTCGACTCGGTCAAGTTGCGGCTCGAGCGCGAGCAGCCGCTTACCTTCCTCGAATTCAACTACATGATCCTCCAGGCCTACGATTTCCGCGAGCTGGCGCTGCGCCACGGCTGCCGCCTGCAGATGGGCGGCAGCGACCAATGGGGGAACATCGTCAATGGGATCGAGTTGGCGCGGCGGATGGAAGGGATCGAGGTGTTCGGGATCACCACCCCGCTGCTGACTACCGCGGATGGCGCCAAAATGGGCAAGACCGCGGCGGGCGCGGTGTGGCTCAACGAAGACCAGCTGCCAGCCTACGATTTCTGGCAATACTGGCGCAACGTCGACGACCGCGACGTCGGCAAGTTCCTGCGTCTGTTTACCGACCTGCCCCTGGACGAGATCGCGCGGTTCGAGGCGCTGCCGGGCAGCAAGATCAACGCCGCCAAGATCGCGCTGGCCAATGCAGTCACTGCGCTGTGCCGGGGCGAAGATGCGGCGCGGGCGGCTGAAGCGACCGCGACGGCCACATTCGGCGCAGGGGGCCTCGGCGCCGATTTGCCGGTGTTTGCAACCGGCGAGGCCGAAATCCCCCCTCATCGACGCGCTGCTCGGCCTGGGCTTCGCGGCCAGCCGGGGTGAGGCCAAGCGGTTGATCGCGGGTGGCGGCGCGCGGGTCGATGGTGAGCCGGTGACCAGCGAATCGCACACAATCGCGCTTGGCGACGCGGACATCCGCGTGTCCTCTGGCAAGAAGAAGCACGGGATCGTGCGCCGGGGATAATCCCCCCTTTACCGAATATTCGCGATTGGCGTCCATTCTGCGCCCTTCATCGCATTGTCAGCGTGAAGGAGCGAGAATGCCGGGCGGCGCACAACTATCGGTTACCGATCTGCGCCGCGCCGCGCGGCACCCGGTGAACTATCGCGTGATCGGTGAGCATCGCCTGCATGGCGACGTGATGCTCCACGTGGTCAACATTTCCGCCAACGGGTTCATGATCAATGGCGAGCTTGCCCTTTCGCGCGGCGAGCGGGTCACCATCCGCCTGCCCGAGGTCGGCCGGATCGAGGCGTTCGTGATCTGGAACAACGGCGACCGCGCCGGTTTCCAATTCGAACGCATCCTGCGGCTCGAAGATTTCATGCGGACGATCGACGCGCTCCAGCCCAATCCAAAGCTACGCGCCTCGCGCTGAGTTTACTGATGACCGTCACGATTTGCTCGGGTCCAGCGGGTTGATGGCGTTTTAGCCGAGCTTCCAACGTCCAAGCTACAGCCCGCTTGGCAAGCGTCGCCCGCGCTGCCATTGCCCGGGCGTGCTCGAACCCGCCTCACCGCTGCAGATCCCAGACTATCGTAAGATCTGGTTCGCCCGGTTCTGTTCGTCGTTCGCGACCACCGGGATGGTGGTGATCATCGGCTACCAGCTCTACGACGTCGCCCGCTCGGACTACGGCATGAGCATCGCCCAGGCTTCGTTCCAGCTCGGCCTGTTCGGATTGGTCCAGTTCGTTCCCCTCGCGCTGCTCACTCCGCTAGCCGGCGTGGCGGCTGATCGCTTCGACCGGCGCAAGGTCGCCGCGTTCGCCGCCGCAATCGATCTGTTCATCGCGCTGGCGTTGGCGCTCGCGACGCACAGCGGCGCGGTGACGCTGCCGTTGATCTACGTGCTGGGCGCGCTGCATGGCTCGGCGCGGGTGTTCGTGGGCCCGTCGGTGTCGTCGATCGTCCCCAACATCGTCCCCGCCCCGCTGATGCCGCGCGCCATCGCGATGAGTTCCATGGCTTGGCAGACCGCGGCGATCGGCGGACCGGCTGCGGCGGGACTGGCGTTCGCGGTGGCGCGCGACCTGCCCTATTGGAGCGCGGCGGTCCTGCTGCTGGCTTCCGCCACCGCGCTGCTGTGGATCCGCCCGCTGCCGCCGGCCCCGGTGGCGCGCGAGGTTCACCCCTTCCGCCAGGTTGTCGACGGCTTCCGCTACGTCTGGAACGAGCGTTTCCTTCTCGGCTGCGTGACTCTCGATCTGTTCGCAGTGCTGTTAGGCGGGGCAACCGCGCTACTCCCGGTGTTTGCCCGCGACATCCTTCATGTCGGCTCCGAAGGACTCGGGCTGATGCGCGCGAGCCCCGCAGTGGGCGCGGTATTGGTGGCGGCGTGGCTCTCATGGCGCCCGCTCGCACACAACGTAGGGGTCAAGATGCTGTGGGCGGTGGTCGCTTATGGCGCGGCGACGATCGCCTTCGGGCTGTCGCGTGCGTTCTTCGCCTCGCTTGGCCTGCTCGCGCTGCTCGGTGCGGCGGACATGGTCTCGGTGTTCATCCGCAACAGCCTGGTCCAGCTCAACACCCCCGACGAGGTGCGCGGGCGGGTCTCGTCGATCTCAGGCCTGGCGATCTCGGCGTCGAACGAACTGGGCGAAATGCAATCTGGGCTTGCCGCGGCTCTGCTCGGCGCGACAGGGGCGGTTGTTTTCGGCGGCGCGGGGGCCATAGTCGTCACCGCGCTGTGGGCGGTGTTCTTCCCTGAACTGCGCCGGGCGAGGACTTTCGCGCCGCAATACCGGACGCTAGATGATTCCGGCGACGACAGACTCAAGGAGCAGACGACATGAAGGCCGAAAGCATCCTCGCCACCATCGGCAACACCCCGCACGTCCGCGTGAGCCGCCTGTTCCCCGACCGCGAGGTTTGGATCAAGTGCGAGCGGGCGAACCCCGGCGGTTCGATCAAGGACCGCATCGGCCTGGCGATGATCGAGGCGGCCGAGGCCGACGGTAGCCTGCGGCCGGGCGGCACGATCGTCGAGCCGACCAGCGGCAACACGGGAATCGGGCTGGCGATGGTCGCCGCGGTCAAAGGCTACAAGCTTGTCCTAGTCATGCCCGAATCGATGTCGCTCGAACGGCGGCGACTGATGCTCGCCTACGGCGCAACCTTCGACCTGACCCCTCGTGAAAAGGGGGATGAAGGGCGCGATCGAGCGCGCACAGGAAATCCGCGACGCCACACCGGGCGCATGGATTCCGCAGCAGTTCGACAATCCCGCCAACATCGCGGTCCACGTCAACACCACCGCGCAGGAAATCCTCCACGATTTCGCCGACGGCCCGATCGACGCATTGATTACCGGAGTCGGCACTGGTGGCCACCTGACGGGCTGCGCCGAGGAGCTCAAGAAGCACTGGCCGGGGATGAAAGCCTGGGCGGTCGAGCCGACGTTATCGCCGGTGATCTCCGGAGGCCAACCCGCACCGCACCCGATCCAGGGGATCGGCGCGGGGTTCATCCCGGGCAATCTCCACACCCAGTCGATCGACGGCGCGATCCAGGTCGATCCGGCGGATGCGAAGGAGTGGGCGCGGCGCTGCGCGACAGTCGAGGGGATGCTCGTCGGCATCTCGAGCGGGGCGACGCTGGCCGCCATCGCCCAGAAGCTGCCCGATCTCGCCCCCGACGCGCGCGTGCTGGGGTTCAACTACGACACCGGCGAACGGTATCTGTCGGTGCCGGACTTTTTGCCGGAGTAGGGCGAACGCGGCTTTGTCATAAGGCCCCGTCGTAGTGAGGTTAGAAGTTTGACCACCCCCGAACCCATCCCCTACGTCGACGGACCCACCTCGCTTACCGGTCTCCTTGTCCGCCCGGCCGGAATCCCACGCGCCGCCGTCGTCGTGTTTCCGACGATCATGAACCAGACCGAGAACGCGCTGCGCCGGCTGCCGATGCTGGCGGGCGAAGGCTACCTCGCGTTCTGCGCCGACCTCTACGGGCGCGCCTGCGCCGACCGCGCCGATGCTCACGCACTCGGCACGGCACTGCGCGCCGACGCCCGCACCTTCCGAGCACGGATCGAGGCGGCGATCGACACCCTGGCCGCGCTGCCCGAGGCGCAGGGCTTGCCGCTTGCCGCGATCGGCTATTGCATGGGCGGCCAGGCGGTGATCGAAGCGGCGCGGATGAACCTGCCGCTGGTGCTGGTCGCAAGCTTCCACGGCATCCTCACCTCCGCCCTCCCCGCGACCGAGCCGATCCGCCCCCGCATCCTCGTCTGCCACGGCGATGCCGACCCTCTGGTCCCGCGACACCAAGTAGGCGCTTTCCAGCAGGAAATGGACGCCGCGGAAGCCAACTGGCACCTCCACGTCTACGCAAGCGTAAAGCACGGCTTCACCGACCCCGAAGCCGACAGCCATGGCCTCCCCGCACTGGGGTACGACGCCAGCGCGGATAGGCAGAGCTGGGCGGCGATGCTGGGTTTGTTGAGCGAGATCGTCGGTTAAAGCTTGCTGCATGATGGCTGCAAGGTTCAGCCCGGCGACACCGCGGCTGGGCTAGTAACTGCCAAATGACCATGTCGCTGCGCCATTTCATCCCACTCGCCCTTGCTGCCTCTGTTGTCCCCGCCGCGCTCGCGGCGATGCCGCCGGCCGAGGCATGGGAGATCGGCCCGATTGTCCGGGTTAAGAACTATTCCGAGGGCATGCCGTTCAATCCCGACCGGGGTGCGAACGGCTCGGTGATATTCGAATTTCCCCAAGCGGGATCGGGCCAGGTCGATGCGATGACCGCGCGCGTCGGTCCGCTGACAGGCGCGCGGACGATCACCATGCGCTATCGCATCGACGCCGCGCGTGGCACCCGATTCGTCGCCGACGAGACGCCTGGGGAGCCGGCCACGATTTCGCTCTATTTTCAGAGGCGGGGCGACAACTGGAATGCCAAGGGGGCATATGAGTCGTTTCGCTGGTACGTACCCTCGCGGGCGGTCGTGCCGCTTAGCCCTGGTCTCCACACGATCACCGTTGGAATGGACGAGAACTGGACCAACGTCCACGGCAGAAGCAACCGCGAAATACCCGACGGGTTCGCCGCCGCGCTCGAGGACACGGCCAGGTTGGGGATCGCGTTCGGTTCGGCTTCGCGCCGCAGCCACGGGGTCTACGCAACCGGACCCGCGCGCTTCACCTTGCTGAGTCTCGACGTCGACTGACGCCGATCAGGCGGCCGTCGCGAAGGCCTCGGCCGGGAGCGCCATCACGCTGTCGGCGCCACCTTCGATCTTCCTCCGCAGCGCGCCGCAATCGGGCAAGTGCCGCTCGGCGAAATAGCGGGCGGTGGTCAGCTTGGCCTCGTAGAATGCGCGGTCGTCGGTTCCGTCCGCAAGCGCAGCCGTCGCGACCTTGGCCATCTTGAGCCACATCAGCCCCGTCGCCACCGTGCCCATCAGCGTCATATACGAATAGGCACCCGCACCGAGGTTATCGGGATTGGCCATCGCGTTCTGCATGAACCACATGGTCGCGGCCTTGAGTTCGCCGTTGGCCCTGGCCAGCGCCGCGGCGATCGGGGCGAGATCGCCCTCTACGCTCGTACATTCCTCATCGACCAGCGCGAAGAACGCCTGCACTGCGCGGCCGCCATTCAGCGCCAGCTTGCGGCCAGCCAGATCCATCGCCTGGATTCCGTTGGTACCCTCGTAGATCATTGCGATCCGGGCATCGCGGACGAACTGCTCCATCCCATTCTCGACGATGTAGCCGTGTCCGCCCCACACCTGCTGCATGTCGGTGGCGACCCTGTAGCCGCTGTCTGTGCCGTATCCCTTGATTACCGGAGTAAGGATGCCGAGCAGGTCGTCGGCGGCGGCACGTTCCTCCTCGGTCCCCGCCTTGTGGCTGAGATCGACCTGGAGTGCGCCCCACAGGCAGAGCGCGCGTAGGCCCTCGGTAAGCGCCTTGGCATCCATGAGCATCCGCCGGACGTCGGCGTGGACGATAATCGGGTCGGCCTTTTCCTGCGGTTCGGCTGCCCCCCGTCAGCGCGCGGCCCTGGCGGCGTTCCATCGCGTAGGCAACACCATTCTGGTAGGCGACCTCGGCCTGCGCCAAGCCCTGGATGCCCACGCCCAGCCGTGCTGCGTTCATCATGATGAACATCGCGGCGAGTCCCTTGTTCTCCTCACCCACCATCGTGCCCGTGGCGCCATCATAGTTCATCACGCACGTGGCATTGGCGCGGATTCCCATCTTGTGTTCGAGGCTGCCGCACGAAACCGCGTTGCGCTCGCCAAGGCTGCCATCTGCATTCACGAGGACCTTGGGCACAATGAACAGCGAAATGCCCTTCGACGATTCGGGCGCATCCGGAGTCTTGGCCAGGACCAGGTGGACGATGTTTTCGGTCAGGTCGTGCTCACCCGCCGAGATGAAGATCTTGGTTCCGGTGATCGCATAGGTGCCATCGGCACGCGGCACCGCGCGGGTGCGGATCATGCCCAAATCGGTGCCGCAGTGCGGCTCGGTCAGGTTCATCGTACCGAGCCATTCGCCCGAGATCATTTTCGGGAGGTAGAGCGCCTGCTGCTCGGGCGAACCCTTGGTGCGGATCGAGGCGATCGCGCCGCCGGTCAGCCCGGGATACATCGCGAACGCCTGGTTGGCGGCGGCGAGATATTCCTCGACCAGCATGCCCATGACATGCGGCATGCCCTGCCCGCCGAACTCCTCAGGCGCGGAGAGCGTGCCCCAGCCCGCCTCACGGAATTGGTCATAGGCGTCCTTGAACCCGGCGGGCGTGGTCACGCTGCCATCGGCGGCGCGGGCGCAGCCTTCCTGGTCGCCCGAATGGTTGAGCGGGGCGACGACCTCGGCGATGAACTTTCCGGCCTCGTCGATTACAGTGTCGGTCATCTCGCGGTCCGCGCCCTCGAAGCCGGGCAGATTGCCGTAGCTGTCGAGCTTGAGCAGTTCGTTGACGACGAAGCGCGTATCGCGGGTCGGGGCGCGGTAGGTGGGCATTGGGTCAGGACTCCAGCTTTTCCAGCATGGCGACGAAATCGCTCAATTCGTGAATCGATGCTTCGAGGTCGGCACGCTGCGCCTCGAGAAAGGCGATCTTTTCGCGGCAGCGGACCAGCGTGGTCCGGCGTTGCTCGGCGCGGCCGTCGCCGAGATCGTAGAGATCAATCAGTTCGCGAATTTCGGTCAGGCTGAAACCGACGTTCTTGGCGCGAAGGATCCAGGCGAGCCTCGCGCGGTCCCGCTTCGAATAGATCCGGGCCAGCCCGTTACGCGTCGGGGCGATCAGCCCCTCGTCCTCGTAGAAACGCAACGCGCGGGCCGAGACGCCGAATTCGGTCGACAGGTCGGAGATGGTGAACCGCTCGCGTTCGAGCGCGTCCGGGCGATCGAGGTGCGCGCTATGACGTTCGGGGGTCTGGGCGGAAGCACTAGCGGCCATGGGCTGGCCTTAACTGCCCTTTACGTAAACGTCAATCTTGCACTAACTCGAGCCGATCGCCTTCCAGCACGCGGTAGAAGCAACAGCGCGCGCCGGTGTGGCAGGCAGGCCCCGCCGCCTCGACCCGCAGGACGATCGCGTCCTGATCGCAATCGACGCGGATCTCGATGACGCGCAGGGTGTTGCCCGACTCCTCGCCCTTCATCCACAACCGCCCCCGCGAGCGCGAATGGAAATGCGCGAAGCCGGTCTCGCGGGTCATCGCCAAGGCCTCGGCGTCCATGTGCGCCAGCATCAGCACCTCCCCGCTCGCCGCATCGATCGCAACCGCGGCCAGGAGGCCGGCGGCATCGAAGCGCGGCGCGAACGGGCCGGCGGATTCGCTTGGGGAAAGGCTCAAACGCGATCTCTTCGATGGTCGGTCCGGGCGACCGAAATTTTGTTGCAAGATAACCACAGCGCGGAGGCAAAATCCATCGCTCGCGCAAGTTGCGCTATGCGCGAACTCAGCGATGCGCAATGAAACGCTACGGCTTGAGGGAGCCGGACGGCCAAAAGGCCAAAGTTCGGGGAAGTCCCCCGGTTCGAAAGCGGCAACAGGCGGCGCGGATCGGGGAGATGAGGGTTTCGGCGCGAAAGCGCAGCGACGGTATCGTCACGAGAGCGCCCGGGGGTCACCTCCGGGCGCTTTTCGTTGGCGGGCTTACGCATGAGGAATCGCCTCGTCCAGCACGCGAGCAAAGCACGCGATTCGCACTTTGGCCGCTCCGGCGCGAAGCAGTTCGCGAACGCACGCGTCGCTCGTCGCGCCGCTGGTCATGACGTCATCGACCAGCAACACGCTGGCGCCGCGCAGGCGGGGCTGCCAGACCGGATTGACCGAGATCGTGCCGCGCAGCGCCTTGGCGCGTTCGTTTCGCCCCAGCCCGCCGAGCGAAGGTGTCGCGCGGGTGCGAAACAGCGCATCGACCGCCAGCGTACGACCGGGCGTAGCTGCGATCGTGCGCGCCAGCAGCGCCGACTGGTTGAACCCGCGCTTCCACAGCCGCCAGCGGTGCAGCGGCACCGGGACCACCAGCCACTCGCCGTCGGGATCGCCCGCGCCGCCATCAACCGTCCGAGCAATGCGCCGAGGGCGACGCGGCGGCCGTGCTTGAAGGCCAGCACCAGATCGCGCGAGGCCGGGTTGTAGAGCGTCGCCGCCGCGATCCCGGCGTGTTTGGGCGGCGCCGCGAGGCAGGGCGCGCAAGCGGCCGCGCTGGCACCGTCCCAGCCCTCGGCAGAAGCATCGCCGAGCGGGCGCTGGCATAGGGCGCACGCGGGATCGCCGGGGATGACCAGCTTGCTCCAGCAGGCGATGCACAACCCGCCCTGCTCGCCCAGCGCGTCGCCGCACAAGGGGCAGCGCGGGGGGAAGACGAGGTCGATCAACGGGGTCAGAACGGCGAGCCGGGACACTGGCATAGCTTGCGGAGCGCCCCGGCGCTTGGCAAGCGCTGCGCGGATGGCCGCGCCGACGATCTTCTCGCCAAACCGCCGTGCCGCGGTCCGCCAACGGATGGTGCGGGCGCAGGCCCTGCCGGGCGCGCCGCGATACCTGCTCGACGACATGGTCGAGGATGTGCTCGAGCGCCTGTCGTTCCTTCGTCACGTCCCGCGCAACGCGCTGGTGATCGGCGACTACGGCAGGGCGTTGGCCCGCGAGCTTTCCTCCAACGGCTCCGCGATCCGCGAGGCCGCGCCCGAACACGGTCTGGACGAAGAGCAGCCGCTGACTTTCGCCGGGTTCGACTTCATCGCCAGCCTCGGTACGCTCGACACGGTGAACGACCTGCCCGGTGCGCTGGTCCACTTGCGCAACGCCCTGGCGCCGGGCGGGTTGCTGATCGCCAGCCTGGTGGGCGCGGGCAGCCTGCCGGTTTTGCGCGGCGCGATGCTGGCGGCCGACGGCGAGCGGCCCGCGCCGCGCCTGCACCCGATGATCGACGTCCGCGCTGGCGCACAGCTCGTCCAGCGGGCGGGCTTCGCCGACCCGGTCGCCGACGGCCGGAGCCTGAAGGTTCGGTTCGCCTCGCTCGATCGCCTGGTCGCCGATCTGCGCGCCCAGGGGCTGGTCAACGTACTGGCCCGGCCTGGCCCGCCACTCACCCGCGAGGCTGCGGCGACCGCGCGCCGCCTGTTCGGCTCGCAAACCGAAGAAACGTTCGAGATAGTGACTCTAACGGGTTGGAAACGC
Source organism: Novosphingobium sp. Gsoil 351 (assembly GCF_009707465.1). Taxonomy (NCBI): domain Bacteria; kingdom Pseudomonadati; phylum Pseudomonadota; class Alphaproteobacteria; order Sphingomonadales; family Sphingomonadaceae; genus Novosphingobium; species Novosphingobium sp. Gsoil 351. The sequence continues at coordinate 485,566 of NZ_CP046120.1, forward strand.
TAAGATAGTGATGCTTGCGCCGCCGCCAGACGAGCGATCGGCACGCGATAGGGCGACGCGCTGACGTAGTCGAGCTTCTGCGCCTCGCAGAAGGCGATGCTCGCCGGATCGCCGCCGTGTTCGCCGCAGATGCCGAGCTTGATCTCGGGCCGCGTCGCACGGCCCCGCTCCGCCGCCAGCGCCACCAGTTGCCCAACGCCATCGATGTCGAGCGACACGAACGGATCGCGCGCGTAGATGCCCTGCTCGACGTAGGTGCCCAGGAAGCGCCCGGCGTCGTCGCGCGACACACCCAGCGTCGTCTGGGTCAAATCGTTGGTGCCGAACGAGAAGAACGTCGCCTCCTCGGCGATTTCGCCCGCCATCAGCGCGGCGCGGGGCAGCTCGATCATGGTCCCGACCAGATATTCCAGCGTCCGCCCCTTCTCGCTGAACACTTCAGTGGCGACCCGATTCACCAGCGCACGCATCAGTTCCAGTTCGCGCTTGGTGCCGACCAGGGGGATCATCACTTCGGGGACGGGAGCATCACCGGTCTCCGCCACCTCGCACGCCGCCTCGAAGATCGCGCGGGCCTGCATCTCATAGATCTCGGGATAGGTGATCCCCAGGCGGCAGCCACGGTGGCCGAGCATCGGGTTGAACTCGTGGAGCTCCGCCGCGCGGCGCTTGAGGTGGTCGACGCCCAGCCCGGTGACTTCGGCCAGCTCGGCGAACTCGGCGTCGCCCTGCGGCAGGAACTCGTGGAGCGGCGGGTCGAGCAGGCGGATCGTCACTGGCAGGCCTGCCATCTCGCGAAAGATGCCGATGAAGTCGGTGCGCTGTTCGGGCAGCAGCTTGGCCAGCGCGGTGCGGCGCCCCTTCTCGTCGTCCGCCAGGATCATCTCGCGCACCGAGCGGATGCGGTTGGCGTCGAAGAACATGTGCTCGGTGCGGCACAACCCGACCCCCTCCGCGCCGAACTGGCGCGCGATCTTGCAATCGGCGGGAGTATCGGCGTTGGCGCGCACGCGCATCCGGCGGACCTCGTCGGCCCAGGCCATCAGCACGCCGAAGTCGCCGACCAACTCGGGCTCGATCGTCGCCACCGCGCCCGCCATCACCTCGCCGGTCGAGCCATCGAGCGTAATCACCTCACCCTCGGCCACTTCGCGCCCGGCGATCTTGGCCACCCGCCGGGTCATGTCGATCGACAGCGACGAGGCCCCGGACACGCATGGCCGCCCCATCCCGCGCGCCACCACCGCCGCATGTGACGTCATGCCGCCACGCGCGGTGAGGATGCCCTTGGCCGCGTGCATCCCGTGGATGTCTTCGGGGCTGGTCTCGACGCGGACGAGGATCACCGCCTCGCCCAGCGCGGCGCGGCGCTCGGCCGCGTCGGCGTCGAACACCACGGCGCCCGACGCCGCTCCGGGGCTGGCGGGCAAGCCCCGGGTCAGCACGTCGCGCACGGCCGACGGGTCGAGCGTGGGGTGGAGCAACTGGTCGAGCGCCATCGGATCGACCCGTCGGATCGCCTCGGTGCGGTCGATCAGGCCCTCACCCGCCATGTCGACCGCCATCTTGAGCGCGGCCTTGGCGGTGCGCTTGCCGCTGCGGGTCTGGAGCATCCACAGCTTGCCGCGCTCGACGGTGAACTCGATGTCCTGCATGTCGCGGTAGTGCCGCTCGAGCAGGTCGAACACCTGGCCCAGTTCGGCGAACGCCTCGGGCATCGCCTCTTCCATCGAGAGCGGCTTGGCTCCTGCCCGCTCGCGGGCCGCGCGCGTCAGGTACTGCGGGGTGCGGATGCCGGCGACGACGTCCTCGCCCTGGGCGTTGACCAGCCATTCGCCGTACCACGCCTTCTCGCCGGTCGCGGGATCGCGGGTGAAGGCGACCCCGGTGGCCGAGGTATCACCCATGTTGCCGAAGACCATAGCCTGGACGTTGACCGCGGTGCCCCAGTCGTGGGGGATTGCGTTGAGGCGGCGATAGACCTTGGCGCGCTCGCTGTCCCAACTTTCGAAGACGGCCGCGATCGCGCCCCAAAGCTGTTCGTGAACGTCCTGCGGGAAGTCTCGGCCAAGCTCCTCGGCGACGATGCCCTTGTACTCGGCGACGAGCGCCTGCCAATGCTCGGCCTGCATCTCGGTATCGGTGAAGAAGCCGTTGTCTTCCTTGGCGATTTCGAGTGCGTCCTCGAACCGGTAGTGGTCGAGCCCGAGCACCACGTCGGCATACATCTGGACGAACCGGCGATAGCTGTCCCACGCGAAGCGGGCGTCGCCGCTGGCGGCCGCCAGCCCCTCGACGGTGGCGTCGTTGAGGCCAAGGTTGAGCACGGTGTCCATCATCCCCGGCATCGATACCCGGGCGCCCGAGCGGACCGAGACCAGCAGCGGATCGGCCGGATCGCCGAAAGCCTTGCCCGTCACCGTCTCGATATGCGCGATCCCGGCGGCGACTTCGGCGCGCGGCGCGTCGTCGAACTGGCCGCCGCTGGCGTTGAAGGCGGTGCAGACCTCGGTGGTGATCGAGAACCCCGGCGGCACCGGCAGCCCGATACCGGCCATTTCGGCCAGGTTCGCGCCCTTGCCGCCGACAATGGTCTTGTCGCGGGTGCGGGGGTCGTCGGAGCGGGCATTATCCTGCGGTAAGGCGCCGCCGAAAGTGTAGACGTTGCTCATTCCGGCCCTTGCTGATTGAGCCATGGACCACTTGGACCACAGTCTAAGGTAAAAATTCTATCCCTCGATTTTCGAGAAATCGGCCACCCGATGGACCGCACCGCGGAACCGGTCGAGCAGCGCGAGCCGGTGTGTCCGCTTGGCGGGGTCGTCGTCGTTGACGGTAACGGTGTCGAAAAACGCATCGATCGGGCCCCGCAGACTGGCGAGCGCGCCCATCGCCCCCGCGAAATCCTCGGCAGCGACAGCATCGCGCGCCTCGGGTTCCGCGGCGTCGAGCGCCTCGATCAGCGCCCTTTCGGCGGTTTCGGGCGTGTAGGAAAGTATGGAGTTTTCGCCGTCCTGATACCTTTCCTTTTTCAGGATGTTCGCCGCGCGCTTGTATCCGGCGAGCAGGTTGGTGCCGTCGGCGGTGCCGACGAACGCCTGAAGCGCGTGTACCCGCGCGAGGAGGCGGACTAGATCGTCCTCGCCACCGAGCGCGAACACCGCGTCGATCAGATCGTGGCGGACGCCGGCTTCGCGTTGCTGAAATTTGAGGCGGTCGGCGAAGAAGTCCACAAGTCCGTCAGAGCCGGAGATAATCTGCTTCGCAAAATCGGAACTGTCTGGATGACCATGCACCGCCACATACTTGGACCGTGTTCTGTGCCCCCAAGCTGACGAGGAATTCTTGATGCTCAATGTATCGGGATTTCGACCGAGCGAAGCATGAGCAGCGGCAGCGATCCAAATTGGAATACGTAGTCCATTCGCCACGATGATCTGGATGATACCCAACGCAGCACGGCGAAGTGCGAAAGGGTCTTTCGATCCTGTCGGCCGTTCGTTCACAAGAAAGAAGCCAACCAACGTATCCAGCTTATCCGCCAAACTCACCGCCACCGTCACCGGCGCGGTCGGCACGTCATCACCCTGCCCGACCGGCTTGTAATGATCCCGGATGGCGTCGGCGGCAGCGTCTGGCAGGCCCTCGGCACGGGCGTAGTAGCCGCCCATCAGGCCCTGGAGCTCGGGGAATTCGCCGACCATCTCGGTGACGAGGTCGGCCTTGCACAGCCGCGCGGCCTGTTCGGCGAGATCGGCGAGGCGAGCGCGATCCTCCCCACCGACGATGCCTTCCTCAACCAACCACCTTGCCAGCTTGGCGACCCGCTCGACCTTGTCGGCGACGGTGCCCAGCTTTTCGTGGAACACGATGCTCGCCAGCTTTTCGGCGTGTTGCGCGAGGGACTTTTTGCGATCCTGCTCCCAGAAGAAGCGCGCGTCGCTCAGCCGCGCCGCGAGCACCTTGCGGTTGCCGTCGACGATGCCCGCGCCGCCATCGGCCGCCTCGATGTTGGCGGTGCAGACGAAGGCGTTGGCGAGCTTGCCGTCCGCATCGTTGCACACGAAATACTTCTGGTTGGTCCGCGCGGTGAGCTGGATGACTTCGGGCGGGACCTCGAGGAAGCCTGCGTCGAACCGGCCGAGCAGCGGCACCGGCCATTCGGTCAGCCCGGAGTTCTCGATCACCAGCCCCTCGTCCTCGACCAGCGCCAGCCCGGCTTGCGCGGCCGCGGCCTTGGCCTTGTCGCGGATCAGCCCCTCGCGCTCAGCGTGATCCACGATCACGTGGCAGGCGCGCAGCTTCTCCTGGTAGTCGCTTGCCCCCCCGATTGTGATCGGGCCGGGGGCGTGGAAGCGGTGGCCGAGCGTAGCGTAGCCGCTGGCGATCCCGGCGGCGGTGCACTCGACCAGTTCCTCGCCCAGGATCGCCACGATCCCGGAGAGCGGGCGGACCCAGCGCGGGCTTTCGGTGCTGAGCGAGGCCGCGCCCCAGCGCATCGCCTTGGGCCACGCAAACGTGCGCACGATCGCGGCGATCGCCCAGGCGAGCACGTCGCGCGTGGCGCGGCCTGGCCGTTCGACGATGGCAAAGTAGGTTCCGCCACGATCTTCAAGCTTTTCCTGAGGCTGCCCGACCTTGCGCAGGAAGCCCTCGAGCGCCTGCGGCGGCGCGCCGACGCGCGGCCCCTTGATCTCCTCACGCTGTGCTTCGGTCGCCTCGGGCAGGCCCCGCGCGATCAGCGCCAGGCGACGCGGGGTCGACCACACGGTGATGGCGCCGTGGGTGACGCCGCCCGCCGTCATGTGTTCGCGAAACGCCTTCTCGAGCGCCGCCCGCGCCCCCGCCTGCATCCGCGCGGGGATTTCTTCCATCCGCAGTTCGAGGAGGAAGTCGCTCACGCCGACCATCCCGGGAACTTCACCGCCCACCTCGGCGCCTCACGCTTCATGTGGGCTTCGCAGCTGCCGCGCGCGAGGTCGCGGACGCGGCCCATGTAGCTGGCCCGCTCCTGCACCGAGATCACGCCGCGGGCCTGGAGCAGGTTGAAGACGTGGCTGGCCTCGATCGCCTGCTCGTAGGCGGGAATCGGGAGTCCGGCGGCCAGGCAGTTCTCGCACTCGGCGGTCGCCTTGCGGAACAGGTCGAACAAGCCTTCGGTGTCGGCGACCTCGAAGTTCCACTTCGACATCTGCTTCTCGTTCTCTAGGAAGACATCGCCGTAAGTGACGCCATTTCCATTGAAATCGAGATCGTAGACGCTGTCCACGCCCTGGATGTACATTGCCAGCCGTTCGAGCCCGTAGGTCAGCTCGCCCGCCACCGGCTTGCAATCGAACCCGCCCATCTGCTGGAAATAGGTGAACTGGGTGACTTCCATCCCGTCGCACCACACTTCCCAGCCCAGCCCCCAGGCACCCAGCGTGGGCGATTCCCAATCGTCCTCGACGAAGCGGATGTCGTGGAGCAGCGGGTCGATCCCGATCGCGGACAGGCTGGCGAGGTAGAGCTCCTGCAGGTCCGGCGGGCTCGGCTTGAGGATCACCTGGTACTGGTAATAGTGCTGCAGCCGGTTGGGGTTCTCGCCATAGCGGCCGTCGGTGGGGCGGCGGCAGGGCTGTACGAACGCGGCGTTCCACGGCTCGGGACCCAGCGCGCGCAAGGTGGTGGCGGTGTGGAACGTGCCGGCGCCCATCCGCATGTCATAGGGCTGGAGGATCAGGCAGCCCTGGGCCGCCCAGAACGCGTGAAGCGTCAGGATCATGTCCTGGAAGCTGGTTTTCGGTCCCGCGGTCATGGGCCGCGCCAATGGCGGAAGGGTTGCCGCCAAGCAAGGGTTCGTTCATCGCCTGCTGGCAAAGGAGCGGCCATGAAACTGCGCCAATTCCTGTCCGCCCTTCCCCGCCGCTTCGCCGAGGGGCTCGCCTTGCTCGCGTTCGGGGCCACGCCTGCGCTCGCCGATCCGCAGAGCTTTCCCACCCCGGTCGCACCGGTGCTGCGCGAGATTCCGCCGCCGCCGCTCCACCCCGCGCTGTGGATGGTCAAGGACGCCGACACCACGATCTACCTGTTCGGCACGATCCACGCGCTGCGCCCCGGAATGCCGTGGTTCGGCGGGCAGGTGGCGCAGGCCTTCGCCGAATCGGGCACGCTGGTGACCGAAATCGCCGACGTCGGCAGCATGGACACCGCGCAGGCGCTGCTGAGCAACGCGATGCTGCCCGAGGGCCAGAGCCTGCGCGCCAAGCTGAGCGAGGCCGACCGCGCCGCCTACGATGCGGCGCTGACCAAGGCCGCGATCCCGGCGACCGCGCTCGACAAGTTCAAGCCGTGGTATGCCGCGGTGGTGCTGTCCTCGCTGCCGCTGCTGCGTTCGGGGTTCAAGCTGGAAGAAGGCGTCGAGATTCAGCTCGCCACGAAAGCCAGGGCCTCGGGCAAGGGCCAGGAGGCGCTGGAGACGGCGGCCTACCAGCTCGGGCTGTTCGATTCGCTGCCCCAGGCAGGCCAGATCGCCTATCTGCGCCAGGTGGTCGACAACCTGCCCAACATGACGACGCAGATCGATACGCTGATCGGCGAATGGGGCGAAGGCGATGCCGATGGGCTGGCGAAGACGATGAACGCCGAAGAGACCGACGCCGGGCTGACCGACCTGCTCCTAACCCGCCGCAACAAGGCCTGGGCGGACTGGATAAAAAACCGGCTCGACAAGCCGGGGACCGTGTTCGTGGCAGTGGGCGCGGGGCATCTGGCCGGGCCGGGCAGCGTGCAGGAGCAGCTCTCGGCCAAGGGTCTCGCGACGACGCGGTTGCAGTAGCGCTGCAGATTTTCCCGCGTCCCTTGGTTCCAAGCTTGTCGAAGCACTGTCCTTTTCCTCGTGCCTCGCGCACAGCCGCCCCAAGTGAAGGGCGGTCCTTCGACAGGCTCAGGACAAACGGAGGCGGGGAGTGAAGGCGAAGGTATTCGCTGTCTTCATCGCTTTGGCGCTCACCGCGTGCCATGCGGCGCCCGCCGAGCACACGCACCCCGCGCTGTGGCAAGTCACCGGCGCCGCGGGCGAGACGGGCTATATCTTCGGCACCGTCCACGCCCTGCCCGACGGCCTGGGGTGGAAGACCCCGGCGATCGACCGGGCGATCGCCGACAGCGGCATGCTGGTGCTCGAGATCGTCGATCCCAGCGACGAGAGCGCGGCGCGCGCGGCGTTCCAGCGGCTTGGCACCACCCCGGGTCAGCCGCCGCTGGAACAGCGCGTCGATCCTGCGCTGCGCGAGGCGCTGAAGGGAGCGATGGCGAAAACCCGGCTCCAGCCCGCGCAGTTCGCCAGCCTCGAGGATTGGGCGGCGGCGCTGACTCTGTCGTTCGCGCTCGAGGCGAAGGACGGCTACGACCCCGGCAACGGCGCCGACCGCGCGTTGGTGGCCGCCGCGGGACGGCGTCCGGTGGTGGGGCTGGAGACGCTGGAGGGCCAGCTCGGGCTTTTCGATGCGCTACCCGCGCGCGAGCAACGCGCGTTGTTGAACGCGATCGTGGCAGAAGGCGCTGGCGACGTTTCCGACAAGCGCCTGGTCAAGGCCTGGGCCGAAGGCGACGTCGCCACGCTCGACCGCGAGGCGCACGCCGGGATGATGGCCGACCCGCGGCTGCGCGAAGCCTTGCTGGTGGGGCGCAATCGGGACTGGGCGGAGCAGATCGCCGCGATGCTAAGGCAAGGCAAGCGCCCGTTCGTGGCGGTGGGAGCCGCGCATGTCGCAGGCATCGATGGGCTGCCCCAGATGCTGGCGGCCCGGGGGTACGAGATCAAGCGCGTGCAATAGCCGCTATTCCGGCACCGCTTCCCCCGTTCCGCCTATCTCGGCGGGGAAATCCTTCAGCTTCGGCAAGCCATCGACCATCCGCAAGACATGCTCGCCGTAATTCAGATGGACCGCGGGCTCGAATGTCAGGCCGGGAATGGTCGAGGCATGAATATCAACCATCCCAAGCGTTGGATGTTCGACCAAGACATGACCGCCGCAAGCGGAGCAGAAGCGTCGGTAGCTGAACCCGGTCTTGTTGAACCCGCCCAGCTTATCTTCGCCCTGGACCACCTTTACCTGGTCGGCAGACCACAGGGTGAACGCGCTGACCGGCGCGCCCGCGTAGCTGCGGCAGGACGTGCAATGACAGTACCCCATCTGCGCCGGTGTTCCCTGCGCCTCGATCGAGACGGCTCCGCAAAAGCAGTTTCCCGAATAGGCCTCGCTCATCGTTCGATGCTCCGTTGTGGCGGCCCGTCCCAAAATATACCTCGCCGGCTCGGGCGACAAGCACCGGTCGGCTGATGCAGCCTTGCCTTTCCGCCAAAACCCCCCTAAGGGCGCCGCTCCCCGCCATGGTCATCCCTGGAGGCGCGGCGGGGTATCAACACCGTAAATCGGAAAGGTCACGGCTATGAGCGAAGCTCTCACCCTGGCGGCCGAGGCGCGCGAGCGGGCTGGCAAGGGAGCCTCCCGCGCTCTGCGTCGCGAAGGTCGCGTACCCGCCGTCGTCTATGGCGGCAAGGAAGAACCCCTGGGAATCCACGTCGAGGAGCGGCTGCTGCGCCGCATGCTCGGCACCGGGCACTTCACCAACTCGATCGTGATGATCGAGGTCGGTGGCAAGACCGTCCGTACCCTGCCCAAGGACGTCCATTTTCATCCCGTCAGCGATCGCCCGCTGCACGTCGATTTCCTCCGCCTGGCCAAGGACGCCACGGTCGAAGTCTCGGTGCCGGTGCTGTTCGTCAACGAGGACGATTCCCCCGGCCTCAAGCGCGGCGGCGTGCTGAACGTCGTGCGCCACGATCTCGAACTGGTGTGCGACGCGGACAAGATCCCCGACGACATCCGGATCGACGTGACCGGGCTCGACATCGGCGATTCGATCCACATCAGCAACGTCACCCTGCCTGCCGGTTCGGCCAGCGCCATCACCGACCGCGATTTCACCATCGCCACGATCGTCGCGCCTTCGGGCCTCAAGAGCGAAGAGGGCGATACGCAGACCGAGGCGGAAGCTCCGGCAGCTTGATCACTTAAGCCCCTCCCGCTTGCGGGAGGGGTTTGGGGTGGGCGCGGCTCATCCGGCGCTTGCAGGACTAGGCCTCCCCCCGGCCCCTCCCGCAAGCGGGAGGGGAGTAGGAAGTGCAGCTCTGGGTCGGCCTCGGCAATCCCGGTCCGTCATACGCGATGCACCGCCACAACGTGGGGTTCATGGCGGCGGACACGATCGCCGAGGTCCACCGCTTTGGTCCCGTTCAGAAGAAATTCTCGGGTTGGCTCCATGACGGCCGGATCGGGGGCGAACGCATACTCCTGCTCAAGCCAGCGACGTGGATGAACGAGAGCGGTCGCTCGGTCGCCGAGGCACTGCGGTTCTACAAGCTCGACGTGGACGCGCTTACCGTGTTCCACGACGAACTCGATCTCGCCCCGTTCAAGGTCAAGGTGAAGCGCGGCGGCGGCACCGCCGGGCACAATGGCTTGCGCAGCATCGACCAGCATCTCGGTCCCGACTTTCGCCGCGTGCGGATCGGCATCGGGCATCCCGGGCACAAGGATCGGGTGACAGGCTATGTGCTGGGCAACTACGCCAAGGCCGAAACCGACAACCTCGCCGACCTGCTCGGCGCGCTGGCGGCGGAGGCCGAGTGGCTGGCCAAGGGCGACGACGTGCGGTTCATGAACGACGTGGCGCTGCGGCTGGCGACGGATTAGCCCTCTCCCCTTCAGGGGAGTGGGTGGGGAGAGGGGGACTTGCGCTTCTCCGGATGATGACATGGGTCGGCGAGACAGTCCCCTCTCCCCGACCCTCTCCGCTGAAAGGGAGAGGGAGATTTTATGGGTTTCAAATGCGGTATCGTCGGTCTGCCCAATGTGGGCAAATCGACGCTGTTCAATGCTTTGACCGAGACGCAGGCGGCGCAAGCGGCGAACTATCCGTTCTGCACGATCGAACCCAACGTCGGCAACGTCGGGGTTCCCGATCCGCGGCTCGATACGTTGGCGGCCATCGCCAAATCGGCCAAGATCATCCCCACCCAGCTCGGTTTCGTCGACATAGCCGGGCTGGTGCGCGGGGCGTCGAAAGGCGAAGGGCTGGGCAACCAGTTCCTCGGCAACATCCGCGAGGTCGACGCGATCGTCCACGTGCTGCGCTGTTTCGAGGATGACGACATCCAGCACGTCGACAACAAGATCGACCCGATCTCCGATGCCGAGACGGTCGAGACCGAGTTGATGCTGTCCGATCTGGAAAGCCTGGAAAAGCGCGTCCCCGCCGCTCAGAAAAAGGCGGCGCAGGGCGACAAGGAAGCCAAGATCACCGCTTCGGTGCTCGGCCAGGCTCTCGATCTCTTGCGCGCCGGCAAGCCCGCGCGGTTGGTGACGCCCAAGGACGAGGAGGAGGCGCGCGTCTTCGCCCAGGCGCAGCTTCTCACCGCCAAGCCCGTGCTCTACGTCTGCAACGTCGAAGAAGAGGCCGCGGGCGAGGGCAACGCGCTCTCGGCGCGGGTGTTCGAGAAGGCCAAGGCCGAGGGCGCCAACGCCGTGGTGGTCTCCGCCGCGATCGAGGCGGACATCGTGACGATGCCGGTAGAGGACCGCGGCGAGTTCCTAGAGGCGATGGGGCTGGAAGAGGCTGGTCTCGCGCGGATCATCCGCTCGGGCTACGACCTGCTCCACCTGATCACCTTCTTCACCGTCGGGCCCAAGGAAGCGCGGGCGTGGACCGTCCATACCGGCGCCAAGGCCCCCGATGCGGCAGGCGAGATCCACTCCGACATGCAACGCGGCTTCATCCGCGCCGAAACCATCGCCTACGACGACTATGTGGCGCTGGGCGGCGAGAACCCGGCCAAGGAAGCGGGCAAGCTGCGCCAGGAAGGCAAGGACTACGTCGTCCAGGACGGCGACGTGCTCCACTTCAAGTTCAACGTTTGATGTTCCTCGCCCCCGTCAGGGGGAGAGGATAGCGAAGCTTGCCGCATCGCGGCTAGCGCAGCTTGGAGAGGGGCCGCAGCGTAGCGCACCGCTGCGGCCCCTCTCCAACTTCGGCTAATTCGCTTCGCTCACAAGCCTGCGTATCCTCTCCCCTGAAGGGGCGAGGGCACGCAGGAACCACCACCCCTTCCCCCCCGTTCCCTCCCCACAACAGGGATGAGGAACACCGGACATGGCGCGCGTCACACGGCTCGACTGGCTGGCCAAGGCGGGCTTCGCCGCGCGCGGAATCGTCTATATCCTGTTCGGCTGGATCGCGCTGTCGGCGCGGGGCAAGACCGACGAGGGCCAGAAGGCGGTGTTCGATCAGGTCCAGGACATGCCCATGGGCGACCTGCTGCTGACCCTGCTCGCGCTGGGCCTGTTCGCCTACGGCGTGTTCCGCCTGACCAGCGGCTTCCTCGACATCGAGGGCAAGGGCGACGAGCCCAAGGGCCTCGCCGGCCGCGCGGCCCAAGTCGGCAGTGGGCTGTTCTATCTCCTGCTCGCCTACACCGCGGCTCAGTTCCTCGGCGGCGGCAAACCATCGGGCAACGCTACCGGCAGCGGCACTAGTCAGGAGGCTGCCAAGACCTTGCTCGACTTCGATCTGGGTGTATTCGGGCTGTGGTTGGTCGCGGCGGGATTTCTCGCGGCGGCGGGGTTGCAGGTGCGCAAGGCGTTCAAGGGCAGCCATATGAAGCAGACCGCACCGGACACCCCCGCCTTCGCCAAGACGCTCGGCCAGATCGGCCTCGTCACGCGCGGGCTGATCTTCGCGGTGATCGCCTACTCGTTCGTCCGGGTCGCCCAGACCAACGATCCCGGCCAGGCCAAGGCCGGCGGCGCCGCGATCGCCTCGCTGCTGGATTCCAGCCCCACGCTCTACACTCTGGTCGCAGTGGGACTGATCGTGTTCGGCGTGTTCAGCCTGATCCTCGCGAAATACCGGATCGTGCCTGCGATCGACGTGGCGGGGGCGGCCAAGGGCAAGGCGCACGCGGCAAGGGCGAAGGTTGCGGCTAAGCTCTGAGCCCGTCGAACGCGGCCAGGATCGGGCACGGCCCCTTGCCGCCCCCGGCGCAATCCTTTGCGAGCCGCGTGAGTGCATCGCGGCTGGCTTCGAGTTCGGCGATCCTGGCATCGAGTTCGGCAATCCGCTCGCGCGCCATCGCTTGTGCGGTAACGCGATCGTTATCGCGGTCGAGTTCGATCAGGCGGGCGATCTCATCGAGCGAGAACCCCGCCCGCTGCGCCGAGCGGATGAAGCGAAGGCGGCGAAGGTCGTCCTCGCCGTAATGCCGCCGCCCGGCCGCACCCCCCGTCCGCGACGGCCGGGGATCGGTCAGGAGACCGCGTCTCTGGTAGAAGCGGACGGTTTCCACACCGACCCCTGCGCTTCTTCCCAGTTCCGAAATAGTCAGCGCCATCGGGGTTGACTCCGTACCGTGGTACGGAAGCTATGGCAGATCTCGTTGCAGGCGAAACCAGCCCCCCAGGATCGACGATGAGCAAGTCCGCCACACTGTACCGCATGGTCATGCCGGGCCACACTTGTCCTTACGGCCTCAAGGCGCTGCACCTGCTGCGGCGGCGCGGCTATGCGGTCGAAGACCGCTGGCTAAAGACGCGCGCGGAAACCGACGGGTTCAAGGCGGAGCATGCGGTCAAGACGACCCCGCAGACCTTCATCGATGGCGAGCGGGTCGGCGGATACGACGATCTGCGCCGGTTCCTCGGGCTGAAGGTCGCCGATCCCGACGCGGTCAGCTACGTTCCCGTGGTGGCGGTGTTCGCCGCCGCGCTGGCGCTGGCTCTCGCCGCGGACTGGGCAGCCTATCAAGCGCTCCAGCCCGTCCGCATCGCCGAATGGTTCGTCTCGTTCGCGATGGTCCTGCTGGCGATGCTCAAGCTGCAGGACATCGAGAGGTTCTCGACGATGTTCCTCAACTATGACCTGCTGGCGAAACGCTGGGTGCCTTATGGGTACGTCTACCCGTTCGCGGAGTTCACTGCGGGCGCGCTGATGGCGGCGCGCGCGCTGCCCTGGCTTTCGATCCCGCTCGCCCTGGTCATCGGAACGATCGGCGCGGGATCGGTGTTCAAGGCGGTCTATGTCGACAAACGCGAACTCAAGTGCGCCTGCGTGGGCGGATCGAGCCGGGTGCCTCTCGGTTTCGTGAGCCTGAGCGAGAACCTGGCGATGGTGGCGATGGCGCTGTGGATGCTGTGGCGGCCGATGTGATTTTTCCGGAGATGACAATGAAAGCCCTGTTCAGCGGCGCCGCCGCGCTCGCCCTCGCCGCGCCCCCTGCCCGCGCTGGCGCAGGACCATAGCGGCCACCAGATGCCGATGCCCGCTCCGGCTCCGGCTCCGGCTCCGGCTCCGGCTCCGGCTCCGGCCCCAGCTCCGGCGCCTGCGCCTGCGCCGACCATGGAAGGGATGGACCATTCGCAGATGGACCACGCTGCGATGGGCCACGACATGGCGGCGATGGACCATGCGGCTATGGATCATGCGGCGATGGATCACGCCACCATGGACCATGCCACCATGGCGCATGGCGGCGAAGGCTCGGGCACCTCGCGCCTGCCCGCCAACGAGACGATGAACCACGGCGCGATGATCGGGCTCGGCGGCGAGACCACGCTGATGGTCCACGGCTATGCCTGGGGGGTCTACACCGACCAGACCGGGCCGCGCGGCGACGAAAAGGTGTATGTCCAGTCGATGGCGATGGCGACGGTCACCACACCGTTCGAGGGCGGCAAGTTCACTGCCCAGACGATGCTCAGCCTCGAACCGGCAATGCGTCACGATGGCTATCCCAACCTCTTCGCCACCGGCGAGGTCGCCTATGGCCAGCCGCTGGTCGATCGCCAGCATCCGCACGACCTGTTCATGGAGCTGTCGGCGCGGGTCGACTTGGACCTCGCTCCAGACGTCACCGCGTTCGTCTATGGCGGCCCGGTGGGCGAACCCGCACTCGGCCCCAGCGCGTTCATGCACCGCGCCAGCGCGCGGTATAATCCCGAAGCGCCGATCACTCATCACTGGTTCGATTCGACGCACATCACTTATGGCGTTGTGACCGGCGGTATCGCGGCGAAGTCGTTCCAGCTCGAAGCCAGCGCCTTCCGCGGCCGCGAGCCCGACGAGCACCGCTGGAACATCGAGACCCCCAAACTCGATTCGTGGAGCGTGCGCGCCAGTTTCGCGCCCTCGCCCGCGTACCTCTTGCAGGCCAGCTACGGCCACCTCAAGGAGCCCGAGGAGCAACACCCCGGCGAAGACGAGAACCGCTTCACCGCCAGCGCGCATTTCAACGACGGCAAAGAGCTATCGGCGATGGCGGCGTTCAGTTCGAAGAACCGCCAGCCCGGCGAGACGCTCACCGCCTGGCTGGGCGAGGTCAACTGGGACATCGACCGCCACCACACGCTGTTCGGGCGGGTCGAGAACGTCGCGAACGACGAGCTCTTCCCCGATCACCTGGACCCGCTGCACGACCGCAAGTTCCGGGTAAGCAAGTTCCAGGCAGGCTACGCCTATCGCCTTCCGCTGGGGCCGGCGAACCTGGCCCTGGGTGGCACCATCGCCGCTTTCGCCAAGCCGAACGCCCTCGACGCCGCCTATGGCAGCAATCCGATGGGCTACACGCTGTTCGCGAAGCTCAGCTTCGGCGATTGAGCAAACTGGCGTTTCCACACCTTGACCCGGTCGTCCCGAGCCTGTCGAAGGATGTCCGCCCGCCGGCTTCGGCAAGCTGGGCCTGAGCGGATCTGGGAGGTTCAATGCAGTATTTCGAAGACATTCCCGTCGGCCAGAAGCACGCCTTCGGCCGGTACGAAGTGACGCGCGAGGAAGTGCTGGCATTCGCGGGCAAGTACGATCCGCAGGCCTTCCACCTCGATGACGAGGCGGCGGCCAAGACCCATTTCGGGCGCCTCTCGGCGAGCGGCTGGCACACCTGCGCAATGGCGATGGCGATGATGGTCGAGAACCTGAAGGATCGCCAGCAGGCCGGGCTCGGCTCACCGGGGGTGGACGAGTTGCGCTGGCTGAAGCCGGTCTATCCCGGCGACACGCTGCGCTGCGAAACCGAGGTGTTCGAGAAGCGGCGCAGCGCCAGCCGCCGCGAGATGGGCATCTTCAAGTCGCGACTGAAAGTGTTCAACCAGCACGACGAGCCGGTGCTGTCGATGTCTTCGATCGGACTTGTCGAAGTGCGCGACAAGGACGCGCCGCTTTGAGCTTATCCTCTCCGAGCTTGCCTCGGGGAGGGTTTACGCACCGCACTGCACCTGGCCGTCGGCTTGGTAGACGACCTGGTCGTAGGGGTCGGTGACGAGCAGGTGCCCCGGCCAACGCGTCACCTCGTCCGCCACATTGTCGGTGCGGGTCAGCGACAGCGCCATTTCCTTGCCGACATACCGCGAGAACGTACCAAGCGGCAGCTTGGCGCTGCCCGGATCGGAGGCAAAGCGCACCGGATGGCCGTCGAGCAGCAGGTAGGCGACCTTTTCGCGGGTCAGCAGCACCGCCCCCATGCTGCTGCCCGGCGCGAATGCGCAGCCTGCGCCGAACAGATCGAACTTCTGGATGTCGCCGAACAGGATCGGTTGCGGGTCGATCGGCTTGGGCGGCGGCTTGATTTCCTGCGCGGCCTTGACCTGGGCGATCGCGCGGTCGTCCTCGGCGCGCTTCTGGGCGGCCGTCTTGTCCGGGCCGCAGGCTGCGAGGAGTGCGGTTACAGCCAGCACGGAAACCCAACCCCGCTCGTGTCGAGCGAAGTCGAACCACCTCACGCCATGCTTGGTCCTCGTGCGCGATCCCTCGACTTCGCTCGGGATGAGCGGAGCTTGGGGGTATCCGTGAATACGGTGCGCGCTATTTCCGCCCGAACAGCTTTTCGACATCGTCCATCGCCAGCTTGATCCACGTCGGGCGGCCGTGGTTGCACTGGCCCGAGCGTGGGGTCTGCTCCATTTCGCGCAGCAGCGCATTCATTTCCGCAACCGACAGCACTCTCCCGGCGCGGACGGAGCCGTGACAGGCCATCGTCGCCAGGACGAGATCGAGCCGTTCGCCGAGCAGCAGCGAGTCTCCATTCGCAGCCAGATCGTCCGCCACGTCGCGCAGCAGCGCATGCGGATCCCCGCCTGCAAGCGCGGCGGGCATGGCCCGGACCAGCATCGCGGCGGGTCCGAAGCGTTCGACCGCCAGGCCAAAACCGCCCAGCGCTTCGGCCTGTCCCTCGATCCGGTCGCAGTCGGCTTCGTCGAGTTCGACCACTTCGGGCAAGAGCAGCGCCTGGCTTGCGCCGTGCGCCCCGGCCCCGGCGGCGCGCAGACGTTCGAGCACCAGGCGTTCGTGCGCGGCGTGCTGGTCGACGATCACCAGGCCGTCGGCGGCCTCGGCAACGATGTAGGTCTCGGCAATCTGGCCGCGCGCGATCCCCAGCGGATGGGCGACGCCGTCGGGAACCGCGGCCTCGGCGGGTTCGGCACGGCCGGCCAGAGGAGCGAGAGGGGCCGCGTCCATGACCGCCGCCTCGTAACCCCGGTAAAGCGATTGCGCTTCGCTAACGCGGCCGACGGCACCGCCGGTGGATTGCGGCGTGCCCCACCCCCGCCCGCTGAAGATCGAATGGCTGCGCTGGTCGGGGTGGAGCGGTTGCCCCAAGGGCTCCTGCCGCCACGCCCGCATCGCCTCGCCTGCGGGCGCCTGCACGCTGCGCCGGTCACCCCCGCCCAATGCCTCGCGCAGGCCCGAGACGATCGCCCCGCGCACCCCGGCGGCGTCGCGAAAGCGGACTTCGGTCTTGGCCGGGTGAACGTTGACGTCGACCTCGCCGCTGGGAACCGCGACGAACAGCGCCAGCACCGCGTGGCGATCCCGCGCGAGCATGTCGGCATAGGCGCCGCGCACCGCCCCGGCGAGCAGTCGGTCCTTAACCGGGCGGCCGTTGACGAATAGATATTGGTGGTCGGCAACCCCGCGATTGTAGGTCGGCAGCCCGGCGATCCCGGTCAGGTGCAGGTCGCCGCGGCGGAAATCGATCGCGACCGCGTTATCCGCCAGCTCCCGCGCGATGACCTCTGCCGCTCGCGCCGCAACTCCTGCGCCCGGCTGGACCGCCAAGGCGCGGC
Source organism: Novosphingobium sp. Gsoil 351 (assembly GCF_009707465.1). NCBI lineage: Bacteria > Pseudomonadati > Pseudomonadota > Alphaproteobacteria > Sphingomonadales > Sphingomonadaceae > Novosphingobium > Novosphingobium sp. Gsoil 351. The sequence goes on from NZ_CP046120.1 coordinate 502,722, forward strand.
GTCCGTCGTGCTCGAGTGTGAACCCGACATCGGGCCGGGCCAGCGCCAGGCGCCGCACCGCATCGAGGCAGGCCGCCCATTCGGAGCGCGCGCTGCGCATGAACTTGCGCCGGGCGGGGACGCGGGCGAAGATCGCCTCGACACGGATGCGGGTGCCGGGAGGCACCGCCGCGGGGCCTTCCTCGACCACCGCGCCATTGTCCACGACCCGCCGCCAGCCCTCGGCCGCGCCGCGCGCGCGGCTTTCCACCGTGAGCCGCGCGACCGAGGCGATCGACGGCAGCGCCTCGCCCCGGAAGCCGAGCGTGGCGACGTTCTCGATGTCCTCGCCCGGCAGCTTCGACGTGGCGTGACGTTCGAGCGCCAGCGCGATCTCGTCGGGCGTCATCCCGCAGCCGTCGTCAGCGACCTCGATTAGCGACAGACCGCCCTCGCCCAGCCGGACCGAAACGCTGGTCGCGCCCGCGTCGAGCGCGTTCTCGACCAGCTCCTTGAGCGCGCTCGCCGGGCGCTCGACCACCTCGCCCGCGGCGATGCGGTTGACCAGCGTTTCGGGCAAGCGGCGGATGATGGGCATGAGGCGTGCGAGACTAGCGGCGAACTAACATATATTCGAGACGATCAGTGGGGATAACCCGCGCGTAAACGACAATATTTTAGCGTTTCGCCGCTATCCCGGTTAATGAGCCGCCTTCCCCGCCCAATCCGGCGCAGGCTTGCCCGCAACCATATGCGGTAAGCTGCTGGACAGACTACGGATTTACCGAATGCCGTCGATGTTCTCGCGATTCTTCAAGTTTGGTTCCCAGAACATGGCCATCGATCTGGGGACGGCCAATACCCTGGTCTATGTCCAGGACCGCGGCATCGTCCTCAACGAACCGTCCGTGGTGGCGATCGAGACGATCAACGGAATCAAGCGGGTCAAGGCGGTGGGCGACGACGCCAAGATGATGATGGGCAAGACGCCGGATAACATCGAGGCGATCCGCCCGCTGCGCGACGGGGTCATCGCCGACATCGAAGTCGCCGAAGAGATGATCAAGCACTTCATCAAGAAGGTGCACGGATCCAAGAGCCTGCTGCGCTATCCCGAGATCGTGATCTGCGTCCCCAGCGGCTCGACCTCGGTCGAACGGCGCGCGATCCGCGACGCCGCCAGCAATGCCGGCGCCAGCCAGGTCTACCTGATCCTCGAACCCATGGCCGCGGCGATCGGTGCCGACATGCCGGTGACCGAACCGGTCGGGAGCATGGTCGTGGACATCGGCGGCGGGACGACCGAGGTCGCGGTGCTCAGCCTGCGCGGCCTTGCCTATACCACCAGCGTCCGCGTCGGCGGCGACAAGATGGACGAGGCGATCGTCAGCTATGTCCGCCGCCACCACAACCTGCTGATCGGCGAGGCCACCGCCGAACGGATCAAAAAGGACTATGGCACCGCCATCGTCCCCGCGGACGGCGTCGGCGCCACGATCGCGATCAAGGGCCGCGATCTGGTCAACGGCGTGCCCAAGGAGATCACGATCAGTCAGGCCAACATCGCCGAGGCGCTGGCCGAACCGATCGGGGCGATCATCGAAGGCGTCCGCATTGCGCTGGAAAACACCGCGCCCGAACTCGCTGCCGACATCGTCGATCAGGGCATCGTCCTGACCGGCGGCGGCGCGCTGATCCATGGTCTCGACGAGTACCTGCGCGAGGAAACCGGGCTTCCGGTGACCGTCGCCGAAGACCCGCTGAGCTGCGTTGCGCTGGGCACCGGGCGGGCGATGGAAGACCCGATCTACCGCGGCGTGCTGATGACCGCGTGAGCAGGTCCCGCCCAGCCGGTTTCGGATTGACGAAGGGATAGGCGCATGCCGCCGCCGAACGACCGGCGCCCGGGCTTTTCGCGCAAGGCGCAGCTTGGCATCTTCACCGGATACGTCGCTGCCATCGGCGGGGTTCTGGCCGGGCTGGTGCTGATCGCCATCGCCGTCGCCGATCCTGGCAGTTTCGCCTTCCTGCGCCGCGGAGCCAACGAGATCGTGGCTCCAGCGGGCGCCGCTGGCAGCGCGGTGCGCGCGGATTCGCGCGGGTTCTTCCAGCGCATCGGCGACTACATCGATGCCGGCGCAACGAACGCGGCGCTGCGCAAGGAAGTCGCCGCCGCCCGGGTCCAGCAGGTGCGCACCGCCGCGCTGGCCGAGGAGAACCGGCGTCTCAAGGCCCTACTCGGGGTGGTCGAGACCACCGAGCGTCCAGTCGCGACGACCCGGCTGGTCGCTTCGACCTCGGCCAGCACCCGGCGCTTCGCGATCATCGGCGCGGGTAGCCGCCAGGGCGTGCAAATCCGCATGCCGGTGCGCGGCGCCAACGGTCTGGTCGGGCGCGTGCTCGAAGTCGGGCCCAACACCGCGCGCGTTCTGCTCGTCACGGATAGCGAGAACGTCGTCCCCGTCCGCCGCGCCAGCGACGGGATCGCGGCGTTTTCCGAAGGCCGCGCCGATGGGCGGGTGCGGCTGCGGCTGATCAACATCGGGGTCAATCCGCTCAAGCGCGGCGACGTGTTCGTGACCTCGGGTTCGGGCGGGATCTACCGCCCGGGCATCCCCGTCGCGCAAGTCGAATCGCTGCTGTCCGACGGCGCGATCGCGCGGATCGTCAGCGACCCGGCGGCATCGGAGTTCGTGCTGGTCGAACCGGTCTATCAGGAACTGGCCGATCCCACCGCGCCGACCGCGACCCCGGTCCGGTGATGGCGATCGTCCGCAAATCGCGCGGGCTTGGCGGCAGGCAGCCGCTGGCGGTGCTGCGCCGCCAGCAGGACGCGATCAACGACCGGCTGCGCAAGCGGATCAACCGCGCGCCCTCGCCGATCCTGTCGCGGGGGGTGCCGTGGGTCAGCGTGATGCTGCTCAGCCTGGCGCCGTTCGCGCCGCTGTTCGTGTCGGCACCGATAATGCCCCCGCTGGCCTTCATGGCGCTGCTGGCGTGGCGGATGCTGCGCCCCGGAATGCTGCCGGTGTGGGCAGGCGCGCCGCTCGGCGGGTTCGACGACCTCTACAGCGGCCAGCCCTTCGGCAGCGCGGTTCTGCTATGGTCGTGCACGATGATACTCATGGAACTAGCCGACACCCGCCTCCGCTGGCGCGGCTTCCTCCAGGACTGGGCGCTGGCCGCGGCGCTGATCGTGGGTTACCTGGTGCTGGCGACGCTGATCTCCAACCTGACCGGCGGCCACGCGCCGCTGCGCGCCATCGTGCCGCAGATCGCGCTTTCGCTGATCGCGCACCCGCTGGTCACGCGGCTGATCGCCGCGCTGGACCGGCTGCGCCTGCTGCCGCTGCAGCAGGTCGGGCGATGAGGCCGGGACGATGAAGTTCGGCGACTGGCGCAGCCGCGCGCGGACGCGGACCAAACCACCGATGAGCACGGTCGCGCTGACACACACCTTCAACCGCCGCAGCGTCTTCCTAGGTGCGGTCCAGGGCGGGGTCGGGCTGCTGCTCGCCACTCGCATGGGCTATCTCGCGCTGGCCGAGAACGAGAAGTATCGCCTCGCCTCCGAAAGCAACCGGGTCAACCTGGCTTTGATCCCGCCACGTCGGGGGTGGATTCTCGATCGTCACGGCTCGCCGCTGGCCTCCAACCGCGCCGCGTTCCGGGTCGATCTGATCCCAGAGCGGCTGGTCCATGCCGAACAGACGATCGCCGAACTTGGCCAGATCCTGGGCCTCAGCGAGGTCGAGTTCCGCGATCTGAAGGACAAGCTCGACAAGGCGCGCGGGTTCCAGCCGGTCGAGGTCGCCAGCCGGATCGAATGGGACAAGTTCGCCGCGATCAGCGTCCGCTTGCCCGATATGCCCGGAGTGGTGCCGACCCGCGGGTTCAGCCGCTATTACCCGACCGGTCCCGCGGTCGGCCATCTGATCGGCTATGTCGGCACCACCTCGGCGGAGGAGTACGAGAAGGAGAAGAATCCGCTGCTAATCACGCCCGGATTCAAGATCGGCAAGGACGGGCTGGAGAAATACTACGACATCGCGCTGCGCGGGGTGCCCGGCGCGCGGCGCACTGAAAGTCACCGCCGGAGGCAGGATCGTGCGCGATCTCGAGATGCGCGAGGACGTGCCCGGCAATCCGATCCGCCTGACGATCGACGGCCCACTGCAGGATTTCGCCGCTCGCCGCATCGGACTCGAATCGGGCGCGGTCGTCGTCATCGACTGCGCGACCGGCGGAATTCTCGCGCTCACCTCGATGCCCGCTTTCGATCCCAACAGCTTTGCCGACGGGATCGGCCGCCTCGAATGGAAGCTGCTCAACGACGACGACCACATCCCGCTGCTCAACAAGGCGGTGCGCGGACTCTATCCGCCGGGCTCGACGATGAAACCGATGGCGACGCTGGCGCTCCAGCAACACGGGGTGTCGCCCGACGAGAGGATCAATTGCCCCGGCGGCTATCGCCTCGGCAGCCGCTTCTTCCGCTGCGATGCAGTCCATGGCTCGGTCGATATGCGCGGCGCGATCGAGCATAGCTGCAACACCTATTTCTGGAGCATGGCGCACCGTGTCGGCTACGACGCCATCGCGCCGGTCGCCAAGCTGCTCGGCCTGGGTCAGGAGTTCGTCCTGCCCGGCACCTCGCAACGCTATGGCACCATTCCCGACGCCGCGTGGAAGATGCGCCGCTACAAGCAGGAGTGGACCTCGGCGGACTCGCTCAACGCCTCGATCGGCCAGGGCTACGTGTCGGTCTCGCCGCTGCAACTGGCGGTGATGACCGCGCGGATCGCCAGCGGGCGTAATCTCCAGCCCTCGCTGCTGCTGGGCAAACCGATGCCGCTGGGGCCCGCGTTGCCCTTCAGTGCCGAGCAGCTCGCGGTGACACACGATGGCATGTTCCGCGTGGTCAACGGATCGGGCACCGCGGGGGCGAGCCGGATCGATATCGGCGGAATCAAGATGGCAGGCAAGACCGGCACCGCGCAAGTGCGCAAGTTGACCAGCCGCGGCGCAGTCGGCGACTGGAAGTCGCGCGACCATTCGCTGTTCGTCTGCTACGCCCCCGCCGATGCACCGAAATATGCGATGGCGGTGGTGATCGAGCATGGCACGTTCGGCGCGCGTGCGGCGGCGCCGATCGCCAAGGACGTGATGACCTTTCTGTTCGACCCGCCGACTGCCGTCGCCTCGCTCCACGCGCTCGAGAAGCAATGGGGGGGCAACGCCACCGAACGGATGGCCGCCAAATACCTCGCCGCCGAGCACACGCCCGCGGCGAGCGCGGCCAAGCCGGTGACCGAAAGCCAGGTCGAAGAAGCCGTCCAGAAAGCCGAAGAACCTGCCTCCGCTCCGACCGCACCGCAGACCGGGGTGGTCGTCCCACCGCCCGAAACGGGTGGCTCGACTTCTCCCCCGCCGGCCGCTGCTGCCACCGCCGCCCCACCGTCGCGCACCTGAACCATGCAGCAGACCTACGTCCCCAAGCTGATCGCGCGCCAGCCATGGCACGTCATCCTGCCGCTGCTGGCACTGGTGCTGTTTGGCAGCACGGTGCTCTATTCGGCGGCCGGGGGCAGCTTGCAGCCGTGGGCCCTGACCCATACGCTGCGCTTCTTCGTGTTCCTGGCGATGGCGATGATCATCGCCCGGATTCCCGCCGAGGTGTTCAAGTTCGCCGCTTTTCCGGCCTATGCCGCGATCTTGATCCTGCTGGTGCTGGTCGAGGCGCTGGGTTTCGTCGGCGGGGGCAGCCAACGCTGGCTCAACCTGGGCTTCATAACGCTCCAGCCGTCGGAATTGATGAAGCCGGGTATCGTGCTGGTCCTGGCCCGGTTCTTCGATCTGCTGCCCTCGGGCGAAATCCGCGGCTGGCGGGCGCTGGTGCCCGCGCTGGCGCTGCTGGGGGTGCCGATGGGACTGGTGATCATCCAGCCCGATCTCGGCACCGCGCTGGCGATCGGCTTTGGCGGGGTGATGGTCATTTTCCTGGCGGGCGTCCCGCTAAGCTGGTTCATCGGCGCGGGCGCCGCCGGCCTCGTCGCTGCGCCGATCGCGTTCTTCACCCTGCTCCACGACTACCAGCGCAACCGCGTGCTGACCTTCCTCGATCCCGAGAGCGATCCCCTAGGCACCGGCTATCACATCACGCAGTCGAAGATCGCGATCGGCTCGGGCGGGTTCTTCGGCAAGGGCTTCGGCAACGGCAGCCAGAGCCATCTCGACTACCTCCCCGAGGCGCACACCGATTTCGTGTTCGCGACGATGAGCGAGGAATGGGGTATGCTCGGCGGGCTGTTCGTGCTGTTCGTGTTCTTCCTGGTGCTGCGCTGGGGTCTGCGCGTCGCCCAGAACGCGCCCGACCGGTTCAGCCGGCTGCTCGCCGCCGGGATGGCGCTGACGATCTTTTTCTACGTGTTCATCAACCTGATGATGGTGACCGGGATGGCCCCCGTGGTGGGCATCCCCCTGCCTTTCATGAGCCACGGCGGCAGCTCGATGATGACCAACATGATCTGCATCGGCACGATCATGGCGATCGAACGCTGGACCCGCGAACGCCGGGGCGGCGGAGGGCTTTCGTAAGGGGTTGCGCCGCATCGCCCAGACGCTATAGGCCACGCCTTCGCTGGCGCCATCGGCCCATCCGCGATACGGACGCATAGCTCAGTTGGTAGAGCAGCTGACTCTTAATCAGCGGGTCCTTGGTTCGAGCCCAAGTGCGTCCACCAAAATTTCCTCGAGAATAACGCGGGAACCTGTCGCCAAGCTGCTGGCCCGCGGCGTGGGAGCCAGTTCCCGCATAGTCAGGGCGGGCGTGGGCCCCATTGAAAGACTTTTCGAACTTTTTGCTGCGATCACAGGTCCGAACCGCCGACATGGGCTTATGCCGGTACCGCACTACGACGTGACGATACTCTGCAATTCCACGCCCAGATCGAATAGCGCCCGATTCCCATTTTCGGCTGGTTTCGGTTAGGAAGCCGCCGCGTCCCGCGTTTGCGAGTCGTTGCAGATGTAATCGGAATCGTATGGACGCCGCCGAAGCCGTTCACGCTCGCCTGCTCGCCGCGCTCGCCAGCGGAGATCTGCCGCCGCGCCGCTCGAACCTAGGCCTTGCGAACGTCGGATTGAGCCGCGAGGACGCGGTCGGGCTGTTCCGCTCGCAGCTGCTCAGCCGCCAGCTCGACCGCCTCTCGCGCAAGCTCCAGGCGCGCGGCGAGGGGTTCTATACAATTGGATCGTCGGGGCACGAAGGCAACGCCGCGCTGGCCCATGCGCTGCGGCCCGATGACATGGCCTTCCTCCACTACCGCTCGGCCGCCTTCCAGATTCATCGGGCGGGCCAGGTCCCGGGCGAGACCCCGGCGTGGGACATGCTGCTCAGTTTCACCGCCGCGGCCGACGATCCGATCTCGGGCGGCCGGCACAAGGTACTGGGATCGAAGCGGTTGGCGATCCCGCCGCAGACCTCGACCATCGCCAGCCACCTGCCCAAGGCAGTTGGCGCGGCGTTCTCGATCGGTATGGCCAAGCGGCTGCACCTGGAGGACGGCCCGCTAGCCTCCGACGGGGTGGTCCTGGCCAGCTTCGGCGACGCCTCGGCCAACCATTCGACCGCGCAGGGAGCGTTCAACACCGCGCTGTGGGCGGCGTATCAAGGCACGCCGATGCCCATTATCTTCTGTTGCGAGGACAACGGCATCGGCATTTCCACCCGCACACCGAAGGGCTGGATCGCCGACCAGTTTTCGACACGCAATGGCCTGCATTACGTCTACGCCGACGGCACCGATCTGATCGAAGCCTACCGCGCGGCTCGCGAGGCGGTCGATCACGCCCGCTCGACGCGAAAGCCGGTGTTTCTCCATCTGGGCGCGGTGCGGCTCTACGGTCACGCCGGTTCTGATATGCCTTCGGCCTATCTCGCGAAGGCCGAAATCGAGGCCGACGAGGCGCGCGACCCCCTGCTCAGCACCGCCGCATTACTGATCGAGGAAGACATTCTCTCCGCCGCCGAAATCCGCGAAGTGTGCGACGAGGTCGAAACGACGCTGGCCCGCCAAGCCGAGCTGGCGATAGCGCGGCCCAAGCTGGCGGATGCGGCGGCGGTGATGGCCAGTATCGTGCCCCCGCGCCGCGAGCCAACCGTTCGAGACTTCTCTGCTGCTGAACGCACCGCGCTGTTCGCATCGGACGCGACATTGATCGAGAAGCCGCAGCACATGGCGCGGCTGATAAGTTGGGCACTCGCCGACATCCTGCTCGAACGCCCGCACGCGATCGTCTGCGGCGAGGACGTCGGCCCCAAGGGCGGTGTCTACAACGCGACCGCCAAGCTGCACCAGCGGTTCGGATCGGCGCGTGTGATCAACACCCTGCTCGACGAGCAGGCGATCCTGGGCCTGGCGATAGGCGCGGCTCACAACGGGCTGCTGCCGATCCCCGAAATCCAGTTCCTTGCCTACGTTCACAACGCCGAAGACCAAATTCGCGGCGAGGCGGCGACGCTGAGCTTCTTCAGTTGCGGGCAATACACCAACCCGATGGTCATCCGGATTGCCGGGCTGCCCTATCAGAAGGGCTTCGGCGGGCATTTTCACAACGACAACAGCCTAGCGGTATTTCGCGACGTGCCGGGGCTGATCCTGGCAGTCCCCTCGAACGGGCGGGATGCGGTGGCGATGCTTCGCGAGTGCGTGCGACTGGCCGATGAAGAACAGCGGGTGGTGGTGTTCGTCGAACCGATCGCGCTGTATATGACACGTGATCTCCACGCCGAGGGCGACGGGTTGTGGACCGCACCTTACGATCCCCCGGGGTCCAACGAGGTTCGGATCGGCGAGATCGGGATGCATGGCGACGGCACGGACTTGGCCATCGTCAGTTACGGCAACGGCTATTACTACTCTCGGCAAGCGGAGAAACTGCTCGGCGAGCACGGCATAAGGGCGCGGGTGATCGACTTGCGCTGGCTCGCCCCGCTGGCGACTGAGGCGCTGCTGGCGGCGGTAGAGGCATGCGAGCACATCCTGATCGTCGACGAATGCCGCGTCACCGGGTCGCAGAGCGAGGCGTTGATGGCCCTGTTCGCCGAAAGTGCGCCGGACAAGCGCGTCTCCCGGGTCGCTGCCGAAGACAGCTTCATCTCGCTCGCCCGCGCCGCCACCTACACCTTGCCCAGCCGCGATACGATCGTTGCGGCGGCGATGGCGTTGCTCCATCGATGAGCAAGGAGAAAGCACTCGTCGTATGCCCCGGTCGCGGGACTTACGGAGCGAGCGAATTGGGTTATCTTGCCCGCCATCACGCGGGATCTGCTTTGCTCGCCGCATTCGACCGCCAGCGGAACGAGCGAGCGGCGCAGTCGATCTCCGAGCTCGACTGCGCGGCCCGTTTCTCAACCGCGCTTCATGGCTCGGGCGCCAACGCCTCCCCGCTGATCTATGCAGCGGGAATCCTCGACTACCTGGCGCTCGATACCGGCAAGGTGGAGGTGGTCGCGATCTGCGGCAATTCGATGGGCTGGTACACCGCGCTGGCCTGCGCCGGCGCGGTCTCACCCGAGCATGGCTTCGCCATTGCCGATGGGATGGGGGTCAATTCGGGCACCGGCGAGCCTGGCGGGCAGCTGCTGTTGACACTGGTGGGCGACGATTGGCGGCCTGACCCGGCGTTGCGTCGCGAAATCGACCGAAAGCTTGCTCGAAGCGGTGCGTTCCGCTCGATCGAATTGGGCGGCATGCTGCTGGTCGCGGGCGAAGAGCGTGAACTCGACGCGCTGCTGGCCGCCCTCCCCGCCATGCCCGGCCGCCCGCCGCTCCGCCTCGCCGGACACGGTCCGTTCCACACGGCGCTGATGGCCGAAAGCAGTCGCCGCGCGCTCGCCCAGCTTCCTGCCGCGTGGTTCGGCGCGCCGCGCGTCCCGCTGATCGACGGCGAAGGCCGAGTCTGGCGCGCCAAGGCGACCACCCCTGAGGCGATGCACCGCTACACGTTTACCACCCAGATTCTCGAACCCTACGACTTCACCCGCTCGCTCGCGGTCGGGATCAAGGAGTTCGCGCCCGACCGGATCGTTTTGCTCGGACCCGGCGATACGATGGGCGGCGCCATCGGGCAGGTGCTGGTGGCCGAGAAGTGGCTGGGAATCTTCGACAAGGCCGGGTTCGCCGCGCGCCAGGCGGAGGCTCCGTTCGTCATCGCCATGGGTCGCGAAGACCAGCGCGCGCGCGTCACCAGGGGCTGAAAGCGCGTCGCGGGGTTGCGCGGCGGCGATCGCGTCCGCATGGACCCATGCTTGGGTGGGGTAATCTCGATGATCGCTGTGTTGTTTGCCTTCTGGCTGCTTTCGCTCGCTCTGTCCGCTACGGTCCGCGTTGGACCCACCAAGATCCCGGCTCAGGTGCTTGGGTTTTGGTGGCTTGGAAGCTTCGTCGGGCAGATGCTGGCGGCGCCCATGGTGTTGGTTGCGGCAATCGCCGCGATTCTGCTGAGCGGAACGATCGCGAAAGTCGCCGCCGCACTCGCCGCGCTGCTGTTCGCGGTTGCCCACCTGCGCAACCGCCGCGATGGGGCGACGATGCTGCGGGCGATGGGGCTCGACGAAGCACTGCCACTCGGCGCCGGTTTCCGCCCGATGAGCAGCCGCGCCGGGACACGGCGAATCTCACGGATCGCCTATGCGCCCGACGGAGAGCGGACCACACTCGACATCGTCGCGCCTGCCGAGCGCCCGGCCGCCGCCATGCCGGTGCTGATCCACATTCACGGCGGCGCATGGCTGCTGGGCAAGCGCAACCAGCAGGCCAAGCCGCTGCTGCACCACCTTGCGCGGAACGGCTGGCTGTGTCTCGACATCAACTACCGCCTTGCGCCCAAGCACCGCTTTCCGACGATGCTGACCGACGTGCTCCGTGCAATCGTCTGGGCCAAGGCGAACGTCGCGCAATATGGTGGCGACCCGGCGCGGATTGCGCTTACCGGCGGCTCGGCGGGTGGACACCTGACCGCGCTCGGCGCTCTCGCCCACGATCGCGCCGCGGCCAAGCCGGGGTTCGAGAACGAGGACTGTTCGGTCCAGGCGGCGGTGCCCAACTATGGCCGGTTCGACTTCACAGACCGGCTCAACCTGTGGGGCCGCAACCACGCCTCGCTGCGCCAGTGGGAGGCGGACAAGATCATGCCCGCGGACGTGGACTCGGCAGGGTGGAACCTGGCCAGCCCGATCGCGCTGGTCCGCGCCGACGCCCCGCCAATGCTGGTGATCCACGGCGCGCACGACACGCTGATCCCGGTCGCGGAAGGGGCGGCGTTCGCCATGGCCCAACGCGACGCTGGCGGCTCCGTCGATCACATAGAGCTAAGCGGCGGCCAACACGCCTTCGACACGATGGAATCGGCGCTGACCTGGGCCCACGTCCGGGCGGTGCGCGCCTGGCTGGAGCGGCATTTGTGACGCGACCCAACCGAAGGCTTCTGTAGGGCGCGTTTTTCCGATCAGGCCACCATAGCATCCAGCCGTCCGCGCACGATCGCCTCGGCATCGCGCACGATCCGGCTGACCAGTTCCTCACAGGTGGGAATGTCGTTGATCAGCCCTTGGATCATCCCCGCGCTCCAGATGCCGTGCTCGGTATCGCCGGTTCGAAGCCCTTCGCGCCCGCGCACGCCTTTGACCAGCTCGGCGACATCGCCGAACGGCTTGCCCGCGGCCTCGGCCGCCACCACTGCCTGGCTGATCCCGTTCTTCGCCACCCGCGCGGTGTTGCGATAGGTGCGGAAGATCAGGTCGGTGGCGCGCTCGTCGGCGGCGACCATTGCGTCCTTGAACGCCTGGTGGATCGGCGCTTCGACCGTCGCACAAAAGCGCGTGCCCATGTTGATTCCGTCGGCGCCCAACGCCAGCGCCGCCGCCAGCCCGCGCCCATCGCCAAACCCGCCAGAGGCGAGGATCGGGATCTTCACCTTGTCCGCCGCCGCGGGAAGCAGGATCAAACCAGGTATGTCGTCCTCGCCGGGATGTCCGGCGCACTCGAATCCATCGATCGAGATGACATCGACCCCCGCTCGCTCTGCCGAAAGCGCATGGCGCACTGCAGTACATTTGTGCAGGATCAGCGCCCCGTGCGGGTTGATCATTTCCCAAATTTCACGAACCGCAGGAGTTCCGGCGGTCTCGAAGATGCGGATGCCCCCATCGAGCGCGGCCTGGGCATACGCCTTATAGTCGGGCGCATTGATCGTCGGGAACACGGTGATGTTCACCCCGAACGGCTTGGCCGTCATTGTCCGGCAGCGCGCGATCTCGGCGGCGAGCGCCTCGGGCGTCGGCTGAGTCAGCGCGGTCAGGATTCCCAAGCCTCCCGCATTCGATACCGCCGAAGCCATTTCGGCGGTTCCGACCCACTGCATCCCGCCTTGAACGATCGGGTGCTCGATCCCCAGCAACTCGGTGATCCGCGTCTTGAAAGCCATGCCGGAGTATCCCCTCGCGATTCGTTTAACCGGGCGATTAACAAGTCTGAGCGGTAAGGCCAGCGCCCGATTGCACGTTGACCGAAGCGGGGACCCTATGCCAAAAGGCCCGGCCTCGCGGGCGTAGCTCAATGGTAGAGCAGAAGCTTCCCAAGCTTACGACGAGGGTTCGATTCCCTTCGCCCGCTCCACTCCGCCCATCCGCGAGCAAAAATGTTCCGCGCAACCGGGCGTGAAACCTGTGTAAAGCGTACCATGTCCGAAAACCCCCTGTCCTTCGCGGGCGTCCGCGCGATCCTCGGCGAAGCCCTCGCCGCGCGTGGCTATACCGATCCCACCCCCGTCCAGGCCGCCGTGCTGGAAGACGCGGCGCGCGGGCGCGATCTGGTCGTGTCGGCGCAGACGGGATCGGGCAAGACCGTCGCGTTCGGCATGGCTATGGCGACCGAACTGCTCGCCGACGACGGGAAGATCGCAGTCAGCTGCAGCCCGCTTGCGTTGGTGATCGCGCCCACTCGCGAGCTGGCGATGCAGGTCGGGCGCGAGCTGCACTGGCTCTATGAGAAGACCGGTGCGCGCGTCGCGATCTGCGTCGGCGGGATGGACCCGCAGAAAGAGCGGCGCATGCTCCAGAGCGGCGCGCATATCGTGATCGGCACGCCGGGACGCTTGCGCGACCATCTCGAGCGCGGCGCGCTCGACCTCTCGGGCTTGCGCACGATCGTCCTCGACGAGGCCGACGAGATGCTCGACATGGGTTTTCGCGAGGACCTCGAGGAAATCCTCGACGCCACCCCCGACACCCGCCGCACGATGCTGTTTTCGGCGACGATGCCCCCGGCGATCGCCAACCTCGCCCGGCGCTATCAACGCGATGCGCTGCGCATCTCGACGGTCGGCGACGATCGCGGGCATGGCGACATCGCCTATCAGGCGGTCACCGTCGCCCCGGCTGAAATCGAGCAGGCGGTGGTCAACCTCCTGCGCTTCCACGAAGCCGAAACCGCGATGCTGTTCTGCGCCACGCGCGAGAACGTACGGCGGCTCCACGCCACGCTGCAGGAGCGCGGATTCGATGTGGTCGCGCTGTCGGGCGAGCATTCCCAGCAGGAGCGCAATCATGCGTTGCAGGCGTTGCGCGACCGGCGGGCGCGGGTCTGCGTCGCCACCGACGTCGCCGCGCGCGGGATCGACCTGCCCACGCTGAGCCTGGTGGTCCATGTCGAGTTGCCGCGTGATGCCGAAGTGCTCCAGCACCGCTCGGGCCGTACGGGGCGCGCGGGCAAGAAGGGGACCGCGATCCTGATCGTACCATATCCCCGCCGCAAGCGGGTCGAGATGATGTTGCGCGGGGCCAAGATCAACGCAGAGTGGATTTCGGCTCCTGCGCCCGAAGCGATCCACGCGCAGGATCGGCAAAGGTTGATCACGGCCCTGCTCGAGCCGGTCGAGTTCGACGACGAGGACCGCGCCATCGCAGCGCAGCTCCTTGCCGAGCGCAGCCCGGAGGACATCGCCGCCGCGCTCGTGCGCGCCCACCGTGCGGCGATGCCTCAGCCCGAGGAGCTGACCGAGAATACTCCAGCCGCGCGCACTGCGGCGCAGGCTGAGCGCCACCGTCCGGGCTTCGACGATGTGATCTGGTTCCGGATGGACCTAGGCCGCCGCCAGAACGCCGATCCGCGCTGGATCCTGCCGCTGCTATGCCGTCGCGGCCACATTACCCGCAACGAGATCGGGGCGATCCGCATAGGCATCCACGAGACCCACTTCCAGGTGCCGCGCTCGATCGCCGGGCGCTTCGCCGACGCCGTCGCTCGGACCGCGTCAGGCTCTGCGGAGGATGGCAGCGAAGTGCGGATCGAAGTCATGCCCGAGGACGGACACGGCAATCGTCACACCCCCGCGCCCGCTCAGCGTCAGCACGGTCATGAGAGCAAACCGCATCAGCCGGTCAAGCGGGCGACCCTGGCCCCTTCGACCAAAGAGCGAGTGTCGCGGCCGACCCCGCAAAAACCGCACCCCCACAAGCCAAAGAAATTCCGCAAGCCGGGTTGATCGCGGTCAGGCGAAGTGCAGCCTTCGGTACTTCCCGCGGAAATACAATAACGGATCGCGCCTCGGCTCGAACTGCGCCCGCACCACTTCGCCGATCAGGATGAAGTGATCGCCCGCCTCGTGCACCGCGTGCCGGGTACATTCAAAGCTGCCGAGCGATCCGTCGAGCAACGGAACTCCAGTCTCGCCGGGCGACCATGCCGTCGCCGAAAAGCGGTCCTCGGCCTTGCCCGCGAAACGATTCGAGGCGGGCTGCTGGCCGATCTGGAGGACGTTGACACCGAAATGCTGGGCTTCGCGCAGGATCGGCGCGGAGGCCGCGGTATTGGCGATGCACACGAGCAGAAGCGGGGGATCGAGCGACACGGAGGTGAAACTGTTCGCGGTCAGTCCCACCGGCCGCCCGTCGGCGTCGGTCGTGGTGATGATGGTGATTCCGGTGGCGAAGCAGCCCAGGCCGTCGCGCAGAGTGCGGGCATCGGACCCCGCACGGAACTCTGTGCCGGCGCGCGGCTGCTTGCGCTCGAGGAAATCGAGCAGCAAGCCGAGGAATGCTTCGCTGCGGTCCGTAACCACAAGGAGGTCGGCGTCGGCAACTTCGGCGCTCTCGCCGCTGGGTAGGGCATCATCGAACGCCTGCGCTTCCGGCGAGCGTTGCATCCACGATAGTCCGCCACGCACAACCAGGGTTGGCAGCTTGAGTTCGGGCGCGGCGGCGAACAGCCGCTCGGGCACCTGCTCGACCGGAAAAGCCGCCAAGGTCCGCTCGTCCCAGTTCGCCTTGCCACGCGCCGTTTCCAGGCGCTCGGCGATCTCGCCGGCCAACGCGGCCTCGGTTTGCACCGGCATGTCCACCAGCACCAACCCGGCGGCAAGAGTGGCAGCGTCGGTGGCCAGCGCTGTGACCGCGATCCAGCCACCCATCGTCGAAGCGACCAGCACAGGGCGCGACCCCATTTGGGCGAGCACCGCGCGCAAATCCTCGACGTGGGTGTCGAGATCATAGCGCCCATCCTTTGGCCATTCGCTGCCGCCATGGCCGCGCAGGTCGAGGCTGACCACGTAGCGGCCGGCGCGAACCAAGCTCTCGGCGGTCGCAGCCCAGACTTGTCGGGTCTGGCCCGCACCGTGGATCAACAGGATCGCCGGATCGTGCACTTCCCCTTCGACATCGGCTTCAAGCCGGACACCGCCGAAGCCCTTGAATGCGATTACGGTCATCCCCTCCCCCGATAGCTCGCTACACCCTGATCGGGCAGCCACAATTCAGCCGGTGGCGGGCCCGACTGCCAGAACACGTCGATTGGAATCCCGCCTCGCGGGTACCAGTAGCCGCCGATCCTGAGCCAGCGCGGCTGCATTTCGGTGACTATCCGCTGACCGATCCCCACGGTCACGTCCTCGTGAAACCCCGCGTGGTTGCGAAATGCACCGAGAAACAACTTCAGCGACTTCGATTCCACGATCGTCTCGCCGGGTGCATAGTCTATCACCAAATGCGCGAAATCGGGCTGGCCGGTAACCGGGCACAGCGAAGTGAACTCGGGCGCGGAGAAACGGACGCAATAGATCGCGCCCGGGCGCGGGTTCGGAACGTAGTCCAGCGTCGCCTCGTCCGGCGAACCGGGCAGCGAACTGGCGTGACCGAGGTGGCGGGTTGGCGGCAATTGTGGCATCGTCGTCGCCATGCCCGCGCGGCGCGACGGAGTCGAGACCGCGACCGGGTAGATTTTGCCACACAGCCGCCGGTTGGAACGACCCGATTCAGCGCCTATTAAAGCGCCCCGCTGCTGGGTTTGGAGCACGATGACGAGACGGATGGATCGAGAAATGAGGCTGATGCTGCGAGCGATGATCGCGGCGTTGCTGGCGCTGACTTCGGGTGTGGCCGTGGCGCAGGACGGCCAGTTCGACTTGCGCACCCGCGGCAGCCCTTCGCCCGAACCCACCGTGGTCGGCCCGGTCGATCCGGATTCGCCCAGCGTGCGGCCCCGCGCGCGCCCCGCCCCCGTGATCGTTCTCCCCACGCAGGCCGCGCAGCCGGAGCCGACCGGCGCCGCGAGCGTGTCTCCGACATCGCAGCCTTCGACGCCCGCGGGAGTCGAGCCGGGCACGATTGCGGCACGCCCCGCGAGCGGACTTCCGCGAGGAACCGCGCCGCAACAGCCTCCCCCGCAGGGTGAAGCCCCCTTACCGCTCCCCGCCCCATCCTCCTTAACTCCATCCGTGGCGGCGTCGTCGCCGGCACCGGTTGCCACGAGCTACCAGCCGCGGAACCTCGATCTGGTGTCGCGATCGGGCGGTATTGGGCTGTGGCTCGGGCTCGCCACCCTCGCACTCCTGCTGGCGGGCGGCGCATGGCTGGCCTGGAGCCGCCATTTCCGGCATCGCGCGCGCCCGATGCCCACTCCTGAAGTCGAGCGCCCGCGCGTCGCCTCTGGGCCGACGAGCGCGGCGGACGCGCCGCCGCCCACGTCAGCCGGCGGCGCCCTCCATCTCGCGCTGCAGGCGACGAGGATGAGTGCGACACTGGTAAACACCACGTTGTCCTACCGCCTGGCGGTGACCAATCGCTCGGCCCAGCCGCTCCACGACGTGCGCATCGCGGGCGACATGATCGCGGCGCACGCCTCGCGTTCGGCGGACGAGCAGCTCGGCCCGGCGGACGCGTCCCTGCCCGAACTTCATCGCATCCCCACGCTCGCCCCCGGCGAGAGCGTGACCCTGGGCGGCGACATACGCCTGCCGCTGGTCTCGATCACCCCAATCCGCCGCGGCGATGCCGCGCTATTCGTGCCGCTCGCCCGGATGCGCGGACACGCGCACGACCCTGCGGGGACGATTGTTGCGGGCGGGGGCACCTTCCTGGTCGGGCAAGAGCCGGGCGCCAGCAAACGGCTTCAGCCGTTCCGCCTCGATCTGGGCCCGCGCAACTATTCGAAGCTCGGTCAGCAACTCCTCCCCGCCGCCTGATGCGTTTTTCGGCGCTGAATTCGGCGTTTTTCCACCTCGACGCGGCCTTGTCGCGCGACTAAGCCTGTCCGACCGGCCCGCGGCAGACGGGCGATCAGCAGGAGCGCGTGGATGGATTCGCTGGTTACGACCGAATGGCTGGCCAAGGAACTCGGGGCGAGCGATCTGCGCATCGTCGATGCCAGCTGGCACCTCCCCGACAGCGGCCGCAATCCCGCCGCGGAATACGAGGCGGCCCACATTCCCGGCGCGGTGTTCATGGACCTGCGCGATCTGGTCGATACCACCGCCAGCGCCCCCAACACCCTGCCCCAGCCCGAAAAATTCGCCAGCCGGATGCAGAGCTTGGGCTTGGGCGACGGTAGCCGCATCGTGCTTTACGACGACAGTCCGGTGAAGAGCGCTGCGCGCGCCTGGTTCATGCTGCGGATGTTCGGTGCGCACGATGTCGCGATCCTCGACGGCGGCATCGCCAAGTGGAAGGCGGAAGGACGCCCCGTGCAGCAGGGCAAGCAGACCCTTCGTCACCGCCATTTCACCGTCTGGCAGGACGACAAGAACGTCCGCACCAAGGCCGACATGCTCAAGAATCTGCATGAAAAGAGCGAGCAGGTGGTCGACGCGCGGCCCGCCGCACGGTTCACCGGCGAACAGCCCGACCTCCACGGGGGCACCGCACCCGGCCATATCCCGGGATCGACCAACGTTCCCTTGACCACGCTGGTCAACAGCGACGGAACCTGGAAGAGCACCGACGAACTTCGCCAGGCGTTCGAGCAGGCGGGTCTCGATCTGTCAAAGCCCGTCGTGACCAGTTGCGGCAGCGGGATGACCGCCAGCGGTTTGGCGTTCGCGCTCAATCGCTTGGGCAAGGAAGACGTCGCGTTGTATGACGGTAGCTGGAGCGAATGGGGCGCCGATCCGGACACGCCAAAGGCGACTGGGGCGGCTTGAGGCCATCGCGAGCGAAGGTCTTTCGTTCCGACGCGACTATCCCAAGTCCGCTTATGTCGAGCGAAGTCGAGACATGGCGAACAACGCTCGACCATTGCGCGTGATCCCTCGACTTCGCTCGGGATGAGCAGGATTTGTGAGTTTCCCGGGATGGCCAAGCCCCATGACGATCTGAAGCCCGCCACCCGCCTGGTCACCGCGGGGCGCAAGCCGGAATGGACCGGGGCCGCAGTCAATCCGCCCGTCTGGCGAACAAGCACGCATCTTTATGAAAACTGCGCTGCGCTGGAGACGGGACGGCACGTCAATGCCGACGGCGTGTTCCATTATGGCGCGCGTGGCGGGCCGACGCAGTGGGCGCTTGCCGACGCGCTGACCGCGCTCGAACCGGGGGCGGCCGGGACGATGCTCTACCCGACCGGCCTCGCCGCCCCGGTCTGCGCGCTACTGGCGGTGCTCAAAGCCGGCGACGAACTGCTTGTGTCGGACAATTCTTACGATCCGACGCGGACCTTCGCCCAGCGCTGGCTGAAGAACTTTGGCGTCACCACGCGGTTCTTCGATCCGCTCGATGTCGCGGGGTTCGCCGGAATGATCGCCGACAAATCGCGCGCGGTACTCCTGGAAAACCCCGGCAGCCTGACGATGGAGGTATGCGACGTCCCCGCGCTCTCCGCTGCGGCCAAGGCGGGCGGGCTGGCGGTCCTGCTCGACAACACCTGGGCCGGGCCGACCGGCTTTCAGGCCCTCGCCCACGGCGCCGACATGAGCATTCTCGCGCTGACCAAGCATGTCGGCGGGCACTCGGACCTTATGCTGGGCAGCGTTACCGCCACCGCAGAATACTACACGCGGTTGCGGCGCAGCTCGCTTCAGCTCGGTCAGCAAGCCTCGCCCGACGATTGCGCGTTGGCGCTGCGCGGCCTGCGGACGATGGATGTACGGCTGCGCCAATCGACCGCGAGCGGGCTGAGCATCGCCAGGTGGCTCCAAGCACGCGATGACGTCGCCCAAGTCTTGTTCCCGCCGCTGCCCGGGTCGCCCGGCCACGAGCTGTGGCGACGCGATTTCACCGGTGCCTGCGGGCTGCTGACCTTCGTGTTGAAAGGCCGCGACGAGGCCGCACGCGCCGGCCTTATCGACGCGCTGCGACTGTTCGGGATTGGCTATAGCTGGGGCGGGTTCGAAAGCCTCGTGTTGCCTGTCAATCCCGAGCGCGACCGTGCGGTCACGCCCTGGCCGCCTGCCTTCTTGGACCAGGCGGACCGCCAAGCCGTCCGCCTGTGGATCGGACTGGAAGACCCAGGAGACCTGATCGCGGACCTCGACCAGGCCTTTGGCGCGATAAAGCCTGCCTAGCCCGCGCCCAACCGATTCTCGCTGGCGAAACCGCCGCGCTGCCGCCATCTGGCGATCATGGCTTCGTCCGCTCCTTCCATCGGCACCGTCCATCTCGTGGGCGCCGGCCCCGGCGATCCGGATCTGCTGACGCTGCGCGCGGCGCGGCTGGTGATGGACGCCAAGCTCATCGTCCACGACGGGCTGGTCGATCCCGCGATCCTCGCGATGGCGCGCCCCGCCTGCCGGATGATCTCGGTCGCCAAAAGCCGTGCGCGCCATTCGCTGCCGCAGGACCAGATCAACGCGCTCCTGGTGCGCGAGGCGCTGACGGGCAACGATGTTGTCCGGCTCAAAGGCGGCGATCCCTTCATTTTCGGGCGCGGGGGCGAAGAACTCGAAGCGTGCCGGGCTGCCGGTGTACCCGTGGAGGTGGTCCCCGGGGTGAGCGCCGCGCTGGGGGCGGCCGCCGCCGCGCAGATGGCCCTGACGCACCGCGAGGATGCGAGCGTGGTCAGTTTCGTCGCGGGCCAGTGCAAGGGCCTGACCGATCAGAACTGGGCAGGCCTTGCCGGAAGAGGCCGCACCCTGGTGATCTACATGGGCGTCGCCAGCGCCGATGCCATCGCCGCCAAACTGATCGCCGACGGTCTCGCCGCCGACATGCCGGTCGCGGTGATCGAGAACGCGAGCCGCGCCGAGATGCGCGTTCTGCGCGCGCCGTTGTCAGGCCTCGGCGATTTAGTCGCGGCCGAGCGGGTCAAGAGCCCCGCGCTGATCGTTGTCGGTATGGTCGCCGCGCGCGGTCAGGACGCCGCCCTCGCCCCCATCGTCAAGGCAGCAGCATGAAGATTCTTACTGGGAACGATCTCAAAAGCGGCGCGGTTGTGTGGTGGACCGGCAACGGCTGGTCGCTCCATGTCGATGATGCCATCGACGCGGGCGAACACGCGGACTTGATCCTCGCCGAAGAGACCGCCGGTTGCCGCGTCAACGGCGGCTACGCGATTGACGCCGAGTCCGATGGCGCTGGGAAAGTTCGCCCAGCGCACATCAAGGATCGCATCCGCGCGCTTGGCCCGACCGTCCGCCCCGACCTGACCCTCAAGCCCGCCGACCCCGCTGCCGGCACCTGGGTGATCTGACATGTACAAATACGACAACTACGATCAGGCCATGGTTGATGCCCGCGTCGAGGAATTCCGCGACCAGACCCGCCGGCGGATCGAAGGCCATCTGACCGACGATCAGTTCAAGCCGCTGCGGCTCAAAAACGGACTCTATTTGCAATTGCACGCCTACATGTTGCGCGTGGCGATCCCCTATGGCACCTTCGATAGCCGCCAGATGCGCGCGCTGGCCGAGATCGCGCGCAAGTATGATCGTGGCTACGGCCACTTCACGACACGTCAAAACATTCAATACAACTGGATCAAGCTGGAAGAGGCACCCGATCTTCTCGCAGATCTCGCCAAAGTCGAGATGCACGCGATCCAGACCAGCGGCGAATCGATCCGCAACATAAGCGCAGATCAATATGCAGGGGCGGCCGCCGACGAGAGCATGGACCCGCGCCCATGGTGCGAGATGCTGCGGCAGATGACCACGTTCATGCCCGAATTCAGCTATCTGCCGCGCAAGTTCAAGATCGCCGTCACAGCCGCCGCCGAGGACCGCGCCGCGCTGCGCTGGCACGATTTCGCTCTGCGCATCGTATTCGACGAGGCGGGCGAGCAAGGCTTCGAGGTTTTCGCCGGGGGCGGCATGGGCCGCACCCCGATGATCGCACCGCGCCTGCGCGAATTCCTGCCCGCAGGCCAGATATTCTCGTACCTTCAGGCCGTGTTGCGCGTGTGGAACCGCAACGCCCGACGCGACAACATTCACAAGCAACGGATGAAAATCCTCGTGCACGAACTGGGTGCCGAGGAATTCACCCGGCAGGTTGAGGAGGAATTCCAGCACTTTCTGACTCTGGCTGCGGACTTTCCCCAAGCCGAATACGATCGCATCGCCACCTACTTCGCCCCGCCCCCGTTCGAGAGCGGCCTCAGCGAAGAGATCGATCGCTCCGATCCCGATTTCGCGCTGTGGGTCGATCGCCAGGTCGTGGCGCATAAGGCGCCCGGCTATGCAATCGCCAACATCAGCCTGAAGCCTACCCGCGGCATTCCGGGTGATATGTCGGCGGAGCAGATGGACCTCGTCGCGGACCTCGCCGAACGCTACAGCTTCGATGAATTGCGCGCGACCCATGCGCAGAACCTGGTCCTGCCGCACGTTCGCAAGAGCGACCTTTACGCGGTATGGGAGGCGTTGAACGGCGCCGGCCTGGCCGACGTCAACCTCAATCTCATCAGCGACATCATCGCCTGCCCGGGGCTCGATTATTGCAGCCTGGCCAACGCGCGCTCGATCCCGGTCGCGCAGAAGATCGCCGAGCGGTTCGCAGATCTCGATCGCCAGCGCGACCTCGGCGAGCTCAAGATCAAGATCAGCGGCTGCATCAACGCTTGCGGTCACCACCACGCCGGGCACATCGGCATCCTCGGCGTAGATCGCAAGGGCACCGAGAATTACCAGTTGCTGCTAGGCGGCTCGGGAGCGGAGGATGCGAGCCACGCCAAGATCACCGGGCCCGGGTTCGACGAGGACGGTATCGTCGACGCGGTAGAACGGACGATCGAGCACTATCGCGCCGTCAGGACACCGGGCGAACGCTTCCTCGATACCTATCGCCGTGTCGGCATGGAGCCTTTCAAGGAAGCGATCTATGGCTGAGCTGCGCTATCGCGACGACGAACCGGCCGACGAGCCCGCGGTCAGCCTTGAATCTTTCCTCGAACAGTCGAACGCCAGTTCGGTGAGGATCGAGGCCGGCGACGACGTGCGCCTGCTGATTCCGCTGCTCGAACGGGTGCGCCTGGTCGAGATCGACTTTCCCAAGTTTCGCGACGGTCGCGGCTTCTCGAGCGCACGGCTTCTGCGCGAAGCTGGCTACGGCGGCGAGATCAAGGCTACCGGCGATGTTCTGCTCGACCTGCTGTTGTTCATGCGCCGCTGCGGCTTCGACAGTTTCGCGCCCGATGCGGCGATCGATCCCGCCGAGGCCGAACTGGCCCTGAGTCGTTACCCCTACGTCTATCAGCACGCCGCCGACGCTGCGGTGCCGATCTGGAAACTGCGACATGGCTAGGCCCGAGAGAATCCGCGACGTCATCGATGTGACGCCGGCGTTCGTTCAGGCCGACGCCGACGCGCTCAACGCGCGCTTTGCGGGCGTCGATACGTCGACGATGCTGGCCGCCCTGCTCGGCAACGAGCTCAAGGGGCGCGTCGCGGCGGTGTCGTCGTTCGGCGCCGAATCCGCGGTGCTGCTGCACCTGATCGCGGAGATCGACAAGGATGTGCCGCTGATCTTCGTCAACACGCAGAAAATCTTCGGAGAGACCCTCGCCTACCGCGACGAACTGTCCGAGCGGCTCGGCTTCACCGACTTGCGCGTTTTCCGCCCCGATCCTTACGATCTTGCGGCACACGACAAGACCGGGCTGCGCTGGTCCTACGATCCCGACGGGTGCTGCGAAATCCGCAAGGTTGCCCCGCTGCGGCGCGCGCTGGTTCCTTTCGATGCCTGGATTTCAGGGCGCAAGGGCTTTCAGGGCAAAACCCGCAGCGCCTTGCCGCGGTTCGAGATCGACGAGGGCAAGCTCAAGCTCAACCCGTTGGCCGACTGGTCGAAGGAGCGCCTCGAAAGCTACTTCGACGAGCATCGCCTGCCGGCGCACCCGCTGGTCGCGCAAGGCTATCCTTCGATCGGCTGCTCGCCCTGCACCACTAAGGTCGCGCCGGGCGAAGACCCGCGCTCGGGCCGATGGAAGGGCTGGGACAAGACCGAATGCGGGATCCATGCGCCGGGCGTGCCGGACGGGGAACTGCCGCCGGGCTACGAACCGGTGTTCTGATCGGCTACAGCCACCCCGCCTCGCGGTACCACTTCGCCGTCGCCTTAAGCCCCTCGCGCGTGCCGATTTCGGGCTGCCACCTCGCCGCAGGCGGGCGCAACTCCTCGCCCACGGTCCAGTCGGGATGGCACATATAGCCGACCCGGTCCTCAGTCAGCTTGGCCGCAGCGCGGCGGAGCAGACGGTCGCCACGGGCGGCGGCGCGCAGCGCGAAGGCGGGAAGCGGCAACGGCGTGATCCGCTTGCCCACCGCCCAGCCGATCGCCTTGGCGAAGCTCTTATGCGTCCAACCTCCGGCATGGCCGTCGTCGGGCTCGAACAGCTTGCGGGCGACGTCCTCACCCCCTGGCACCAACGCCAGCAGCAGCCGCGCCAAGTCATCGACATGAATTACCGCCATCCGCCCGCGCGGCGGCAGCGGAACGATCCCCGTCCTGGCGAAGCGGAACAGCTCGAGCATTTCCCGATCTCGCGGGCCATAGACGGCGGGGGGGCGGACCACGGTCCAGTCGAGCGGGCTGGCCATGACCACCTTCTCGCCCTTGAGCTTCGACGCGCCGTAGGCCGAGAGTTGCGGCTCGCGCGCAGAAAGCGAAGAGACCTGGACGAAGCGCGGAATGCCCGCGACCATCGCCGCGGTGACAACGTTCAGCGTGCCGCCGACATTGCCGGCGGTGAAGCCCGCGACGTCGGGTGCGTTGACCACCCCGGCGATGTGGATCACCGCCTCGGCCCGCTCCATCAGTCGCGCCAGGGCCTCGGTATCGTCAAGATCGCCTTCAACCCATTCGACCCCGGCGCGCGGTGGCTGCGGTTTGCGCACGAGCGCTCGCACCGCCAGGCCCTGCGCCGCAGCCTGCTCGAGCACCGCCTGGCCGACGAAACCCGTCGCTCCCGTCACCGCAATCGTCACAGCACGACCAACTGATCGCGATGGATCACCGCGCTGCGCGGGGCGTAGCCGAGGATTTCGGCATGTTCGGCGGATTGGCGCCCGCGTAGTCGTTCGCACTCTTCCGCGTCGTATTCGGCGAGACCGTGGGCGAGCAGATGGCCCTTGCCGTCGCGCACCGCCACTGCGTCACCCCGCGCGAACGGGCCCTCTACCGCGCTAATGCCTGCTGCAAGCAGGCTGCTGCCCCTGGCCAACGCCCGGGCCGCTCCGTCATCCACCACCACAGCGCCCTTCAGCCGCAGCCGACCGCCCAGCCACGCCTTGCGCGCCGGATCGCGGCGGCGGGGGAGGAACAGCGTGCCCGACCCTTTGGCCAGCGCGCTGGCCAGCGGCGCGTTCGACTTGCCTCCCACGATGGCCATCGCGATGCCCGCGCGCTCGGCGATCTCGGCGGCCTGCAGCTTGGAAGTCATTCCCCCCGAGCCTACGCCCGAACCGGAGGCGCCGTCGGCCATGGCGAGGACTTCAGGCGTAACCCCACGCACCAGTTTCAGCATCTGCGCGTCGCCGCGCCGGGGGTTGCGGTCGTACAGGCCATCGACGTCGCTTAGCAGCAGCAGCCCGCTCGCTCCCGCCGCCTGAGCAACCCGCGCTGCCAGCCGATCGTTGTCGCCGAAGCGGATTTCGTGGGTCGCGACCGAATCGTTCTCGTTGATCACCGGGATCGCGCCTGCCGCCAGCAGGCGGCCGAGCGTGGCGGTGGCGTTGAGGTAGCGGCGACGATCTTCGAGATCGTCGAGCGTGAGGAGGATCTGCGCGGCGGTGATGCCGTGCCCAGCAAGCAGTTCGGCCCACAGCCCGGCCAGCGCGATCTGCCCGACCGAGGCCGCCGCCTGCGCATCGGCGAGGCTGCCACGTCCGCCCTTGGTCAGGCCGAGTTTGCGCGCGCCCAGCGCGATCGCGCCCGAGCTGACCACGATAACCTGCTGGCCCCGGGCATGCGCCGCTGCGAGTTCGCCGACCAGCGTCTCCAGCCATGCCCTCCGCGCCGCGCCGTCTTCGCCGACAAGCAGCGCTGAGCCGACCTTGACCACGATCCGCGGGCAGGCATCGGCATCGGTGAAATCGGCGAGCGTCGCGACGGGCATGGTGGGGGCGCTTAGCGGGGTGGCGACTGGTTTGGAACCCTACCCGAACACACCCCCAGCCCCGCTCTGATCGAGCAGGCGGTCAGCCTTTATCCGATAACCTCAGTTACGGACAGCGGCTATCACGCTGCGGCGGCGAACTTCCGCGGGTCTGCCAGCTTCCGTCGGGGGCCTGATACTTTTCGCCCGGCTGGGTGTTGAGGATCAACTGGCAGCCACTCGACAGCGCATATTCCTCGACGGTGGCGTTGTTGGCCTGCGCCTTGGCGGCGTAGGCCGCCTTGCGCTTTATGTTGAGGTCGTCGACCATCGCCCGCAACGCCGCGCCGGGCGTGACGACGAAGCCGAGATAGCCGTCCAGCTTCTCACCGATTTGACCTGAGGCGCGCGCGGCGGCGTAGGCCGGATCGCGACCCTGGGCCATCACAGCCACCGGTGCAGCGACCAGCGCCACGCCGCTAAGGGTGAGCATCAGCTTCGAGAGGAACTGGGCAGTCATGGTCAGAAAATCCCCGGATTGTCCTTGATCGTGTTCTTGGCATCTTCCGCTAGGCGGTAGACCACCTCCTGGCGAATGTTGATGTTGAGCTCGATGACGATGGGCTTGTCCGGTGCCTTTACCGAAACACAAGCCGACAGCGCCATCGCTCCCGCCATCGACGACACGGCGATCACGCGTCGCCATAAACTCGTTTCCCCCACCATGCGGCCGATTTTTGCAGCCTTGCTGCGGTGGGTCAATCGCGGGGTGATCATGGCACTCTCTCGCTTTCGCTGGGCTGAATGTTTGGTTGTGGCGGCGTAGGGGATGGGCGCGCGATGGCTCGGCCCTCCTCGTCGATCAGACCAATCGTGCGCGGGTCCTTGACGAAGGCGGGGTCGTACAGGGCCTTGAAGCTGGTGATGAGCTGATAGAACGGCGCGCGGATGTTAACCCGCATCTCGATCGGCAGGTCGGCGACCGCGCGGGTCAGGATGTTGCGCTTGGCTCCTGCCCCCTGCTTGACCCCGCTGAACCGCACGTTGGTGACAATCTCGCCCTCCAGGTTGCCATTGAGCGCAATGTCCATCGTCTTGTAATCGAGGCTGCGCAGCGTCTGGAAGGCGAAGTTGGCCATCGTCGAGAGGTCGCGATAAGTCAGCTCACCGATGTACGATACGTTGCCTCCCGGCGGACGCGATTTGAGGAAGCCGTTGACGATCCGCCCGCTGCCGGGTGTCGATTGGGCGGCCTGGGCCCCTTGCTCGGTCCCGATCCCAAGCACCGTCCCGACCGCTGCGGCAACCTGCTCGCCCGGGTTGGCGGCGGCGAAGACCAGCGGCAGTTCACCGTCGAAGGTGCCCGAGGCGCTGAGGTTGCCCAACCCCATGCGCTCGACAAAGCGAGCGGCATCCAGCCCTTCGATCACAAGAGTATACTTGCGCGGTTCCGAAACGCCGAGGTTAAGCGTGGTCGGGGCCAAGCTCAGACGTCCGCCAAGGAACGGCCAGCTAGCGCTCTTGACCAGCAGCCGCGTACCGTTGAGCTCGAATCGCATCACCCCTTCGGTGACCTCGATTCCCGGATTTAGCGCGGCGATCCGGAGCTCCTGGTCTGGCGCAGTGACGAGGCCGATCAGATCGGTGAACTCGACCGTTCCCGACAATCCCTGGACCGGGCCGAACGCGGCGGCGAAATCGAGCTTGTCGGTGGAGAAGCGCCCACGGCTGGTCACACCCGACGGCGACCAATCGATCGCGCCGCGACCGGTGATCGTGCCCTTGGCATTTGCGATGATGCCCAGCGCGAGGCGCGAGATGTCGGCGGGCTGGAGCCGGTCGTCGAACAGCAGGCCGTTCATCGCCAGATCGGCGTGGCCGCGCGCGTTGGCCAGGTCGTGGCGGATCGTCACTTGCGCCACTTCGCGGTCGGTCGCCGGCTGCCGCAGCGTCGCGGCGGCATCGATCCGGTTGGCGAAGAGCGTCAACCTGGCGTATCGCGCCACCAGCGGGGCGAACCGCGGTGGATCGGCACGGTCGCTGACCCGGAGCGTGGCCTGGTCGATGGTCAGGCGGTTGTTCGCATAGCGCCAGCGCCCGGTTGCGTCGGTAACGTCGAGCGGCGTCGCGGCAAGGCGCACGTCCGCTCCGGAAAAGCTCCCGGCGATTTCCTTGCCGACCCGCGCCGACAGGTTCGAGATGCGGAATCGCGAGGCCGTCGCCGCCGGGCCGAGCGCGACGTCGACGCTGGCGGCGCTAACATTGCCCGGATAGGCAAAGCCGACCGGACCGCTGGCAACGCGGATCGGCGTCTCGCCCAGCCGCCCCGCCAGATCGAGCGAGGGCGCCCCCGCGGCGATGCTCAAAGCGCCCCCGGCGTAGCGCACGATTGGCCGACCGCGCTGCGGACAAAGCGTCAGCCCGCGCCGCTCCAGCGTCAGGCTGGCGAAGGTTAAGCTGTCGAAGGCAACCGGGGTGCAGCGGCGCAGCAGCGCCAGCGCGCCATCCGCACCCACCGAGCCATCGATCGGCACCACCAAATTCTGCGCGAATCCGCCCGGCAACGCCCCGCTCGCCCGCGCCTCTCCGAAGAAGCCGAGCGAGCCGTCGCCTGCCTGAGCGATCGCCAGCCGCGGCAAGGCCAACGCCGACGATCCGGCACGATATTCGGCCATCGCCATCCGGAACACCGCGCGGCCGTTGGTGCGCTCCATCCGCCCCGCGATCCGCGGCAATCCCGGTCCGCCCGTGGAGAAGTTGCCCATCAGGCGCGGCACCCGTGCTCCGCCCGAGCTCAGCGAGAACCGCGACAACGCCGCTAGCGTCGTCCCGCTCCCGCCGATCAGGCTCGCCTGTGGCACAACCAGCGTGGTGAGCGCACCAGCCTTGCGAATGTCTACTTCGGCAAGCAGCCGTCCGCCGCGCGCTTCGCGTAGCAACGCGGCGCGCAGCTGCCCCAGCAAAGGGGCGAAGAGAGTATCAGCTGTGCTCGCCCGCGCACGTTCCAGAGCCGCCTCGAAACCGGTGCCGAGTCGGACCCCGTTGCCTTCGATACGGCCCTGGTATTCGAGCTTTGCCAACCCCTCGCGAGCGCGCAGCGTGCCAGCGGTCGCCAGCCGCCCGAAACCGGCCTGCGGCGTCGCGACCGCGGCCAGCCCGCCGTCGAGCTTCACTGTCAGGTTTCCGCCGCGATATGCGAACTGCGCCGCGGTATCCGCGGCAGCGGCACGATAGCCAGCAAACGCCAACCGTCCCGCGATTAGCTTGGCACGCCCCTCCGCCCCAGCCAGTCCCTTGTCGAGCGTAGTGTCGATCTGCATCGCCGCGTTTTCGAGCGAGACGCGCTGTGCCGGACAGTTCAGCGGCCCGGTCCGCAGCGGCCCGACCAGCCGCGGCCGCTCGGCCGCGATCCGGATCGTGCCGTAATAACTGGCCCGCTGCGCGGAGCAGCCGAGCCCGGCAAGGTTCGGTGCGGCCACGGCGACGATCCCGGCAAACCCGTCGTTGAGCCGTCCCGCGCCTTCGGTCTTGATTCCCAGCGCGCCGTAATCGGTTTCGAGCAACGCCCGCCCGTCGGCGATCTTGATGTCGAGACGGGGTAGCTCGAATGCCTTCTTGGTGCCGGTGAAGAGGAGCCGATCGAGCGAACCGAAGCTGAGCTTGCCATTACGGTAGGTGCCGTAGAGACGTGGCTCGACCAGCGTCATCCGTCCGATCCCGGGAAAGCCGAGGCGGTAGACCAGCTCGACTTCGGCGCGCTTGACGGTGAGATCAGGACGCTGCGGGTTGCCGACCACGATGTCCGCCAACACCTGCCGCCGCGCGCCGATCCGCTCGATGCGATAGGTCGCGGGAATTCCCCGGCTCTTGAGTTCGCCGCCGATGACGGCGTCGGCGATCCGTTCGCGCTGCGTCCACACGATCGCGAAGGCCAACGCCACTACCAGCGCAAGAATTGCCAGCGCCTTGGCCAGCCGCCCAAAGCGACGTTCGCGCTGGCGCGGCGTTTCGTCGGACGGTGCGCTTTCGAGGGTCGCTTCGAGTTCGGCGCCGAGGGATTCGTCTTCCGCCATCCGCCCCTACACTTGCAAGCCCTGGCGCGGTCGCGCAATGCTCCGGTTTCCAACGCACGAGTAGGGACGATGGTTGCACGCGGGCTGAACGAGGGCGACGAGGCCGGATTGTTCGCCGCGGAGGAGCCAGCCGCCGCGTCCGCTGCCAACCCCGCCGCAGGCCACCGCGGCCGCCTGCGCAAGCGGGTGCTCGAAGGCGGGATCGATGCGCTCGGCGATCACGAGGTGATCGAGTTCCTGCTGATGGGCGCGATCCGGCGGCGCGACGTCAAACCGATCGCGCACGCGCTGCTGGCTCGTTTCGGCAGCCTGGCGGGCGTGTTCAACGCCGATCCGCGCGCGCTGATCAACCACCCGGGATGGGCGAGATCAGCGCCGCCGCGCTGCTGATCGTCGCCACCGCCACGCGGCGGCTTGCCCGCGAACAAGTGCGCGACAAGCCGGTGCTGGCGAGTTGGCGGGCGTTGATCGATTACCTGACAATCGACATGGCGCACCTCACGGTCGAGCGGGTGCGAGTGCTGTATCTCAACGTCCAGAACCATCTGATCCTCGACCACCACGTCGGCGACGGCAGCGTCGACGAGGCCGCGGTCCACCCGCGCGAGGTGATCCGCAAGGCGCTCGACCTGGGCGCCAGCGCGCTGATCCTAGTCCACAACCACCCGTCCGGCTCGCCCGAGCCGAGCCGCGCCGACATCCAGATCACCCAGCGCATCGCCGAGGCCGGGCGGCTGCTGGGCGTGGTGGTCCACGATCATGTGATCGTCGGGCGCGAGGGGCACGTCAGCCTCAAGGCCAAAGGCCTGATCTGACACCGCTGGCGCGCCGGCTCCGCGCGGTCTAGGATCGACCAGGGGCCACGGAGAGATGCCATGAGCGTTCGCAAAACCTTGATCGCCGCCGCCATTTTGGCCCTGACCGCCGATGCCGCCGCCGCCCAGGCCCCCGACTACGCCCGCGCCACGGCGGTCGAAGTGGAAGTCAGGAGCTTCGCGTTCACGCCCGGGACGATCCACTTGCGCGCCGGGGTTCCGGTGCGGCTGACGATCCGGGACACCAAGGGCGGGCACAATTTCGCCGCGCCCAAGTTCTTCGCCGCCGCCCGCATCGCGCCCGAGGACGCGGCCAAGGTCCGCGGCGGGAAGATCGAGCTGGAAGGCGGGGACACGGTGACGATCCACCTGGTGCCGGCGGCGGGAACCTACAAGCTCACCTGCACGCACTTCCTCCACACCTCGTTCGGGATGAAGGGCAGTATCGTCGTCGACTGAGGGATCAGCCCCCGTTTCAACCTTCGGCGGCGATCCGTTCGGCGCGGGCCGCTTCGGCAACTACTCGCTGGCGCTCGACGCGTTCCATCCGGTCGGCCATTTCGCGCCAGGCGGCGGCGGAGCGCTCGGCCCGTTCGCGGACGTTGGCGAGGGTCGCATTGGCGGCCTCGGCCGCGCTTTCCTCGGCGCGGGCGATGTAGAATTCACGGGTCGTGCTCATCGCCGGTCCTTCGCTTCAGACAAGGACCGCCCGGCAGCGCAACTGCGCCGCCGGGCGGGGTATTCGATCAGGCTCAGGCCGATTCGAGGTTCGTCGCCGACTTCTTGCCATTGCGGCCGGTCTCGACCTCGTAGGAGAGGCGCTGTTCCTTGTTGAGGGTCTGCATCCCGGCGGCCTGGACCGCGCTGATGTGGACGAAGCTGTCCTCACCGCCGCCGTCCGGCGCGATGAAACCATAACCCTTGTCGGCGTTGAAGAACTTGACGGTGCCTACTGGCATGATGCGTTCCTTTCAAAGAACGATTGATCCGCCCGCAACAGCGCGGACGGAGGAGTGCGAGAGGTCGTGTCGGTGAAAGGAAGTCGTCGGTTCGGAGCGGTTTCCCGCGCCGGGGAGGCGAAGTCAGTCATGCTTAGGACGTCAGCCGGGATGGTGTAGCACGCCGTCCGCCAAACGCCTAATTCCTCGCTTCGGCGGCCGATCCGCTCTACCCTGCGCACCAGCATCACCGCTTCGGGAGACGACCGATGGCCAAGGGCCAGATGAAGAAGAGCAAGGAAGCGCGCAAGCCGAAGAAGGAAAAGCCGCCCAAGCACAACGCCAGCCAGCCCTCGCAAAAGGGCGGCGTGGTGACCGGACTCGATAACATGAAGAAGACCTGAGCGCCGCTTGACCAGCTTGCGCATCCTCGTCGATGCCGACGCCTGCCCGGTCAAGGACGAGGTGTACAAGGTCGCCTGGCGGCGCGCGGTCCCGGTCACCGTGGTCAGCAACCAGCGGATCCGCATCCCGGACCACCCGCTGATCGCGCGCGCGGTGGTCTCCGACGCGTTCGACGCCGCCGACGACTGGATCGCCGAGCGCGCTGATGCTGCCGCGGTGGTCATCACCGGCGACATCCTGCTGGCCGACCGCTGCCTGAAGGCCGGGGCGACGGTGATCGCGCACAACGGCAAGCCGTTCACCCCCGCCAGCATCGGCGGAGCGATCGCCACCCGCGCGATCATGGCCGACCTGCGCGTCGGGGCAGAAGGTATGACCGGCGGCCCCGCCCCGTTCGCCAAGGCCGACCGCAGCCGCTTTCTCCAGGCGCTCGAAGAGGCGCTGGCGCGGCTGGAGCGTATCGCCCCGCGGTGAGCGTCCACCCGCGGAAGAAACCGCAGGCCCCCTGGACCACTTGGACCACTTGGACCACTGTCCAGGGTAAAATTATTTCCTTTGATCCGCGGGTCCTTAACGGCTGGCGGCAGCGCGGATCGCGTCGGTCGCATGCGACAGGATGGACCAGATTTCGGCGATGTAGGAAAGCAAAAGCGGCGGCGCGGGCGTTCACTCGCGGTCGTCGGACGGCTCCAACCGCGTCACCCACATCGGATCGCCGTCCGCAGACAGTTCGATGTCGGGCGACGGCACCATGTCGTCCCCGGTCTCGATCCACCCCCGCCCGTCGCACTTGGGGCACATGCATCGCTTGGACCGCTGGCTGACCAGATCGTATTCGCAATTCCATTGGCCATGACCCGCGCAGACCGGGCAGACCGCATCGAAATCCCCCGACCGCGGCTGGAGCGGGATGCCGTCGAGCGCGTGGGGGTCGAGCGGATTGGCGCAGGTGACGATGCGGGATTCGTGGGGCATGGGTGGGGCTTCAAGACCAAACGGGGCGATCGCCGCGATAGGCCACGCGAGAGGCGTGCGCAAACGTGCGGAGTTGCGGACGGTGTCTGAAGGGTCCGCTGGCGCCGCTGGCCCGGGTCATCGCGCATCGCCCAGATGGGCGCGGAACCAGTCGGCCAGCTCGTCCTCCGCCAGTTCGCCCGCGGCGAGGGCGAGGATCGCGACCACCAGCTCGGCGTCGCTGGCGTCAAGGCCGTAGCCGTTGAGCGCCAGAAAGGTTTCGCCGATCACCGCCGCGGTGCGCCTATTGCCGTCGACGAACGGGTGATTGCGGGCGATCCCGAAGGCATAGGCGGCGGCAAACGCCGCCGCGTCGGGCTCGCCATAGTCGGCCAGATTGCGCGACCGCGCCATCGCGCTTTCGAGCAACCCGAGATCGCGCACCCCCTCGCCCCCGCCATGCTCGGCAAGCTGCTCGGCATGCGCCGCCAGCGCCACCTCGATGGCGATCCAGACCCAATGGCCGGACATGTTACTTGGCGAGTTCGTCCGTCACTTTGCGAGTTCGCGCAGCGCGCTTTTGCGCCGCGCCATTACCTCACGCGCGGCGGCCATCTGCGCCTCGAAGTCGGGCTCGGCCGCCGACAGCTCGATCCCGCGCGGCGTGGTCACGACCGACAGCGTGCCCCCCACCTCGGCGTTGAGATGCGCGAGCAACTCGCGCGGGAGGACGATCCCGGCGGAATTGCCGATGCGGGTGATTTTGAGAGACTTGTTCATACGGACGTTATAACGAAATTTACGTGCCAAGGCAAGCCGGGCGGACGCTCAGTCGATGATCTCGGCCCCGCCCTCGGCCTCCATCCGCGCGAGATGGGCCTTCATCTCGGCGAGCCGCTCGGGCGGATGCGGCTCCCAGGTGGAGACTTCGCCGACGATCCGCAGCGGCGCGCGGCTGCGGTAGGATGCGGTCGGGTTGCCGGGGAACTTCTTGTCGGTAAGGTTGGGATCATCCTCGAATGGCCCGGTCGGTTCGACGATGTAGATCCGTTCGCGCCCCTCACCCTTGGCCAGTTCGCAGCCCCATGTGGCGGCGTCGAGCGTGCCCGAGAAATAGATGTGCGCCAGCGCGCGGTCGGCGAAGTTGGAGCCGAACCCCGGCGCGAGCAGATCGCCCACCGCAAGCTGGGCGCCGGTGCCGTGGTAGTAGGGGCCGGTGGCGGCCGACGCGTAGGTCATGGCGGAGCAACGCGCGATTGGCTGGCCGGTTGCCTGGCGGTCGCGGATTTGCAATGCGCAACAGCGAGGGGGCGAACTCGTGGACGGTTTGGCGCGTAGGCTGACGGCGGAAGGGATCGGCGCGTTCTTCTTGTTCGCGTGCGTGATCGGCTCGGGGATCATGGCGGCCAACCTGTCGCGGGGGAATGACGCCATCGCCCTGCTCGGCAACACGCTGGCGACCGGCGCGATCCTGTTCGTGCTGATCACGGTACTCGGCCCAATCTCCGGCGCACACATGAACCCGGCGGTGAGCCTGGTCATGGCCGCGCGCGGCGAACTGACCTGGCGCGACGCGGCGGCCTACATCGTCGTGCAGCTCGCCTGCGGCATTCTCGGCGCATGGGCTGCGCACCTGATGTTCGACCTGCCCATTTTGCAACTCTCGGTGAAGGCGCGCCACGGCATCGGCCAGATGGTCGGCGAAAGCATCGCCACCTTCGGCCTGATCCTGACCATTCTCGGCATGGTGCGCCACCGCCCGCAATGGATCGCTCCGGCGGTCGCGCTGTATATCACCGCCGCCTACTGGTTCACTTCGTCGACCAGCTTCGCCAACCCGGCGATCACCGTGGCGCGGAGTCTGTCGAACACCTTCGCGGGCATCGCGGCGGCGGATGTCCCGGCGTTCGTGGCGGCGCAGCTCATGGGCGCGACGCTGGCGGCGATCTTTGGACGTTATCTGTTCGGGACGAGTTCCGAGAAGCGCTAATTGTGCTCATCAGACGGCGGTGCGTTCCTCCGCCCGGCTTGCGGGCGGGGTGCCCACCGCTTCGTCGTAGCGCCTTCGGATCGCGCGGATCAGGCGACAGCGCCTGGTTTGGTCAGCCCAGCGCGGCATTGGGGACAGTTCTACCCCGGGTTCCCCGCCATCCCCGGTACGCCCGCGATTTCCACCCAATCCTGCTTGCTGGCGGTCCAGAACTGCATCTGCGGCTTGAAGCCGGTGGTGTCGTCGAGCGAGCCGGCCTTGATGAAGATCATGCTCGGCTGGGCGGGGACACGGGTGAAGACCGGAGAGCCGCAGGTCGGGCAGAACTGGCGGTGGACTTCGTTGCCGGTCTCGGAGTGATCGACGTAAGTCCGTACCTCGCCCGCCACGCTCACCGCGTCGAGCGGCAGCGCGATCAGCATCGACCAGCCGCTGCCGGCCTGGCGCTGGCAGTTCTTGCAGTGGCACACCGCCTGCATCAGCGGCTCCCCGGTGAAGGAGTAGCGCACCGCGCCGCACAGGCAGCCGCCGGTGGTCGTGCCGGCGGGATGCGCCGTTTCGGCTGTCATGTCGCGCGCGGCGCCGGGGCGCCGCGAAGCAGCCCTTCGGTACTCAAATCCTCATCGACCTCGGGCCAGTGGATACCATAGCCGCCGCCGCACGATTCCCAATGGGCACGCTGCGCGGGGGTCGCCGCCAGCAGGCGCGGATACCAAGCGAGCGGCACTGAGATCGTTCGACCGTCCATCAGATCAACGGTGAGCAGGTCATCGGTGCAGCGCACATCGGCGACGCGTTCGTCTGCGACCTTAGCCAAAATATTCATGCCATGCCTCCAGGCACGTAGTGCTGTGCTCTTCGACAAGGCGGAGTATGGCATTGATCTCGTGCGGACGAAACCCGATGTTGCGGGCGTGCGCCACTGGATCGAGCCAGACCTTTAGCGAGCATGAACCCCGGTCGACGTGAATATGCGCGGGCTCGTTGGGCTCATGGCTGTAGAAGTGGAATCGATACGGCCCGAGGCGCAGGACAGTGGGCAATTGTCCGATCCTATTCCGCGGGCAAATAGATTTCCCCGCCCTTCTCCTTAAACACCTCGCTCATCGCTTCCATCCCGGCTTGGGCATCGACGGTGCCGCCTTCCGCCGCGATGAAACTGTCCACCCCCGCGTTCTGCTTCGCCGCGAAATCGCGCACCTCTTGCGTGATCTTCATGCTGCAGAACTTGGGCCCGCACATGCTGCAGAAGTGCGCGGTCTTCGCGCCTTCCGCGGGGAGCGTCTGGTCGTGGTATTGCTCGGCGGTGTCGGGATCGAGCGACAGGTTGAACTGGTCGCGCCAGCGGAATTCGAAGCGCGACCGGCTCAGCGCATCGTCGCGCAGTTTGGCCGCCGGGTGGCCCTTGGCAAGGTCCGCCGCGTGGGCGGCCAGCTTGTAGGTGACCACGCCGACCTTCACGTCGTCGCGATCGGGCAGGCCGAGGTGTTCCTTGGGCGTCACGTAGCAGAGCATCGCGGTGCCGAACCAGCCGATCATCGCCGCGCCGATCCCGCTGGTGATGTGGTCATAGCCCGGAGCGATATCGGTGACGAGCGGCCCGAGCGTGTAGAACGGCGCCTCGCCGCAGACCGCGAGCTGTTTGTCCATGTTCTCCTTGATCTTGTGCATAGGTACGTGGCCGGGGCCTTCGATCATCACCTGGACGTCCTGCGCCCAAGCCTTCTTGGTCAGCTCGCCCAGCGTGTAGAGCTCGGCGAACTGGGCTTCGTCGTTGGCGTCGGCGACGCTGCCCGGGCGCAGGCCGTCGCCCAGGCTGTAGGCGATGTCGTAGGCCTTCATGATCTCGGTGATCTCGTCGAAGCGTTCGTAGAGGAAGCTCTCCTTGTGGTGGCTGAGGCACCATTTGGCCATGATGCTGCCGCCGCGGGAGACGATCCCGGTGACGCGCTTGGCGGTCATCGGGATGTACGGCAGGCGCACGCCGGCGTGGATCGTGAAGTAATCGACCCCCTGTTCGGCCTGTTCGATCAGGGTATCACGGAAAATCTCCCAGGTGAGGTCTTCGGCAACGCCGCCGACCTTCTCGAGCGCCTGGTAGATCGGCACCGTCCCGATCGGCACGGGCGAGTTGCGGATGATCCATTCGCGGGTGTCGTGGATGTTGCGGCCGGTGGAAAGGTCCATCACCGTGTCCGCGCCCCAACGGATCGACCAGACCAGCTTGTCGACTTCCTGCGCGACGTTGCTGGCGACCGCCGAGTTGCCGATGTTGGCGTTGATCTTGACCAGAAAGTTGCGCCCGATCGCCATCGGCTCGCATTCGGGGTGGTTGACGTTGCTGGGAATGATCGCGCGCCCTCGAGCGACTTCGTCGCGGACGAATTCGGGGGTGACTTGGTCGGGAATCGAGGCGCCCCAGTCCTGCCCGTCGCGGACGTGATCCTTCAGCATCTCGCGCCCGAGGTTCTCACGGGTGGCGACATATTCCATCTCGGGCGTGATGATTCCGCGGCGCGCGTAATGCATCTGGCTGAGGTTGGCGCCGGCCTTGGCCCGCAGCGGGCGGCGCAGCGCGGTCGGGAACGGGGGGACGCCCCCGCTGCGATCGGGGCCGAGCTGGCCGTTGTCCTCGGCGCGGACCTCGCGCGGGGCGTATTCCTCGACGTCACCGCGGGCGAGCTGCCAGTCGCGGCGGATCATCGGCAGCCCGGCGGCGATGTCGATGTTGGCGGCAGGGTCGGTGTAGGGGCCGGAAGGGTCGTAGACCCGCAGCGGCGGCTCTCCGCATGACGGCTCGAGATCGATCTCGCGCATGGCGACGCGCAGGGGCCCGACATGGACTTTTCGCGAACCGCGGATCGGTCCGGTGGTCACGCCGATCTCGAGCTTGGAATTGATGTCGGCCATGTGCGCTCCTCGAAAGCGGAACAAGGGCGCGGACCGGCCCTCCCTCCGCCCGTGCTAACGGGTTCAGGTTCGACGGGTCGGAGGTCGCGACACCTCCCTCTCAGCGCACGCGCGCTCCCCGGGGATACGCGACCTTAAGCCCGACCGCCCGCCGCGTCCACAAGCGATGGACTTTAACCGTTCGATTAAATAGGGTCGCCGCAAAGGAGATTGCGCATGGCCACCCTCGCCGACCACCCCAGGGCGATCTCGCCGTTCGACGTCAGCGACAACGCACTCTACGTCGACGACACCTGGCGCGAGCCCTTCGCCCGGCTGCGCGCGGAGATGCCGGTCAGCTGGTGCGCGGAAAGCCCCTATGGCGGATACTGGTCGGTCGTGACCCACGCCGCGGTCAGCGAAGTCGAGCTGCGCGCGAGCGAATTTTCCAGCGCAGCGGCCAATGGCAACATCACGATCCTGACCCCGCCGCCTGAGACCAACCTCGAGAACTTCATCGCGATGGACGCGCCGCGCCACACTGAGCAGCGCAAGGTTGTCGCCCCTGCGTTCAACCCCAGCCAGATGGCCGAGCGCGAGGTCACCGTCCGAGCACGCACCGCCGAACTGTTCGACGCGCTGCCGGTGGGCGAGACTTTCGACTGGGTCAGCCAGGTCTCGGTGCCGCTGACCGTGGGCATGCTCTGCATCCTGTTCGGTTTCCCGTGGGAGGAGCGCCACGACATCAAGCTTTGGTCCGATCTGGCCAGCGACATCCGCCCCGAACCCGATGAACAACGCCGCGCGGTGTTCCTGGGCGAGATGGCGCGGATGCTCGGCCGGTTCGACGCGCTGATGGCCGAACGGCTGGCCCAGCCGCCCAGCGACGACCTGCTCAGCCGGATGGTCCACAGCGAGGCGATGGGCCACCTCACGCCGTTCGAGCGGATCAGCAACCTCGCGCTGCTGATCGTCGGCGGCAACGACACCACGCGCAATTCGATGAGCGGGCTGGTCGAAGCGCTGGGGCGCTATCCCGATCAGCTCGACAAGCTCCACGCCGACCCTTCGCTGATCCCCAACGCCGCGCAGGAGATCATCCGCTGGCAGTCGCCGGTCACCCACATGCGCCGCACCGCGACGGCCGATTGCGAGCTCGCCGGCCAGCGCATCGCCAAGGGTGAGAAGGTGGTGATGTGGTACATCTCCGCCAACCGCGACGAGAGCGTGTTCCCCGATGCCGAGCGGTTCGACGTGGCGCGCGGCAATGCCCGCCGTCACCTCGCGTTCGGCCACGGTGTCCACCGCTGTGTGGGCGCGCGGCTGGCGGAAATCCAGCTCGCGACGCTGATCGGAGAGATCGTCGCGCGCGACTGGCGGATCGTCCCGCAGGGCAGGCCGACGCGGCTGGCCAGCCCGTTCCTGCATGGGTTCACCGAGATGCCGGTGCGGGTGGAAAGGCGCTGAGCCGAGAGCAACTCTTCCAAGGCTCGCACATCACGGCGCAGGGAGCAGGTCCCCCGCCCTAGAACGTAAACGCCAGCCCTGCCCCCACCAGCCACTGGTCGGCATCGCCGCGGATGCTGGTCAGTGGCGTTCGCTTCGCGTCGCCCAGCAGCTTCGTATAGCCGCCGGTGACGAACCCCGCCAATCCGCCGTTGGTCAGGTCGCCGTCGAAATCGACCCCGACGAGCGCGTTTACGCCGACGTTCTTCCATCCGCCCTTCGCCTGGAAAGTGGGCAAAGCGCTGGCGACCGCCCCCGTTGGGCTCACGGTGAAGTAGTAGTCGGCGTAGTCGCGATCCATGTGCTCGGCGCTGATCGCCAAGTTGACTGCGACGCCCTTGCTGACCGGGGTGAAGTAGCTGATCGATGGCCCCCACAGCAT
Organism: Novosphingobium sp. Gsoil 351; assembly: GCF_009707465.1. NCBI lineage: Bacteria > Pseudomonadati > Pseudomonadota > Alphaproteobacteria > Sphingomonadales > Sphingomonadaceae > Novosphingobium > Novosphingobium sp. Gsoil 351. Next base: position 542,452 of record NZ_CP046120.1, read on the forward strand.
CCCCTTGTGCGCCCCCGCCACGTCCCAGCGGGCATCGGCGCTTACGGTCAGGCTATCGTAGCCGGTGACCACATCATACACCGTGACCCCCGCGTTGCCGCCGACTTCGACTGCAGTCTCGAGCTTGCCGAGGCGCTTGACCACCGGATCCTTGATCTTCGACACCCGATCGCGGCGGATGTTGGCGACGGGGCCGAGGCTGAAGCCGACCTTGGCGTCCTTGGCGTCGGGAATGAAGTCCAACGCGATGCCGCCCGGGCGCGGGGTGATCGCCACGCCGAGCAAGCGGCCCTGGATCACCGGTGCGGGGAACAGCACGTAATCGTCCGACCCTTCGTAGCTCGGGCCATAGAACCCGCCGACGCCGACGGTCAGGTAGTCACCATCGAACACGGTGTCGGTCTGCGGCCCGTCGTTCTGGGCATGGACGAGCGTAGGGGTCAGCGCCGCGAACGCGGCGGCGAGTAGGATGGTGCGACGCATGAAAATTCCCTGTGGTTCGCGCATGTAACGCGTGGAACGGGTTTGGGTTGCGTTGCAGCAGCTTTCCCCTGCCGCAGACGCGGGGGGGAATGCTCACCCCGCCTGCCACGCCCTCACCGCATCCAGCGGCCAGACCAGCATCAGGATGTTGAGCGTCAGATTGTCGCGGATCATCAACAACGTGAACAGCTCGAAGCCGATCGCCATCGCCACGCTGGCCCACACCGGCAGCTTGCTGGCGATCCAGAAGCCAAGCGCCATGAAGCCGATGTCGGCCAGGCTGTTGATAACCGCGTCGCCCGAATAGCCGAAGCTGACCGTCACCGCGCGATAGCGGTCGATGATCAGCGGCGAATTCTCAAGCAGTTCCCAGAACGCCTCGAACGCCACCGCGATCGGTAGCGCCCAGGCCGCCGGGCGCCCGCCGAACAGCCTCCACCGCCGCCACAGCAGGTGGGCGAAGAAATAGAACAGCAGCCCGTGAATGACATGGCTGAACGAATACCAGTCGGCGATGTGCTGGCTGTTTTCGGCCGACTGAACCACGCCCCACCACAGCTTGACCGTGCCGCAGGCGCAGATCGGCACCCGGCCCATCGCCAACAGGATCGCCCCCGCCGCCAGCCACATCACGACCGCCCCGATCAGCCCGCGGCGGTCCGGCAGCAACGACGTCACGCCGGCTCCTCATCCGGCGGGGTATCGTCGCCCGGCCCCAGCGCGCGGCGCATATACAGCGTGTCGAGCCATCGCCCGTGCTTGCGCCCGACCGCACGCATCCGCCCGGCTTCGGCGAACCCGCACGCCGCGTGGAGCCGAACCGAGGCTGGCTCCGCCCCCCGATCACGGCGATCATCTGGCGGAAGCCGTAGCGTTCGGCGGCGACGATCAGCAGCGCCAGCAGCGCCCGCCCGATCCCTTCGCCGCGCCGGTCGTGGCGGATATAGACGCTGTTCTCGCAGGCGAAGCGATACGCCGGCCGGTCGCGAAACTGCGCGGCATAGGCAAAGCCGAGCACCTCGCCATCGCTGGCGCGCGCAACCAGCCACGGAGCGCCCGCATCGATCACTTTGCCCATCCGCGCCGCCATCTCCGCCTCGAGCGGCGGTTCGATCTCGAAGCTGGCGGTGCCGTGGCGGACGTGATGGGCGTAAATGTCGGCGCAGGCCGCTGCATCGGCCAAAGTTGCGGGTTCGATCCGGGTATCGCCCATATGTCCCGTCATGGCGCAAACCCGGCGCCGGGCCAAGCCGCCGTTTGCGCGCCAAGCGGGTTGGGCTAAGGGCCCGGGACGATGCGTAACAGCCAAGCCGATATTGCGATCCTGGGCGGCGGCCTGGCGGGAGGGCTGATCGCGCTCGCGCTGGCCGAGCGGCGGCCGGAGGTTGGCGTGGTTCTGATCGAGCAGGACGAGGCGCTGGGCGGCAACCACGTGTGGTCGTTTTTCGGACCGGACGTCGCCAAGACCGACCGCTGGCTGCTCGATCGTCTGGTGGTCAAAGGGTGGAAGGGTTACGACGTGGCCTTCCCCGGGCTCGACCGCACCCTGCCCGCGACCTACTACAGCGTAACCTCGGAGCGCCTGAACCAGCAACTGCGCCAGACCCTGCCCCCGCACGCGATCCTTTCCGGCCAACGCGTGGTCGAGGCCGATGCGCGCGAGGTGCGCTGCGCCGACGGCAGCCGGATCGCGGCGGGCGCGGTGATCGACGCGCGCGGAATGCGGCTGGCGGGCGAACTGACCGGCGGGTGGCAGAAGTTCGTCGGGCGGCTGGTCGAGCTGGAGGCGCCCCATGGGCTCGATCGTCCGGTGGTGATGGATGCCACCGTCGATCAGCTCGATGGCTATCGCTTCGTCTATTGTCTGCCCTTCGCCGAGCGCGAGATCTTCGTCGAGGACACCTATTACAGCGATTCGAGCACGCTCGACCGCGCCGCGGTCGGCCAGCGGATCGAGCGTTACTGCGCGATGCGCGGCTGGACGATCGCGCGCACGATCAGCGAAGAGCACGGGGTGCTGCCGGTGGTTTCCGGCGGCGACTTCGAGGCGTTCTGGCGCGCGACCGGCTCCGGAACCGCCAAGGCCGGAACCCGCGCCGGGCTATTCCACCCGCTGACCAGCTATTCGCTGCCCCACGCGGTGCGCTTCGCCGCCGCGCTCGCGGCGCACCGCGATTTCTCCGCCGAAAACCTCGCCCGGTTCAGCGAAAGCCACGCCCGCGCCGAATGGGCCCGCGCCGATTTTGCGCGCCGCCTCGCCAAAATGCTGTTCGAGGCGGCCATGCCGAGCGAGCGTTACAAAGTGCTCGAACGGTTCTATACGCTCGACAACAAGCTGATCGAGCGATTCTATGGCGCGCGCTCGACGCTTGGCGACAAACTGCGGCTGGTCAGTGGCAAGCCGCCGGTGCCGTTCTTCCGCGGTCTGGGCTCGTTCCTTGGAATGGGCGAACCCAACCGCCTGCGTCACGGAAGCCTGCGAGCGGAGACTGCGTGACCAATCCTCCCGTTAAGTCAGCGTCGAATAAATCAGCATGTGTGATCGGGGCCGGGTTCGGCGGGCTGGCGCTCGCGATCCGGCTGCAATCGGCGGGTATCGCCACCACCCTTGTCGAAGGCCGCGACAAGCCCGGCGGGCGGGGATATTTCTGGGAAAAGGACGGCTTCACCTTTGACGCCGGGCCGACCGTGGTCACCGACCCGGCCTGCCTGGAAGAGCTTTGGGCGCTGTCCGGGCAGAAGCTGGCCGACGACGTCGAGCTGGTCCCGGTGACCCCGTTCTACCGGCTCAACTGGCCCGACGGCACCAACTTCGACTACTCGAACGACGAGGAGAAGCTCCACGCCGAGATCGCCCGCGTCGCGCCGGGCGACAACGCCGGGTACCGCGATTTCCTCGCCTACAGTGCCGGCGTGTTCGAGGAAGGCTACGTCAAGCTCGGCGCGAGGCCGTTCCTCGACTTCGCGAGCATGATCAAGGCCGCGCCCGCGCTGATGAAATACCAGGCGTGGCGCTCGGTCTACGCGATGGTCTCCAGCTTCGTGAAAAGCCCCAAGCTGCGCGAGGCGCTGAGCTTCCACACGCTGCTGGTCGGGGGCAACCCGATGACCACCAGCGCGATCTACGCGCTGATCCACAAGCTGGAGATGGACGGCGGGGTGTGGTGGGCCAAGGGCGGTACCAACCGGCTGGTCGCCGGCATGGTGACGCTATTCGAGCGGCTCGGCGGAACGGTGCGGATGGGCGATCCGGTGACGCGGATCGTGACCCAGGGCGCGCGGGCTAGCGGGGTCGAGACCAAGAGCGGCTGGCGCGGCGATTTCGATGCGGTGGCGACCAACGCCGATCTGATGCACAGCTATCGCGACCTGCTCGGCGACAGTCCGCGCGGCGCAAGACAGGCGCGCGCGCTGGCGAAGAAGAAGTTCTCGCCCAGCCTGTTCGTGGTCCATTTCGGGGTACGGGGCACCTGGCCGGGCATCCCCCACCACATGATCCTGTTCGGCCCGCGCTATAACGGGCTGCTTGCCGACATCTACAAGCACGGCGTGCTGCCCAAGGACTTCTCGATCTACCTCCACCACCCCAGCGTGACCGACCCAGACATGGCCCCCGACGGGATGAGCACGTTCTATGCGCTGGTCCCGGTGGCGCACATGGGCAAGCTGCCGGTCGACTGGGATGCCATCGGCACCGAGCTCGCGGACCGCATCCTCGACGAGGTCGGGCGGCGGCTGATCCCCGACATCCATACGCGGATCGTCACCAAGTTCCACTATGCGCCGAGCGACTTCGCCCACGATCTCAAGGCGCACCTCGGTAGCGCGTTCAGTCTCGAGCCCGTCCTCACCCAAAGCGCCTGGTTCCGCGCCCACAACCGCGATGACGCGATCGGCAACCTCTATTTCGTCGGCGCGGGGACGCATCCCGGCGCGGGCATTCCGGGCGTGGTCGGCAGCGCCAAGGCGACCGCCGGGCTGATGTTGGAGGATCTGGCGTGAACCGCATCGCCGTCTATTGCGGTTCCGCCACCCCCGCCGACCCGCGCTACATCGACCTTGCGGGCCAAGTCGGCCGCACCCTCGCCGCGCGCGGAATCGGCGTGGTCTATGGCGGCGGCCGCCTCGGCCTGATGGGCGCGCTGGCCAAGGGCGCGCTCGATGCCGGCGGCGAGGTGATCGGGGTGATCCCCGAAGCGCTGGTCGGCGGCGAAGTCGCCAACACCGATTGCACCGAACTCCACGTCGTCGCCAACATGCACCAGCGCAAACAGGCATTCACCGACCTGTCCGACGGGTTCCTAACCATTCCCGGCGGGGTCGGCACGATGGACGAGCTGTGGGAGGCGGTAAGCTGGGCACAGCTCGGCTATCACGCCAAGCCGGTCGGACTGCTCAACGCCCTCGGGTTCTACGACCACCTGCTGGCGTTCAACCGCCACATGATCGAGACCGGCTTCGTTCGCCAGGCGCACGCCGGGATCATCATCGCCGGAGACGCGCTGGACCCGCTGCTCGACCTCATGGCCGGACACGAGCCGCACACGCCCATATTCGCGATGAAGGCCAGCGATCTGTGAAGGCGGTCGGGGCGATCGACCATCCGCTCGACCGTACCGACCTCGTCGCGCACGCGCGGGCCTCCATCGCGCGGGGGTCCAAATCGTTCGCCGCCGCCAGCCGCCTGTTCGACCGAACCACGCGCGAGCGGGTGTGGCTGCTCTACTCTTGGTGCCGCGCCTGCGACGATCTTGCCGACGCGCAGGATTTCGGCGGACGCCTGGGCGAGCAGGACGACGCCGACGTGAGGCTGGCGACGATCAAGGACCGCACCGCGCTTGCGTTCGCGGGCAAGCCGACCGGCGATCCCGCGTTCGACGGCTTCGGCGTGGTTGCGCGCGAATGCGGATTGACCCGTGCGATGGCCGCCGACGTGATCGCCGGCTTCGCGCTCGATGCCGCCGACTGGCGCCCGCGCTCCGAACGCGACCTGATGCAATACTGCTATCACGTCGCAGGATCTGTAGGCGTGATGATGGCGGTCGTGATGGGTATAGATCCTGGCGATGACGAGACCCTCGACCGCGCCTGCGACCTCGGCCTGGCGTTCCAGCTCGCCAACATCGCCCGCGATGTCGAGGAGGACGACGCGGCCGACCGCTGCTACCTGCCGCTCGAATGGCTGGTCGAGGCCGACATCCCGCCGGGCGAACAGATGAAACCGCACTATCGCCGGCAATTGACCGCGGTCGTCGCGCGGCTGGTCGATATCGCCCACGCCCATGAATGTTCGGCGCGGGTCGGCGCCGGGCGGCTCAAGCTCCGCCAGCGCTGGGCGGTGCTTTCCGCCGCCGGGATCTATGGCGAGATCGCGACCCAGGTCGAACGCCGCGGCGCGCACGCCTGGGACCACCGCACCGTGATCAGCGATCTGCACAAGGCCGGATGGATCGCCCGCGCCGCGCTGCGCGCCGTGCGCCCGCCGCCCCGGGCCTGCCGCGAAGACGCCGAACTGCGGTTATGGACGCGGCGCGATCTGGCCAGCGCCCCCTAAGAAGGTTAGCTTTCGTATTCGACAGTATTTGCAGGTTTAGGCACAAGAACATGGAGAGGCTTTCGGAAAATCGCAGCCACGGCGGCACGCAGGGCGTCTACCGCCATGCCAGCGTCGAGACCGGCACGCCGATGACCTTTGCAGTGTTTGTTCCGGATCACGATCCGGGCGCCAAGCTGCCGGTCCTGTGGTATCTTTCGGGCCTGACCTGCACCCACGCCAATGTCACCGAAAAGGGCGAATACCGCGCCGCTTGCGCCCAGCATGGGATCATCTTCGTGGCGCCCGACAGCAGCCCGCGCGGTGACGATGTGCCAGACGGCGACGGATATGACTTCGGCAAGGGCGCCGGTTTCTATGTCGATGCCACGCAGGCGCCCTGGGCCGCCAACTTTCGCATGAGAAGCTACGTCGAGCGCGAGTTGCCCGAACTTATCGCCGCGGAATTTCCCGTCGACAGGGCGCGCCAGGGCATCACCGGGCATTCGATGGGCGGCCACGGCGCGCTGACCGTCGCCTTGCGCAATTCGGCCCGCTTCCGCTCGGTCAGCGCGTTTGCGCCGATCGTCAGCCCGCTCAATTGCCCGTGGGGCGAGAAGGCGTTGGGCGGCTATCTCGGACCGGACCGCGCGGCCTGGCGCGAGTACGACGCCTGTGCCTTGATCGACGATGGCGCACGGCTGCCCGATTTGCTGATCGATCAGGGCACCGCCGACAATTTCCTCGACGAGCAGCTCAAGCCGCATCTGCTGCAGCAAGCCTGCGACCGCGCCGGGATCGCGGCGACGATCCGGATGCAGCAGGGCTACGATCACTCGTACTATTTCATCTCGACCTTCATGGCCGACCACGTCGCCTGGCATGCGGACCGGCTGTGACTGCGCCCAAAGAAAAAGGCGCGCGCCTTGCCGAAATCTGCGCCGAGCATGGCGCTTTCGAAGGCCCGTTGCTGCCGATCCTCCATGCGGTCCAGGCCGAGTTCGGCTGCGTCGACGCTGAGGCGGAACGCGGAATCGCCAAGGCGCTCAACCTCAGCCGCGCCGAGGTTCACGGCGTCGTGAGCTTCTACCACGACTTTCGCGCCGAGCCCGACCCGCGGCCAGTGGTGCAGCTATGCCGTGCAGAGGCTTGCCAGGCGCGCGGGGTCGAAGCGCTGGTCGGCGCGGCCGAGGCGGCGGCGGGCGAGCGGGTGCGGCTCGCCACGGTCTATTGCCTCGGCCTGTGCAGCGTCGGTCCTAGCGCGCGGCTGGGCGATACGCTCCATGCCCGGCTCGACGAGGCGGCGCTGATCGCGCTGGTGCGCTCGGCATGACGCCCAAGCTTCCTGGCGTGCGCATCTCCGACGACGCGCTGGCGCTGGCCTGCGGCGCGGACTCGGTCGCAGGGGAGTTCGCCCGGCTGGGCTGTACGGTCGAGCGGGTCTCGAGCTGGGGGATGCACTGGCTCGAGCCGCTGGTCGAGATCGACGGGATCGGGTGGGGGCCGGTCACTGTGGGAGATGTGGCTTCTATCCTAAAGCCATCGCCCCTTCACGGGACAGGGGTGGAGGAGAAGTGCATCGGCTCAATCGCCGCACACCCCTTCATCGAGGGACAGCAGCGTCTGACGTTCGCCCGCGCCGGCAAGACGCGCCCGCTCAGTCTGGGTGACTATGCTGCCACCGGCGGCTGGGTGGGACTCGACCGCGCGCTAGCGCTGCCGCCCGAGCAGGTCTGCGCCGAAGTCACCGCCAGCGGCCTGCGCGGGCGCGGGGGGGCGGGGTTTCCGGCGGGGATCAAGTGGCAGACCGTGCACACCGCCCCTGGCTCGAAGAAGTACATCGTCTGCAACGCCGACGAAGGCGACAGCGGCACATTCGCCGACCGGATGCTGATGGAGGGCGATCCGTTCGCGCTGCTCGAAGGCATGGCGATCGCCGCCCACGCGGTCGGCGCGCGCCAGGGCTACATCTACATCCGCAGCGAATATCCGCACGCCGTTGCTAAATTGCGCGCGGCGATCGATCTGGCCGCCGCCAAACTCGCCCCGTTCGTGTGCGAGGTGCGCATCGGCGCGGGGGCCTATGTCTGCGGCGAGGAAACCTCGCTGCTCAACGGCCTCGAGGGCAAGCGCGGCGAAGTCCGCGCCAAGCCCCCGCTGCCGGCGATCGAAGGCCTGTTCGGCTGCCCGACGGTGGTCAACAACGTGCTGACGCTGGCCGCGGTGCCGCACATTCTGGCCGACGGAGGCAGCGCCGAGTACGGCGCGCTCGGCTTCGCGCGATCCAAGGGTACCATGCCGATCCAGATCGCGGGCAACGTCAAACATGGTGGGCTCTACGAGACCGCGTTTGGGGTGACCCTGCGCGAATTGGTCTACGCTATCGGCGGCGGCACCGCGAGCGGCCGTCCGGTCAAGGCGGTCCAGGTCGGCGGGCCATTGGGCGCCTACCTCCACCCCGACCAGTTCGACATCGCCTTCGACTACGAAGCTTATACCGCTGCCGACGCGCTGATCGGCCATGGCGGGATCGTGGTGTTCGACGACACCGCAGACATGGGCCGGATGGCCAGGTTCGCCATGGAATTCTGCGCCGCGGAGAGCTGCGGCAAGTGCACCCCGTGCCGGATCGGCGCAGTTCGCGGGGTCGAGCTGATCGACCGGATTCGTGGCGGCGGGCGGCCGGTGGATGCAGTCGAGGCGCTTCCGCAAATGCACAATGCTGCGCAGCATGGCCGCGGCAAAGCCGAAGAGATCGCGCTGCTCGAAGACTTGTGCGAGACGATGAAGTTCGGCTCGTTGTGCGCGCTGGGCGGGTTCACGCCCTATCCTGTGCTGAGTGCACTGCGCCAATGGCCAGAGGATTTTGCGGCGTGATCCTCGGCGCGGTCCTCGCCGGGGGTAGATCGATCCGCTTCGGCAGCGACAAGGCACTGGCCGAAGTCGCCGGGCACTCGCTGATCGCTACCGCGGTGGATGCCTTGGCGGGCTGGTGCGGCCACGTGATCGTGGTGGGGCGCGAGACCGCCCCTGCCCCCACCCTGCCCGATTGGCCTGCCGCCGGCATGGGCCCGCTCGGCGGGATCGCGGCGGCGCTTCGTCATGCGCAGGATGCCGGGTACGAGACTGTGCTGACATGCGGGGTAGACTCGCTCGGTCTGCCCGATGACCTTCCCACCATGCTCGCCCCTGCCCCGGCCTATCTTGCCGACCAGCCAGTGATCGGCCTGTGGCCTGCGAGCGCCGCCGCGATCGTATCCGCAATTCTCGAATCTGACGGCCGCCACTCGATGCTTGCGTTCGCCGAGGCGATCGCCGCGCGGCCGGTGAAATCGGACCATAAACCTGCTAACATTAACACCCCGGCCGACTTGGCCGCGGCGGAGACGCGCCATCGGCTATGAACCGCAAGCAGACTTCGGCACGCCGGAAGTCCTGAGCCAGACGCAGGTCACGCTGACCATCGACGGCCGCCCGATCACCGTGCCCGCGGGCACCAGCGTGATGCGCGCCGCGGCGCTGAGCGGCGGGTCGATCCCCAAGCTTTGCGCCAGCGACAACATGGCGGCGTTCGGATCGTGCCGCCTGTGTCTGGTCGAGATCGACGGCGCCAAGGGCACCCCGGCGAGCTGCACAACCCCGGTCGCGGAAGGGATGACGGTTCGCACCCAGACGCCGCGTTTGGACAAGCTGCGCAAGGGGGTGATGGAACTGTACATCTCCGATCACCCGCTCGATTGCCTGACGTGTTCGGCCAACAACGACTGCGAGTTGCAGGACGCCGCCGCGCAAGTGGGCCTGCGCGACGTGCGCTATGGCTACACGGGCGAGAATCACCTCGGCGAAGCGGCCGACACCTCGAACCCCTATTTCGATTTCGACCCCTCCAAGTGCATCGCCTGCTCGCGCTGCGTGCGCGCCTGCGACGAGGTTCAGGGCACCTTCGCGCTGACGATGGACGGGCGCGGCTTCGCCAGCAAGATCAGCGCCGGACAGTCGAGCGACGACTTCATGTCGAGCGAATGCGTGTCCTGCGGCGCCTGCGTCCAGGCATGCCCGACCGCCACGCTCAACGAAAAGGCGGTCGCCGAAATCGGCAAACCCGAACGCAGCGTGGTTACGACTTGCGCCTATTGCGGGGTCGGTTGCACTTTCCGCGCCGAGATGCGGGGCGAGCAGCTCGTGCGGATGGTGCCGTGGAAGGACGGCAAGGCCAACCGCGGGCACAGTTGCGTCAAGGGGCGGTTCGCCTGGGGCTATGCCAACCACGCCGACCGGATCACCCGGCCGATGATCCGCGAGACCATCGACCAGCCCTGGCGCGAAGTCTCGTGGGATGAGGCGATAAGCTTCGCAGCCGACCGGCTTGCGGCGATCAAGGCGCAACACGGCGCGCGGGCGCTGGGCGGGATCACCTCGAGCCGCTGCACCAACGAGGAGACCTTCCTGGTGCAGAAGCTGGTCCGCGCCGGGTTCGGGACGAACAACGTCGATACCTGCGCGCGGGTCTGCCACTCGCCCACCGGCTATGGCCTCAAGACCACCTTCGGGACCAGCGCGGGAACGCAGGACTTCGACAGCGTGATGCACGCCGACGTCATGATGGTGATCGGCGCCAACCCGACCGACGCGCACCCGGTGTTCGCGTCGCGGATGAAGCGGCGTCTGCGCCAGGGCGCCAAGCTGATCGTGATTGACCCGCGGCGGATCGACCTGGTCAAGTCGCCGCACGTCGAGGCGGCGTACCACCTCCCGCTCCAGCCCGGCACCAACGTCGCGGTGCTGACCGCGCTGGCGCACACGATCGTCACCGAGGGGCTGGCCGACGAGGCGTTCGTGCGCGCGCGGTGCGACTGGGACGAGTATCAGGACTGGGCGCGGTTCGTTTCCGACGAGCGTCATTCGCCCGAGACGCTCGAGGCCGTCACCCGCGTTCCCGCCGCCGACTTGCGCGCCGCGGCGCGGCTCTTCGCCACCGGCGGCAACGGTGCCATCTACTACGGCCTCGGCGTCACCGAACACTCGCAGGGCTCATCGACCGTCATGGCCATCGCCAACCTCGCGATGGCGACGGGCAACATCGGCCGCCCCGGCGTCGGCGTGAACCCGCTGCGCGGCCAGAACAACGTCCAGGGCGCGTGCGACATGGGCAGTTTCCCGCACGAACTCTCGGGCTATCGCCACATCTCCGACGCCTCGGCGCGAGCGCTTTTCGAGGCCGATTGGGGCGTGACGCTCGATCCCGAGCCCGGCCTGCGCATCCCCAACATGCTCGACGCCGCGCTCGATGGCAGCTTCCGCGCGATCTACATCCAGGGCGAGGACATCCTCCAGTCCGATCCCAACACGCACCATGTCGCAGCCGGGCTCAAGGCGATGGACTGCGTGATAGTCCACGACCTGTTCCTCAACGAAACCGCCAACTACGCGCACGTCTTTCTGCCCGGCAGCACCTTCCTCGAGAAGGACGGCACCTTCACCAACGCTGAGCGCCGCATCCAGCCGGTCCGCAAGGTGATGGAGCCCGCCAACGGCTACGAGGACTGGCAAGTGACCCAGTTGCTCGCCAATGCGATGGGCCTCGGCTGGAGCTATACTCACGCCAGCCAGATCATGGACGAAGTCGCGCGGCTGACCCCCAGTTTCGCGGGCGTGTCGTTCGCCCGGCTCGACGAATGCGGTTCACTGCAGTGGCCGGTCAATGAGGCGTACCCCGACGGCGCGCCGGTGATGCACGTCGACAGCTTCGCCAGCGGAAAAGGCAAGTTCGTCGTCACCGACTATGTGCCGACCGACGAGAAGACCGGGCCGCGCTATCCGCTGCTGCTGACCACCGGGCGCATCCTCAGCCACTACAACGTCGGCGCGCAGACCCGGCGCACGGACAACGTCGTGTGGCATCCCGAAGACCTGCTCGAGATGCACCCGGCAGACGCCGAGAACCGCGGGCTCAAGTCGGGCGACTGGACCAGGCTGACGAGCCGCACGGGGGAAACCACCCTGCGCGTGCTGGTCACGGACAGGGTCGCACCGGGAGTGGTCTACACCACCTTTCATCACCCCGCGACGCAGGCCAACGTCGTCACCACCGAGTTCAGCGACTGGGCGACCAATTGCCCGGAATACAAGGTGACCGCGGTGCAGGTGATGCCCAGCAACGGGCCGAGCGACTGGCAAGAGGAATACGAGGAGCTTTCGGCCAGATCGCGGCGGATCGAGGGTCATATGGAGGCCGCCGAGTAGACATGGACCTCGCTCGCCTCAATCACATGATCGACCAGATCGCACTGAATTTCGCGGCGATTGGCCAGGACAATGCCGTCGCCGCGACCGCCGACCACATCGTCAAGTTCTGGGATCCGCGAATGAAGGCAGCGTTGCTTGCGGGCGGCGCGGATGCGCTCTCGCCGATCGCGCGCGGCGCGGTGGCAACGCTCGCCCAAAGCATGAAACCGCCACCCCAGACCCGCGCGACGGTGTTCAACCAAGCGGGCGAAGGCGGCCATTCCGACGCGGGTTGACACCCATGCCCGCGCAACAATCGACCAAAACCCGATAACGTCCTACCAACAGCGCAGCAGACCACTTATGTCGCGGCGGCTCCTCGCTATGGTGCAAGCCCATGGGACAGGACAATTTTTCGACCGCACAGCGTACCGCAGCGGTGATGGCATTGGCCATTGTCGCCACTCCCGCGCTCGCCCAGCCCGCGGCCGGCGGAGTCCCCGCCCCGGCCCAGCCAGGCGTCCGCACCACCGCCTATGACGCAGCGTTCTTCGCCCAGTTTGCCCCCGCCAACGCCCTCGACATCGTCCGTCGGGTGCCCGGCTTCGCGATCGAGCAGACCAACGGCGATGTCCGCGGGTTCGCCGGTACGGCCGGCAACGTCGTGTTCAACGGCGCGCGCCCCTCGTCCAAGTCGGATTCGCTCGAAACCATTCTCGCCCGCATTCCGGCCAGCCGCGTGCTGCGCGTGGAAATCGGCCCCGGCGACCTGTTCGGATCGGATTACGCCAGCAAAAGCCAGGTGCTCAACGTCATCCTCACTACCGAGGGTGGGATCGACGGCAACGCCACGGTAAAACTCGCCAGGATCATCGGCGGCCACGTCATGCCCAACCTCGACGCCTCGGTGCTGATCCGTCGCGGCGCGTCGAGGCGTCAACCTGTCCGCCGGGAGCGGGCGCAGCGACACACGCGAGGATGGATTCGACCGGCTGACCTTCCTGCCTGGCGGCCAGTTCAAGGAACTGCGCCGCAAGGTGAACACCATCCGCCAGCACGATCCGTTCGTATCGGCGAGCTGGGCGATGGAGCAGGCCGCCGACCGTGCGATCCACCTCAACGCACGCTACGCACCCAGCACGTTCAAGCTCAGCCAGACCAATCGAGTGACCCCCGCGATCGGCCCAGACCGCGACGATCGTCTGTTTCAAGACTTCGACACCCCCAGCTACGAGCTGGGAGGCGACATCTCGCGCCCGCTGGCGGGGGGAACGATCAAGTTCGTCGGTCTCGCCAACCGGCGCGAGCGCGAGAACTCGGAATCGACGCTCGTTCGGATCGCCGGGATGACCGTCGGCGGGTTCGAGCAATTGACAGATTCGCGTTACGACGAAGTGCTGGGACGGCTGAGCTGGTCGCGCGTAAACCTGCTCGGACTATCGTTCGAGCTTGGCGGAGAAGTAGCCTACAATCGTCTGGACAACGCCACTGAGCTGTACTTGCTCGGCGCCGGCGGAGCGCGCAATCGGATCGACTTGCCGATCGACCAGGCCGTGGTCGACGAACTGCGCACCGAGACTTACGTCAATGCCGGGCGCCAGCTATCGCGGGCGATCCGGCTCGACGCCAGCCTCGCCTTCGAGACATCGAAGCTGGCGGTGGGCGGCGACGCCGATGAGAAACGCTCGCTGAAATTTCTCAAGCCCAGCGTCACGCTCGACTGGAAGCCTCGGGGCGGCTGGCATGCGCAACTGGTGGCGCGGCGCAAGGTTGCCCAGCTCAATTTCTACGACTTCATCGACAACGCCGAACTGGGCGCCGACCGGGTCAACGGCGGCAACGCCGATCTCCAGCCGCAGCGCGCTTGGGAGCTACGCGGGACGCTCGAGCATCCGCTGCTGGGCAAGGGATTGGCCAAGCTCGAAGCAGGCTACGACCGCATCGCCAAGTTGCAGGACCGCATCCTAACGCCCGAGGGCCTCGACGCCCCCGGCAACATCGGTACCGGCACCCGACGCTTCGTTTCGCTGACGCTCGATGCGCCTCTCGACTCCATCGGGCTCAAATACTTCCACCTACGCAGCACCGGCACGCTCCAGAACACCCGGGTGCGCGATCCGTTGAGCGGCAAGGTCCGCAACTGGAGCGACTTCTGGCCGGACTGGCAATGGGAAGTCGAGCTGCGCCGCGACGCCGGCAAGTTCGCGTTCGGCACGACCGTGTCCGACCGCGATTCGTTCACCTTCTTCCGCACCGACGAGACCGACAGAAACATCAATTCGAAACCGTTCGTCACCGCGTTCGCCGAATACCGGCCCGATCCGAAGACGACGGTACGGCTCGATCTGGACAACGTCACCCAATCCGCCGGCCAGCGCGAGCGCCTGTTCTTCACACCCAACCGCAGCGCGCCGCTGCCTGACGTCCGCGAATTTCGCGACCGTAACTCGCACGTCGGCGTCGCCTTGTCGCTGCGCCGGGGCTTTTGAATCGGCGGTGCGGCGACGTTGACATCAATCCCCTGCTCGACTGTTGTCGTATGCAGTACGTACGATTGTCGCGGGGACTGGGATGACACGGCCTAACCAGTCCCCGGTGCCGACTTCCCAACGTGTGATGGGCAACGACGATATCGGCGAAATCCGCGACATACTGGGCTTCCACATCCGTCTCGCCCATGGCGCGACCTATCGCCATTTCAGCGAGACATTCGCCGATCTCGATCTCACCCAGAAGCAAGTTTCGACGCTGTGGCTCATCGACGATCGTCCCGGAATCAGCCAGACGGACCTTGCCCAGCGGATGCGGACGGACCGGGCGACGACGATGGCGATCGTTAACCGGCTCGAAGCCAGGAAATTTCTGGCGCGTGGCAAGTCACCGAACGACGGCCGCAAGCAGATGCTCAACCTAACCGATGCCGGGCGCGCGACGCTCAGGGTCGCCAAGGACGCGATGATGGTTCACGAACGCTGGCTCAAGTCGCGGTTCAGCGACAGGGAAGTCGAGACGCTGATCGAATTGCTGACCCGGATTCATGAGTGACGCCGGACGATCGCGGCCGCCGCCTGACACGATGAGTTGAGGTTTTCCGAAGCCGGTGGTTGCCGAACGCACGCTCGACATCCTACATCGGTTGCAACTCGCATACCCGATAGGAGCGCCCGATGGCCGACGAACCCGATCCCGCCAACAACTTTCCCGCCGGCTACGTTCCACCCAAGGTGTGGGTGTGGGACAAGGCTAACGGCGGCGCGTTCGCCAGCATCAACCGACCGGTCTCTGGCGCGACCAAGGAACACGTACTGCCCGTGGGCGAACATCCGCTCCAGCTCTACTCGATGGGCACTCCCAACGGGGTCAAGGTGACAATCCTACTCGAGGAACTGCTCGCTGCCGGGCATTCCGGGGCGGAGTATGACGCCTGGCTGATCCGGATCGGCGAAGGCGAGCAATTCGGCAGCGGGTTTGTCGCGTTGAACCCCAACTCCAAGATACCCACGATGGCCGACCACTCGCTCGACCCGCCGGTGCGGCTGTTCGAAAGCGGATCAATCCTCGTCTACCTCGCCGAGAAGTTCGGGGCGTTCCTCCCCACCGAAACCCGCGCCCGCGCCGAGACGTTCAACTGGCTGATGTGGCAGATGGGCGCCGCGCCCTATCTGGGCGGCGGGTTCGGCCACTTCTACGCCTATGCCCCGATCAAGATCCAATATGCGATCGACCGCTTCGCGATGGAAGTGAAACGCCAGCTTCACGTCCTCGACACCCATCTGGCGACGCACGAGTACATGGTCGGCAGCGAGTACACGATCGCGGATATGGCGATCTGGCCGTGGTACGGCGCGGTGATGAAAGAAGCTTACGGCGGCCAGGAATTTCTGGGCGTCGACGAATACGCCAATGTGCTCCGCTGGGTTGACCAAATCGGCGCGCGCGCGGCGGTCAAGCGCGGGCGGATGGTCAACCGGACGTTTGGAAGGCCCGAGACGCAATTGCGCGAAAGGCACTCAGCGAAGGATTTCGACGTGAACCGAGAGGATTTGGTCGAGGAGCGCGGCGGCGTTAGAGTCTGACACGACGGCTGCAGTGGGGACCAATCCCGGCCCGGAGCGGCGACCCGATTTCGCTCCGGGATGGTAACCCAGTGGCTGCACACGCGAGCCGTCTAGTCGACGGGCTCGGAACGGAACTTGTTCCACAACAGGCCAGCCTGGTCCTCGGGCTTTTGCCCATCGTCCCGCCTCCCCCGCGATTCCGCGGATGGAATTGGCTGTGTGCGCTGCCCCTGGGCCGGGAACTTTGGTTTCCTCGGCACGGGCGGTCTCCTGAACGATCCGTGCGAGCGGAATAGCGGCAAAGTCGTTCGCCCGGTATTGCCGGACCCGGTCAACGCCATCTTGCGCGGCGTGCTTAAGATAGCCTTCATCGCGTTATATCAACGTATTCGCGCTGGGCGCGAAGACCTGATCGACCGCCGCTCGGCTTTAGGCGAACAGGCCTGATTGACATTCCCTGCCGGGTCCATAACCCGGTGCCGGGGTAAGCGCCGCTCGACGGCGCTCCGCCGGGAGAGACTTCGCGTATGCGCATCACCAAATTCGCACTGGCGGCGCTGCTGCCCCTCGCCGCCTGCAACCTCAACGGCACGGGCGAAAAGGCCGCCTCCGCCCCCGCCACATCTGGCGTCACCGACGCGCTGCTCGCATCCGCCCCCGAAGGCGAGTGGCTGTCGTATGGCCGTGACACCAACGAGCAGCGCTTCGCCACCCTGACCCAGGTCAACGACGCAACGGTCAAGGACCTCGGCCTCGCCTGGTCGGCCGATCTCGACACCGCGCGCGGGCAGGAAGCGACCCCCCTGATGCACGGTGGGGTACTCTACACCACCACCGCGTGGAGCATGGTCAAGGCCTACGACGCCGCCACCGGGAAGCTGCTGTGGTCCTACGATCCCAAGGTACCGCGCGAAACCTTGGTTCGCGTCTGCTGCGACGCGGTCAACCGAGGGGCCGCGCTCTATGGCGACAAGCTGTTCGTTGCCGCGCTCGACGGGCGCCTGATCGCGCTCGACGCCAAGACCGGCAAGCAAATCTGGGAGAAGGCCGTCGTCCCCGATCAGACGAGCTACGCGATCACCGGCGCGCCGCGGATCGCCAAGGGCAAAGTGATCATTGGCAACGCCGGCTCTGAATACCGTGCTCGCGGCAGCATCGCCGCGTTCGATCCCGAGACCGGGGCCGAGCTATGGCGCTTCCACACCGTCCCCGGCAACCCGGCCAAGGGCTTCGAGGACAAGGCGATGGAAGCTGCGGCCAAGACGTGGACCGGTAACTGGTGGGAGCTGGGTGGCGGCGGCACGGTGTGGGATTCTGATCACCTACGATCCGACGACCAACCTCATTCTGTTCGGCACCGGCAACGCCGAGCCGTGGAACCCAGCCCCCATGGGTCGCAGCGGCGATAACCTCTACACTTCGTCGGTGGTTGCGGTGAATGCCGATACCGGTGCCTACGCCTGGCACTTCCAGGAAACCCCGGAGGACCGCTGGGACTTTGACAGCAATGCCCAGATCACGATCGCCGACCTGACGATCGCCGGCAAGGCCCGTCACGTCGCGCTGCATGCGCCCAAGAACGGCTATTTCTACGTCCTTGACGCGAAGACCGGGCAGTTCATCTCGGCCGGATCGGTCATGCCGCAGAATTGGACCACCGGGATCGATCCGGTCACCGGACGTCCCCAAATCGCACCCGAGGCGCGCTACGAGAAAACCGGCAAGACCTTCGTGTCGATGCCCAGCGCGATGGGGGCGCACAGCTGGCATCCGATGAGCTTCAGCCCGAAGACGGGCCTGGTCTACATCCCGACCAACGTCGTCGGCGCGGCCTATCTCGCCGACCCGACTTGGAAACCCTCGGCGATCGGCTTTCAGGTAGGCCTGGCGAGCGGCAAGACCGCGCTTCCCGCCGACAAGGCCATACGCGCCGGGGCGGCGGCGGCGACCACCGGCGCACTCGTCGCATGGGACCCGGTCGCGCACAAGGCGCGCTGGACGGTGCCCTACAAGGGGCCGTGGAACGGGGGTACGCTGGCGACCGCGGGCAACCTGGTATTCCAGGGCAGCGCGGCGGGCGAATTCGCCGCTTACAGCGCCGACAAGGGCCAGAAGCTGTGGTCGTTTCCCGCGCAGACCGGGATCATCGCCGCGCCGATGACCTATGCGATCAAGGGGGAGCAGTACGTGGCGATCCTCGTGGGCTGGGGCGGGGTTTACGATCTCGCCGCGGGCGCGGTCGCCAACAAGTCGGGTTCGGTCCAGAACGTCAGCCGCCTGCTGGTGTTCAAGCTGGGCGCCAAGGGCAAGCTGCCGCCGCCCAAGCCCAGCGCACAGCTGGTGCTCGATCCCCCGGCATTCAACGGCACGCCGCAGCAAGTGACGTCCGGCGGCGACCTGTTCGGACGCTATTGTTCGGTCTGTCATGGTGACGCTGCGGTGGCCGGGGGGCTTGTCCCCGACTTGCGCCATTCGGGCGCGATCGGCTCGGCCGAGGCGATCAAGGCGGTGGTGATCGACGGCGCGCTCAAGCACAACGGCATGGTCTCGTTCAGCGCGGCGCTGAAGACCGAAGACGTCGAGTCGATCCGCCAATACCTGATCAAGCGCGCCAACGAGGACAAGGCGCTGGGAGGCTGACGACGATCGGTCTGCCGCTCATGAGCGGGCTTAGGCCAGGTAAGCGATAACATGTGCGTCGCCGCGCTCGCCTGGCACGCGCACCCGCGCTGGCGGCTGGTCGCGATCGGCAACCGCGACGAGTATCATGCGCGCCCCGCGGCTGCGCTGGCGCGATGGGACGCCAGCAGCGGCATCGTCGCCGGACGCGATATGACCGGCGGCGGAACCTGGCTGGGCGTAAGCGAAGCAGCCCGGTTCGCCCTCATCACCAATCGCCGCGGCTTCGGCGATCCGAATCCGGCACGGCGTTCGCGCGGCGAACTGGTCAGCGCGATGCTCGCCGGCGCGGCGCCACCGGCGGACCTCGACGCCTACAATCCGTTCAGCCTGTTGGCGATCGGCGCGGGCAAGCTGGAATTTCTGACCAACCGCCCCGAAGCTCTGCGCACGACGCTAGGCCATGGCGTCTATGGCCTCAGCAACGGCGCGCTCGACGAACCGTGGCCCAAGACTCTGGCGCTCAAAGCTGCGCTGACCGACTGGCTGAGCGCGAATTCCTCCGACCCCGCCGCCTTGTATGCAATCCTCGCCAGCGAAAACCGGCCAGCGATCGGCCTGCCGCCTCGCGAACCTTCGGACATAGCGGTCGAACCCGCCGACACCCCGCCGTTCATCCGCAGCACGCTTTACGGCACCCGCTGCTCGACCGTCGTCGCCGTGGACAACCACGGCGCGGGCCGCATCGTCGAACGCGGCTTCGATGCCGCCGGGCGTCCGGTTGGGGATACCGCGCTGGACTTCCGCTGGCCCGCCGCTTAGCGGCACCCGCGTCCCCAGCTTCCCGGAGTTTCCGATGATCCCCCGCTACGCCCGCCCCGCGATGACCGCGATCTGGGAGCCCGAGGCGCGCTATGGCGTGTGGTTCGAAATCGAAGCCCACGCAACCGACAAGCTGGGCGATCTCGGCGTGGTGCCGGCGTCCGCGGGCAAGGCGCTGTGGGACTGGTGGGCAACGAACCCAAAGATCGACGTCGCCGCGATCGATGCGCTCGAAGCTGTGGTCAAGCACGACGTCATCGCGTTTCTCACCTGGGTCGCCGACCAAGTGGGCGACGAGGCCCGCTTCATGCACCAGGGCATGACCAGCTCGGACGTGCTCGACACCACGCTTGCGGTGCAGTTATGCCGCGCCAGCGACATCTTGCTCGCAGATCTCGACGCGCTGCTCGCCGCGCTCAAGCGCCGCGCGGTCGAGCACAAGCACACGCCCACGATCGGCCGCAGCCACGGCATCCACGCCGAACCGACCACGTTCGGACTCAAGCTCGCCCAGGCCTATGCCGAGTTTGCCCGCTGCAAGACGCGGCTGATCGCGGCGCGCGCGGAGATCGCGACGTGCGCGATCTCGGGCGCGGTGGGCACGTTCGCCAACGTCGATCCGGTGGTCGAAGAATACGTCGCCGACAAGCTAGGCCTCGTCCCCGAGCCGATCAGCACCCAGGTCATCCCGCGCGATCGTCACGCGATGTTCTTCGCCACCTTGGGGGTGATTGCCGGATCGGTCGAGCGGCTGGCGACCGAAATCCGCCACCTTCAGCGCACCGAAGTGCTCGAGGCCGAGGAGTATTTCTCGCCAGGGCAAAAGGGCAGCTCGGCGATGCCGCACAAGCGCAACCCGATCCTCACCGAAAACCTGACCGGTCTCGCCCGGATGGTCCGCTCGGCGGTGGTCCCCGCGCTCGAAAACGTCGCCTTGTGGCACGAGCGCGACATCAGCCACTCGTCGGTCGAACGCTATATCGCGCCCGACGCGACGATCACGCTCGACTTCGCGCTGGCCCGGTTGACCGGGGTGATCGACAAGCTGCTGATCTACCCCGAGCGGATGCGCAAGAACCTCGACCGCATGGGCGGGCTGGTCCATTCGCAGCGGGTGCTGCTGGCGCTGACCCAGGCCGGGTTGAGCCGCGAGGATTCGTACCGCATCGTCCAGCGCAGCGCTATGCAGGTCTGGGAAAGCGACGGGGCCAAATCGCTGCTTGAGCTGCTCCGCGCCGATCCGGAGGTGACCGCGCGGGTGCCGAGCGAGGTGCTCGAGGCCAGCTTCGGGCTGGATTACCATTTCGCCCAGGTGGATCGCATTTTCGAACGGGTGTTTGGAGCGTAACCCCCTCTCCCAACCCTCTCCCCTGAAGGAGAGAGGACTAGTCAGCCCCACCCTTCCCTTCCCCGCCAATCCGACCTATCGTTTTCGCAAGGGTCACAAGGGGCGAACCACTCGATGGGAATACTGCGAACCATCTTCTGGGTGCTGCTGGCGGTAGTGCTCGTGCTGTTCGCGATCAACAACTGGCAGCCGGTCGAAGTGCGCATCTGGAATTCGCTGGTGCTCGAAACCAAGCTGCCCGCGCTGGTGATCGGCGCGTTCCTGCTGGGGCTGGTGCCGATGTGGGCGCTCCACCGCACGCAGCGCTGGCGAATGCGGCGGCGGATCGCGGGGCTGGAAGCGACGATCGCCCGGCCCAACACCGTTGCCGAAATTCCCGCGACCACCACGCCTTCGCCGCCCGCATGACCAATCCGGTCTACCTCGCGCTCGACGTCCCACAGCTCGATCCGGCCCTGGAATTGGCGAAAAAGGTCCATTCGCATATCGGAGGGATCAAGTTGGGGCTCGAGTTCTTCTGCGCGCATGGCCATCACGGCGTGCATGAGATCGCCAAGCTGGGCCTGCCGATCTTCCTCGATCTCAAGCTCCACGACATTCCCAACACCGTCGCCGCGGCGATGCAGGCAATCCACGTGCTCGAACCTGCGATCGTCACCGTTCACGGCAGCGGCGGGCGGGCGATGATGGAAGACGCCAAGGCCGCGGCGGGCGAGCATTGCAAGGTCGTCGCGGTAACCATGCTGACCAGCCTCGACGAGCGGGACCTCGCACTGACGGGTGTGGCGGGTGGCCCCCACGATCAGGTCCTGCGCATCGCCGATCTGGCGCGCACCGCCGGGCTCGATGGGGTCGTCTGCTCGGGCCGCGAGGTTGCCGCTGTCCATGCGGCATGGAAGGACGGCCTGGTCGTCGTCCCCGGACTGCGCCCGGCGGGCACCAGCCTGGGCGACCAGAAACGCGCGGTCACCCCGAAGGCCGCGCGCGATGCGGGCGCCGGCGTGCTGGTGATCGGCCGCCCGATCAGCCGCGCCGAGGACCCGGTGGCGGCCGCGCGAGCGATCGGGGCGACGCTCTAGTTCAGGCGCGCGCAAGGCTCGCCAGGTCACACCGCAAGCGACCAACCGAGAGGCAACCACCGATGAAGCGTTTTGCGCCAGCCTTGTTGAGCGTGCTCCTCTGCGCCGCCGCGCTGCCCTCCGGCGCGCTCGCGCAGCCCCCCCCGCCGCTGACGATCGCGCCGGGCAACACCCTGCTGACGGTCAGCGCCGAGGGTCGTTCGCTCCGCCAGCCGGACTTGGCGGTGTTCAATTCGGGCGTGACCACCCAGGGCAAGACCGCGGGCGAAGCACTGGGCGAGAACTCGCGCGCGATGACCCGGGTGATCGCCGCCTTGAAGGCCGCCGGGATCGCCGAGCGCGACATCCAGACCAGCAATCTGTCGGTCAACCCGATCTATTCGGACCCCAACCGCGATGCGATGATGGCGGCGCGGGTCAACGGCACGCAGTACATCCCGCCGCCGCCGGAACAGCAGTTGCAGAAGATCGTCGGCTATACCGTCAGCAACAACGTTTCGGTCCGCCAACGCCGGCTGGGCGATTACGGCAAGGTGATCGACACGCTGGTCGCGGCGGGCGCCAACCAGGTCAACGGGCCAAGCTTCCAGATGGACGACGCCGACCCGGCGACCGACGAAGCCCGCATCGCGGCAATGAAGAAAGCACGCGAGCGGGCCGAACTTTACGCCCGCGCGGCAGGGCTGCGCGTTGTGCGGGTTCTTTCGATCAGCGAGAGCGGGGGGTACTATGGCCCGCCGCAGGTGATGTTCGCTCGCGGTGAAGCGGCGATGGCGCCTCCCCCGCCCGCACCGATCCAGCCGGGCGAGCTTCAGCTCAACGCCAACGTCACCGTGATGTACGAACTGGCGCCGTAGGCGCGGGTCAGGTCTCGTCGTTGCTGGGCGCGGCGCCGTCGTCGCTCGGCGCGCTGGCATCGCCCCCGCTGTCTTCCTGCGCCGCCTTTTCTTCTTCCATCTTCTCGCGCACCGCGTCGGCGAGCTCGGGGTCCAGCTCGTTACCCTGTGCATCGAGCACGGGCATCGGCTTCTCGGCGGCCTGCTCAGCCTGGGCGGGCGTCTCCGCGCGTATGGCCTTCTCGTCGGCGTCCGCCTGTGGCGAGGGCGAGCAGGCAGAGAGCAAGGCGGTGGCCGCGAAACCGGCCAGGGCAACAACCGTACGCATCGGACCATTCCTCCAGGATCGACGTCGCGCAGGTCTTAGCGCCGATTTGCTAAGCAATTCTTGTCCTGCGCTGTTCATCGCCGCGCGAAACGCCTAGTCCGCCGCCAATGTCGAGCCCCGCTGTCAAGATTTGCGGCATTGCCGCCCCCAACGCGCTGGTGGCGGCAATCCGCGCGCGCGCCGATTACATCGGGCTGATGTTCTACCTGCCCAGCCCGCGCAACGTTTCTCCTGCGCAGGCCGCCGAACTTGCCGACCGCGCCGCGGGACGCATCGCCAAGGTCGGGGTGTTCGTCGATGCCGACGACAGCTCGATCTCCGCAGCGGCCGTTGCCGGCAAGCTGCAGGCGCTGCAACTCCACGGCTCCGAAACCCCGCAGCGCGCCGCTGAACTGCGCGCCGCCTTCGGCCTGCCGGTGTGGAAGGTGCTGGCGGTGTCCTCCGCCGCCGACATCGCCCGCGCCGATGCCTATGCCGGGGCCGCCGACATGATCCTGTTCGACGCCAAGACTCCCCCAAGGGTGCGCTGCCCGGCGGGATGGGGCTGGTGTTCGACTGGTCGCTGCTCTCGGCCTACCGCGGTGCGCTGCCGTGGGGGCTGGCGGGCGGGCTGACTCCTGCGAACGTCGCCGAGGCGCTTCGCATCACCCATGCGCCGCTGGTCGATACTTCGTCGGGCGTGGAAAGCGCCCCGGGGGTCAAGGACGTGGACAAGATCGCGGCCTTCTGCAAAGCGGCCCGAGAATCGTGAAAGCACCCATGAACGCGACCCCCAACAGCTATCGCACCGGACCCGACGAGCGCGGCCATTTCGGCCAGTTCGGCGGACGCTACGTCGCCGAGACGCTGATGCCACTGGTGCTCGATCTTGACCGGCACTACCGCGCGGCCAAGGCCGATCCGGCGTTCCAGGCCGAGTTCGATGACCTGCTCGAACACTATGTCGGCCGCCCCAGCCCGCTCTATTTCGCGCCACGGCTGACCGAAGAGCTCGGGGGCGCGCAAGTGTGGTTCAAGCGCGACGAGCTCAACCATACCGGCGCGCACAAGATCAACAACTGCATCGGTCAGATCCTGCTTGCGATCCGCATGGGCAAGACCCGGATCATCGCCGAAACCGGCGCGGGTCAGCACGGCGTCGCCACCGCCACCGTCTGCGCGCGGTTCGGGCTGCCCTGCGTGATCTTCATGGGCGCGACCGACGTCGCCCGCCAGCAGCCCAACGTGTTCCGGATGAAGCTGCTTGGCGCGGAGGTCGTCCCGGTCACGGCCGGCGCGGCGACGCTCAAGGACGCGATGAACGAGGCGCTGCGCGACTGGGTCGCCAACGTCCACGACACCTTCTACATCATCGGCACCGCCGCCGGCCCGCACCCCTACCCCGAGCTTGTCCGCGACTTCCAGAGCGTGATCGGCCGCGAAGCGCGCGAACAGATGCTGAAGCGCACCGGCCGCCTGCCCGACCTGCTCGTCGCGGCGATCGGCGGGGGGAGCAACGCGATCGGACTGTTCCATCCGTTCCTCGACGATGCCGACGTGAAGATGCTGGGCGTGGAAGCCGCCGGGCATGGTTTGGACAAGCTCCACGCCGCCAGCCTCGCCGGGGGCCGCCCGGGCATCCTCCACGGCAACAAGACCTATCTTCTCCAGGACGACGACGGCCAAATCCTCGAAGGCCACTCGATCAGCGCGGGGCTCGACTATCCCGGCATCGGCCCCGAGCATTCGTGGCTCAAGGAGATCGGCCGGGTCGACTACACCAGCGTCACCGATGTCGAGGCGCTCGACGCGTTCCAGTTGCTCTGCCGCACCGAAGGCATCATCCCCGCGCTGGAGCCCGCTCATGCGATCGCCGCGGTCGAGAAGGTCGCGCCGACGTTGGGGAAGGACGCGATTATTTTGGCGAACCTGTGCGGGCGCGGCGACAAGGACATCTTCTCGGTGGCGGAACACCTTGGGGTGAAGCTTTAAAGCCCTCTCCCCTTCAGGGGAGAGGGTCGGGAGAGGGGAATGCGTGACCTCGAGCTAACGAAGCGCGCCCGCGACATGCGGAAGGAGATGACCGAGCCGGAACGGCGGCTATGGCTCCAACTTCGAGCCAAGCGCTTCGAATCGGTGAAATTCCGCCGCCAGAAAATCATTCAGGATGAGAACCATCGCTACATCGCTGACTTCGCCGCGAACGACCCCAAGCTGGTGATCGAACTGGACGGGGACAGCCACGACGGACAACTGTCCTACGATGCGCTCAGGACGCAATTCATGGAAAGTCGCGGTTACATGGTCGTTCGATTTCTGAATTCCGACATCATCTCGAATATGGAAGGGGTGCTGGCAAAGATCGCTTTGGTGATCGACGACCTTCGCTTGCGGCCCCCTCTCCCAACCCTCTCCCCCTGAAGGGGAGAGGGCTTCGTGATAACCCGCCTCGCCGCCGCCTTCGCCAAGCCGCACCCCGCGCTCGTCTGCTTCGTCACCGCGGGTGATGGCGACACCGCGGCGATCCTCGACGCGCTCGTCGCGGGCGGCGCGGACGTGATCGAGCTGGGGATGCCGTTCACCGATCCGATGGCCGATGGCCCGGCGATCCAGGCGGCGAACTTGCGCAGTCTTGCGCGCGGGACGACCACCGCCGACATCTTTGCCATCGCCGCGGGCTTTCGCCAGCGCCATGCGCACGTTCCGCTGGTGCTGATGGGCTATGCCAACCCGATGACGATCCGTGGGCCGGAATGGTTCGCCGCGGAGTGCGCCAGGGCCGGGGTCGACGGGGTGATCTGCGTCGACATTCCGCCCGAGGAAGACCCCGAACTCGGCCCCGCGCTGCGCGCGCACGCCATCGCCCCGATCCGCCTCGCCACACCCACCAGCGATGCCGCACGCCTGCCGACTATCCTCGATGGCTCCTCCGGGTTCGTCTATTACGTCTCGGTCGCCGGGATCACCGGGCTGCAACAGGCCGCGCAATCGAGCATCGACGAAGCTGTCGCCCGGCTCAAGGCCGCGACCGATCTGCCTATCGCGGTCGGCTTCGGCGTCCGCACGCCCCAGCAGGCCGCCGCCATCGCCCGGGTCGCCGATGGGGTGGTGGTCGGCTCGGCGATCGTCGAACTGATCGGCGAACATGGCGGCGAGGCACCCGAAATGGTCCGCGAATACGTGGCGACGCTGGCCGAGGCGGTGCACGGCTCCCGTCAGCCGCATTGAGGCCCGGACCGCCATACGGACCGGCGCGCGCATCGTCTTCCCCGGCGACAGGATCCGTTTTCCTACCCCGGCCCACTTGTGCCAAGGAGCGCGAATGACGTCGCTGTGGCCCATCCTCCTGCATTTTTCCCGCTGCCAGCGCGGTAGAGGACTTTTTTCACTCAGGACTGTGGTCCAAGTGGTCCAAGACCTCCGAAGCCGCGAGCTGGCCGGGGGGTTGGGCGCGGCTCAAAGGTCGACTAGAGGATCACGATGAGCTGGCTTACCCGCGTCCGCAACGCGCTCCCCTTCGCGCCCAAGCGCGAGACTCCCGATAACCTGTGGACCAAGTGCCCGGGCTGCGAGGAGATGCTGTTCACCAAGGAATACGAGGAGAACCTCTCGGTCTGCCCGCGCTGCGAGCATCATGGGCGGATCGGCGCCGACGAGCGGCTGGGGCAACTGCTCGATGCCGGATTCGAGGTTCTGCCCGCGCCGAAGGTCAAGGAAGATCCGCTCAAGTTCCGTGATAGCAAGAAGTATCCCGATCGGCTCAAGGCCGCCCGCGCGGCCAACCCGCACGCCGACGCGCTGACCAACGCGGCAGGTACCATCGAGGGCCAGCCGGTGGTGGTCGGAGTGCAGGAATTCGCCTTCATGGGTGGATCGATGGGCATGGCGGTCGGCAGCGCCTTCGTCGCCGGGGTCCAGCGCGCGGTGGCGGATCACTGTCCTTACGTTGCGGTCACCGCGGCGGGCGGCGCGCGGATGCAGGAGGGCATCCTCAGCCTGATGCAGATGCCGCGCACCACCGCCGCGCTGCAATTGCTCAAGGCCGCGGGGCTACCCTATATCGTCGTGCTGACCGATCCGACCACGGGCGGAGTCACCGCCAGCTATGCGATGCTCGGTGACGTCCACATCGCCGAACCGGGCGCGCTGATCGGGTTCGCCGGACAGCGGGTGATCCAGGAGACGATCAGGGAGAAGCTGCCCGAAGGCTTCCAGCGCGCGGAGTATCTCCACGCGCACGGGATGGTCGATATGGTGGTGGCGCGTAAGGACTTGCGCGAAACGCTGGCGATGCTGCTCGGCTATTTGGCACCGGCGACGAAAGCCGCCGCCTGAGCGCTCGGTGAAGGACTTCGCCACCTCCTCCGATCCCGCAGTCCAGCATCAACTCGACCGGCTCGCCGCGCTCTCGCTGCCGCAGGGTCGGTTCGAGCTGGAGACGATCCGCGCGCTGTGCGCCCGGCTCGGCAACCCCGAACGCCACCTGCCCCCGGTCTTCCATGTCGCTGGAACCAACGGCAAGGGCTCGACCTGCGCGTACCTGCGCGCAATCCTCGAAGCGCAAGGCTGCACCGTCCACGCCGCGACCAAACCGCACCTGGTGCGCTACAACGAACGAATCCGCATCGCGGGCAAGCTGGTCAGCGATGCCGAACTCGCCGCGTTGCTCGCCGAAGTGCTCGATGCGGGCGAGGACCTGTCGCCAAGCTTTTTCGAAGTGACCACCGCCGCCACCTTTCTCGCCTTCGCCCGCCACCCGGCCGACGCTTGCGTGATCGAGGTAGGCCTGGGCGGACGGTTCGATGCGACCAACATACTGGAGGGTCAGGCGGTGTGCGGAATCGCGTCGCTGGGGATCGACCACGAAGCGTTCCTGCTAGCCCCCGAAGCGGCCGTGCCGGCCGAGCCGCTCAGCCGGATAGGCTTCGAAAAGGCCGGCATTGCGCGAGCGGGAGTGCCGCTGGTGACGCAGACCTATCCGCTCCAGGTCACCCGCACGATCATTGAACACGCGATGATCGTCGGCGCGAGGACCGCAATCCGCGACCTCGACTGGTTCGCCGAGATCGGCGAGCGGATCGCCTATCGCGATGCCCACGGCGAGCTCGTCCTGCCGCTCCCGGAAATGCCCGGCAGACATCAGGCCGACAACGCCGCGCTGGCCGTGGCGATGCTGCGGCATCAGGAGAGCGTCACGGCATCTCCCGAAGCGATGGCGGAGGGCATCCGCGTGGCCCGCTGGCCCGCGCGGCTGCAACTGCTCGGCGCAGGCCCGCTCACCGCGCTGGCGCCCGGCCGCCGGGTGTGGCTCGATGGCGGCCACAATCGCGACGCGGGCGAAGCGTTGGCACGATTCTTCCGCCCGGCCGGCAAGGTCCACCTGATCATCGGGATGCTGGCCAGCAAGGCACCCGCGGCGATCGTCGGTCCGCTCGAAGCCTCGCTCGCGAGCCTGACCGTGGTGCCGATACCCCGCAGCGAGACGCATCCGTCCGCAGCGTTCGGACCCGATGCGTCACCTGCCGCTGACGTCGCCAGCGCTCTGGCCGCCCTGCCCGGCGACGGCCGCGACGTGCTGATCACGGGTTCGCTCTACCTTGCCGGCGAAGTCCTGCGCCTCAACCAGGAGGAGCCGGATTGACCTTCGCCTGGCGGCTCACCCGGACCCATTCGAGCAGCACGAACAGCACCGCCGCCAGCCCCGCCGCGGCGGTCCAGCGGAACACCGTGGCGTAGCCATACTGGTCGAACGCCTCGCCGGCGATACCCCGGCCGAGCGAGCCGATCAGGAAGGTCAGCGACGAAAGGAGCGCATATTGCACCGCAGTATAGTTCTTGCTGACGATGCCAGAGAGATAGGCGACAAACGCCGCACCGGCGATGCCCGTCGAGATGTTCTCGAAGCTGATCGCGAGCAGCAGCCGGATCATCCTTGGGTCGAAACCGAACAGCCCGAACAACCATTTGAGACCGATCGCGGCGCCGACGGCGTCGATATTGGCCGCGCCCTCGGCAAGGTCGGCGTAGACGAAATTGCCCAGCACCGGCAGGATCGCGCCGATCAGGATCGTCGGCATCCGCCCCAGGCGGAGGAACATGTAGCCGCCCAGACTGATCCCGATCATGGTCATGAAGATGCCGAAGACCTTGGACGCAAAAGCGACCTCGTCCTTTGTGTATTTGAGCTCCTCGAGATAGAACGGGAAAGCGAAGCTGCCCCAGATGTTGTAGCACAAGGTGTAGGTGAGGATCATGCCGAGAACGATCAGCACCCCCCAGCCGAGCCGCGCCGACAGTTCCGCAAGCGGCGAGACCAGCGCGACATAGAGGTGGTTGGCGGCGGTGCGCGCCGGCGAAACGTGGGTGTCGGGCTCGGCCAGGACCGCGTCGCCGCGCTTCATCAGCCAGTTCGTCCCCGCCGAGACGAGCAGCGGCACTGCAACCGTCGCGGCGATGATCCACGGGCCATAAGCCTTGGTGAAATCGCCTACCGAGGGATGCGTTTCACCCGGCGCCAGCGGGGCAAGCATTCCGACCATGAAATGGCCGATCGTGTAGAGCGCCCAAGCCCAGCTTACCCCGACCACGGCAAGCGCCATCGCCCGGTAACGCGGCACCAGCGCGCCTGGTTCGGCAAGCGCCTTGTGCAGCGTTTCACGCTCGGGCCGATCGGTATCGGGTGCGCGCAGCGTCACCAGGATCAGCAGCGCGACCAGCCCGCCCATCAGCAGATAGACCATCGCCCAGCTCATCCGGGCCGCCAGCACCAGCGCCAGCGCCCCGCCCACGATCGAGGCGATCCGATAGCCGAACTGATAGATCGCCGAGAGCAGTTCTACAGGCGTGT
The DNA here is from genome assembly GCF_009707465.1 of Novosphingobium sp. Gsoil 351. Lineage (NCBI taxonomy): Bacteria > Pseudomonadati > Pseudomonadota > Alphaproteobacteria > Sphingomonadales > Sphingomonadaceae > Novosphingobium > Novosphingobium sp. Gsoil 351. The sequence continues at coordinate 572,609 of NZ_CP046120.1, forward strand.
CCGCGTCGGCGACGTCGATCCGCCAGGCATCGACCGCCACATCCTGCGTCGCCGAGGCCAGCGCGGCGGCGAAGGCGAATATAGCGAACGTGCCGATGTCGGTCGCCGGATTGGTCGCGGCGAGTCCGCCAAAGGCCAGCAGCATCGCCAGCTGGCAGAGAAATATCCAGCTTTTGCGCCGTCCCAGCCGGTCGAGCAGCGGCAGGTGGAACCGGTCGACCAGCGGCGACCAGAGGAACTTGAAGCTGTACGACAGCCCGATCCACGACAGCACGCCGATGGTGGCAAGGTTGACACCCACCTCACCCAGCCAGGCGTTGAGCGTACCGATCAGCAGCGCATAAGGAAGCCCCGAAGAGAACCCGAAACCGAGCATCGTCGCCGATTTGCGCGATTGCAACGCCAGCTTGAACAGCCGCCAGCCCTTGGGCCGCGGCGGCTGGGCTGCGGGAGTGACGCTGGCTGCGTCGGAGCTACTGGCCATGATCGCTTCCCTCTTGACCCATTTTGCGCGACACTAGCCGCGATTTTCCCGATGGATAGTGCCGATGGCTGACTCCACGCTGACCGTGCCTCACTTGCGCCCGACCGACGGCCAGCTCGCGCTCGCCCGCCTGATAGCCGACGGGTGCCCACGCGAGACGCGGGGCGTCACTCACGTTCCCGCCGCGGCCTACACCGACCCGGCGTGGTTCGCGCGCGAGAAGGCGGCGCTGTTCGATCGGCTGCCGCAGGTGCTCGCCCCCTCGGCGCTGCTACCCGGTCCGAACATGGCGGTGCCGCACGACCAGACCGGACGCCCGCTTTTGCTGACGCGTGACGGCGAAGGCCGCGCGCACGTGTTCATGAACGTCTGCCGTCACCGGGCCACGCGTCTGGTCGAGGGCCAGGATATCGCCTGCGCCAAGCGACTGGTCTGCCCGTACCACGCCTGGACCTACAAGCTCGACGGCAAGCTGCTGGCGCTGCCGCGGCCGGAGACGTTTCCAGGGCTGGACAAGGCGGAGATGGGCCTGGTCGAATTGCCGAGCCTCGAAGCCGGCGGGTTGATTTGGTTTGCGCCGCAGGACACCGATTTCGCCGACGCCGCCACCATCAGCGCCGATTTCGCCGCGTTCGGGATGGCGGACCAGTTCCTGTTCGCGCGCAAGGTCCACGATGTGGCGGGCAACTGGAAGCTGATCATGGACGCGTTCCTCGAAAGCTACCACGTCACCCGGCTCCACGCCGGAACGATCGGGCCATTCTTCAAGGACGGGATCACCAGCGGCGACGCGGTCGGCCCGCATCAACGCTCTGCGGTGGGTAGGGCGGCAGAGCTGGAAGGCGTCGATCTGACCGACTGGGCCCAGCTGCGCCGCTATGTGACGTTCGCATACCAGCTGTTTCCCGCCACGGTCGTGGTAGTCAGCCCCGATTACGTCAACATCATGACGCTGATGCCGCAGAGCCACGAGCGCACGCTGGTCGAGGATTTCATGCTGATCCCCGAGGCTCCCGCGACGGATAAGGCGCGCGATCACTGGCAGCGCAGTTGGGACCTGCTCGACGGCGGGGTGTTCGCCGCAGAGGACTTTCGCGCCGCCGCGCTCGGCCAGCAGGGGTTGGCGAGCGGTGCGATCGCGGAATTGACGCTGGGCACGCTCGAGGGCGGGATCAGCCGGTTTCATGAAGTGCTGGTCGAGCAGTTGGGGAATCACTGAGTTCGGCCTAAAGGGCACGGATGTCCCCCACCCCCGAACCTCGTCCCGGCGATCGCATCGCCAAGCTTCTCGCCCGCGCGGGTGTCGCCAGTCGGCGCGAGATCGAGCGGATGATCGCCGAAGGGCGCATCGCGCTCGACGGCAAGGTGCTGGAGACCCCGGCGACGATCCTCGCCAGCCTCAAGGGCGTTACCGTGGACGGCAACCCTGTCGCCGCCGCCGAACCTGCCCGGCTGTTCGCGTTCCACAAGCCCTCCGGCCTGATCACCGCCGAGCGAGACCCGGCGGGGCGACCGACCATCTACACCGCGCTGCGCAACGCGATGCCCGCCGGATCGCCCCGAGTGATGCCGGTCGGACGGCTCGACTTCAACACCGAAGGCCTGCTGCTGCTGACCAACGATGGCGGGCTGAAACGTGCGCTCGAACTGCCCGCCACCGGGGTGGCGCGAACTTATCGCGCGCGGGTGTTCGGCACCGTCACCCAGTCGATGCTCGACGATCTGATCGCCGGCGTGACGATCGAAGGCGTGCGTTACGGCAAGATCGAGGCCGATCTCGAGCGCGGCGCTGGGCTCAACCGGTGGATTGTGCTGACCCTGACCGAAGGCAAGAATCGCGAGGTGCGGCGCGTTCTCGAATTTCTCGGTCTTCAGGTCAGCCGCCTGATCCGCATCGGTTACGGCCCGTTCCATCTCGGCGACCTGCCGCGCGGGACCGCGGTCGAGCTGCTGAGCAAGGACGTCGAGAATCTGGCCAAAAGCATAGGGGTGGAAATCATCACCGGTCCGGCAAGAACGCCGCCGGTCAAAGCGCCACCGGCCAAAGCGGCAAAGCCCGAGGCGAAGACCGGCGCGCCCAAGCCCGATCAGCGGCCTTGGCGATCTCGCCGCACGCCTCCCAAACAAACCGCCGGCAAGGCCACCGCACGACCCCCGCGCAAGCCCCGCGCGAAATGAGGATCATCGCGGGCGAATGGCGCGGGCGCAAGCTGGGCGCGCCGCCGGGCGACGCCACCCGTCCCACCGCCGACCGCACCCGCGAGACGCTGTTCTCGATGCTGGTCAGCCGGATCGGATCGTTCGAGGGCCTGGCGGTCGCCGACCTGTTCGCCGGATCGGGCGCGCTGGGGCTGGAGGCTTTATCACGCGGCGCGGCGACGTGCCTGTTCGTCGAACAGGACGCCGCCGCGATCCGCAGTCTTCGCGCGAACATCGCCGCGCTGCGGGCTCAGGACCGGGCCGACGTGCGCGCTGGATCGGTGCTTGCGCTCGGCCCTGCCAAAGCGCCACTCGACCTGCTCTTGCTCGATCCGCCGTATGCCAGCGGCGCGGGGGCGGTGGCGCTCGACAAGCTGCTGAGACTTGGTTGGATCGGCCCGGCGAGTTGGATCAGCCTCGAGACCGGGCCTGGCGAGGCGGTAGCTATCAAGTCCTTCACCGTCGCTGCCGAGCGTAAGGTCGGCAAGGCCAGGCTCACTCTGCTGCGGGCGGCCTAGCGAACGCCACCCCGGCCAATGTCAGCAACCCCGCCGCGCACAGCAGCCAGCCGACCCGGTCCCCCTGACCTGCCGCGCCCAGCGCCTGTGCCGCGATCGGGGTCAACGCGCCGCCCATGATCCCGCCCAAGGTGAATGCGACCGAAACCCCCGTGTAGCGCACCGGCACCGGGTAGAGCGCGCTCAGGAACCCGCCGAGCGGTCCATAGACGAAGCCCATCACGAGAAGTGCGGCGCTGAGCAGCGCGAAGATCGCGGTCACGCCGGCGTGGGTCAGGATCGGCCCGAAGGCGAGGCCCAGCACCACCGTCGCCGCCGCACCCCAGGCAAGCACTGGCCGCGCCCCGAAGCGGTCGCTCGCCAGCGCCGCGATCCCGATCCCCAACGCGAGGAATCCGATCGCGCCGAGCAAGGCAAGCTGGACATCCTGGCGTGGGAAGCCACGTTCGGTGGTCGCATAGGACAGCGCAAAGGCGGTCGAGAGATAGAAGATCGCGAAGCACGCGATCACCGCCGCGCTGCCCGCCAGCACCGCGCCCGGATGTTCGCGCAGCAGCGTGCCGAAGGGCACCGAAGGGGGCGGCGCACGATCGCGCGCTGCTCGAAACGCGGGGGTCTCCGCGATCCTTAGCCGCACCCACAGCCCTACCGCGACCAGCAGCGCGCTGGCCAGAAACGGCACACGCCACCCCCAGGCGAGAAAATCCGCCTCGCTCAGTCCCAAACCCAGCAGCAGGAACAGCCCGTTGGCCGCCAGGAACCCCAGCGGCGCGCCGAACTGCGGGGCCGAGCCGAACCGCGCCTCCCACCCCGGCGGGGCGTTTTCAACCGCGAGCAGCGCGGCTCCGCCCCACTCGCCGCCAAGGCCGAGGCCCTGCCCGAAGCGCAACATGCAAAGCAGCAGCGGCGCGACCCAGCCGACTCCATACCCGCTCATCACCGCATACGTCGGCAGAAACGCTATAAGCAGCGTCGATCCACCCATGAGAAGGAGCGAAGCGACCAGCGTCGATTTGCGCCCGACGCGATCGCCGAAATGGCCGAACGCGATGGCCCCGAGCGGGCGCGCGAGGAACGCCAGACCGAAGCTCATGAACGCGAACATCGCCTGCGCCTGCGGCGATTCGGCGGGGAAGAAAAGCGGGCCGAAAACCAGCGCGGCAGCGATCGCGTAAACGTAGAAATCGTAAAACTCGACCGTCGTCCCGGTCAGCGCCGCGCCAAGCACGCGCGCGTTGTTGCGGATTTCATCCATCGCTCCCCCTTGGCGAGCCCGCCAGGCAACTCAACAAAAAAGGGCGCCGGTTGCCCGACGCCCTTTCTTGCGACCCTTACGAGGGCTTCGATTTAACCTTGGGTTTTCGGCCCGCGGATCTCGCTGGCGGGCTTGCCCGGCCAGTACTTGAGGGCACGGCTGCGGCCTTTTGCTCCGCCTTCACCGGGGTTCTGGCAGCTGTCTTGCACTTTGCTGGTGCAGATCGGGTAGGCCTTGTCCATCGATTGCGGCGGCGGGGGGCGCGTAATTGCCGGTGGTGGTGGCGACGGTCGTCGTTTCCGGCGTCACGTCGGTTCCCGAGGTGGTCACGGCCGTGGTCGTGGTGGTGGGCGCTACCGCAGCGTTCGCTTGGTTGGCTGTTTTTGCGTTGGCAAGCTGCGCCTCGATCGAGGCCCAGGCGGCGGCACGCTGTTCGGGAGCCAGCCCATAGACCTGGGCGCGCTGCGCGTCGGTCAGCGCCCACCATCCGGTCTGCTGCACCGGAGTTAGCGTCCAGTAATAGGCGCGATAGTCGTTCGGCCAGGCATCATATACGATCCGCCGAGGGCCGGGCCAGCCGTCGTAGGTGGTCTTCTGCTCGGTCGTCATGGTGTAAGTCGTGCCATCGGCCGCGGTGGTCGTCGTGGTCGTCGTCGTTGTTTCCTGGGCCTGGAGCGCGGGGGCTGCGGCCAACGCGACCAGGGTCGCGGCGCTCGCCAGAAGAAGGGTTCGCATGGGGTGCTCCTTGCGCGATTTCGTTTTCGGGTCGGGCAAAATACGCCGTGCCGCGCAATCGGTTCCGGCGCGCCCTTGCCCGCGCCGCCCGCGTTCCCTACCTGTTCACGAATGGCCGACCCCGCTCCCTCGACTGCTGCAACCGTCGAAAATCCGCCGCAATGGCTCGATGGGCTGAACCCGCCGCAGCAGGAGGCGGTGCTCACTACCGAGGGTCCGGTGCTGATGTTGGCCGGGGCCGGCACCGGCAAGACCGCGGCACTCACCGCGCGTCTGGCACACCTCGTCCGGTCGCGTCTCGCCTGGCCGAGCGAAATTCTGTGCGTCACCTTCACCAACAAGGCCGCGCGCGAGATGCGCGAGCGGGTCGGCCAGTTGATCGGTCCGGCGGTGGAGGGAATGCCTTGGCTTGGCACCTTCCATTCGATCGCGGCCAGGATGCTGCGCCGCCATGCCGAGCTCGTCGGCCTCCAGGCGAACTACACGATCATCGACACCGATGACCAGATCCGCCTGCTCAAGCAATTGATCAGCGCCAACGACCTCGATGAAAAGCGCTGGCCCGCGCGGCAATTGGCGGGCCTGATCGACCGCTGGAAGAACCGCGGGCTCAACCCCGGCGATCTTGATGCGGTCGAGAACGAGCTCTACGCCAACGGCAAGGGCCAGCAGTTCTACCGGCTCTATCAAGACCGTCTGAAGGCGCTCAACGCCTGCGATTTCGGCGACCTGACGCTGCATATGCTCAACATCTTCCGCCGCGAGCGCGACATTCTCGAACAGTACCAGCAGCGTTTCAAATACGTGATGGTCGATGAGTATCAGGACACCAACGCGGTCCAGTATCTGTGGCTGCGGCTGATTGCGCAGGCGCGCAAGAATATCTGCGTGGTCGGCGACGATGACCAGTCGATCTATTCGTGGCGCGGCGCGGAAGTCGCCAACATCCTGCGCTTCGAAAAGGACTTCCCGGGCGCGAAGGTGATACGTCTTGAACAGAACTATCGCTCTACCCCGGACATTCTCGCCGCCGCATCCGGCCTGATCGATGCAAATAGCCAGCGGCTGGGCAAGACGCTGTGGACCGAGCGCAATTCGGGCGACAAGGTCCGCGCGATCGGGGTGTGGGACGGCCCCGAGGAAGCGCGCCGCGTGGGCGAGGAAGCCGAGGCGCTGATCCGCGACGGGGTGAGCCTCAACAATATGGCGATCCTCGTCCGCGCCCAGTTCCAGACCCGTGAGTTCGAGGACCGGTTCATCGCGATCGGGCTGAACTACCGCATCGTCGGCGGCTTCCGTTTCTACGAGCGCGCCGAAATTCGAGATGCGCTCGCTTATCTGCGGGTCATCGCGCAACCCGCCGATGACCTCGCGTTCGAGCGCATCTTCAACACCCCCAAGCGCGGGCTGGGCGACAAGGCTCTGGAGACCCTTCATCGCACCGCGCGAGGCCGGGGCATCCCGCTCGCAGCCGCCGCGCTGGAGGTTTGCGATTCCGACGAACTGCCGACCCGCGCGCGCAACAGTCTGGCGATACTGATGCGCGGCCTCGCCCACTGGCGCGAGGTGGCGCAGACGCTGGTACCCGCCGAACTGGTCCGCACGACCCTCGACGAAAGCGGCTATACCGGGATGCTCCAGGCCGAAAAAAGCGCGGACGCGGCGGGGCGGCTCGAGAACCTGACCGAGCTCGCCCGCGCGATGGAGGAGTACGAGACGCTTGGCGGGTTCCTCGAACACGTCAGCCTGGTCATGGATAACGACGCCGACGCCGACGCCGACAAGATCACGATCATGACGATCCACGCCGCCAAGGGGCTGGAGTTCGACTACCTCTACCTCGTCGGCTGGGAAGAAGGCGTGTTCCCCAGCCAGCGCGCGCTCGACGAGGGCGGGCTGGCCAGCCTCGAAGAGGAGCGCCGCCTGGCCTACGTCGCGATCACCCGCGCGCGGCTGCGCTGCACGATCTTTCACGCCGCCAATCGCCGCATCTACGGTCAGTGGACCAGCTCGATCCCCAGCCGATTCATCGCCGAAATGCCCGCCGCGCATGTCGAGCACGAAACCACCCTGAGTGGCGGCGCGTCGCTGTGGCGCGCCCAGTTCAGCGAGAACGACGATCCCTTCGCCAGCGTCGCCCGTAACCAGCCGTCGCGCATCATGACCCGAGGCCCCGGCTGGCGGCGCGCGGTCGCCACCGGCTATGACACGACGCCCAAGCGGATCGCCGAACCTGGCCGCAGCGCCGCGAGCTTCGCCGCCAAGCCGCGCACCGACATCGCCATCGGGATGCGCGTGTTCCACGACAAGTTCGGCTATGGCGCGGTGATCGACCAGGAAGGGAACAAGCTGGAGATCGAGTTCGAAACCGCCGGGCGCAAGCGGGTGATCGACAGCTTCGTCAAAGTGGCGGATTAGGCGAAGCAACGCCGATCAACCAATCCGCAAGGTTTCCCGACTAGGTCGCATTGACGGTCTTCTCATGCCGTCCGGGGGAACACATGGCTGAACTGATCCGCTGGACCGAGCGCCTCTTCCTGCTTGCGCTATCCGCCGGCGTCGTCGCGCGCATCGCGCCGCGGGTGATTGACCATCCCCAATTGGCGATTTTCCTGCTTGCGGAGCTTTTGGGGATGGTGCTGGTGCTCATCCAACGCCGTGGTGAGTGGTCGAGTGATGCCTATCCGCTGTTGGTCGCGTTCGTCGGGACCGGCGCAGTGTTGCTGGTCGTTCCGGATGGATCCCAACTGATCCCCAACGCGGCTTCGGCCGTGCTAATCTTCGGCGGTGCGTCAATTTCGTTGGCCGCCAAAGTGTTTCTCGGTCGCAGTTTCGGACTGGTCGCCGCCAATCGGGGAGTCAAATTCGGCGGCGTTTACCGCCTAGTCCGACATCCGATGTACCTCGGCTACATCCTCAATCAGGTCGGGTTCTTGATGTTATATTTCTCCCCGTGGAACATCGCGGTCTATGCGGTGGCCTGGACCGCGCAGTACTTGCGCACGGTCGAGGAAGAGAAGTTCCTCCGCCGCGATCCTATATATCGCGAATATGCCGAGCGGGTGCGATTTCGCCTCGTACCGGGAATCGCCTGACACGCCTCGCTTAGCCCAGGGACTGGGCGAGGAAGCCCGGCACTGGTCCATTCCAGCCTTCGTCCGACATCTCCTCGACCAGCGCGGGCTCGCGCGGCGCGGGCGTGGGCTTCGGCGCAACCGCTTTCTGTGCGGGGGCCGAACGTTCATCGCGCGAAACACGCTCGGAACGAGAACGCGGCGCGTGGTCCTCTCGGCGTGGCCGGGGCGTAGGGTCGTCTTCGCGCAGCTGCTCGGACGCGGCCCCAGGCGCCTTCGCACCCCGCTCGAACACCGGAATCTTGCCGCCGGTCAGCTTCTCGACATTGTCGATCGCCTCGGCATCCTCGGGCGCGACGAAGGTGAAGGCGCGGCCCTTGGCGCCGGCGCGTCCGGTGCGGCCGATGCGGTGAACGTAGTCGTCCGGATGCCACGGGGTGTCGAAGTTGAACACATGGCTGACGCCCTTGACGTCCAGCCCGCGCGCGGCGACGTCGCTGGCGACGAGGATGCTGATCGTCCCGTCCTTGAACCGGGCGAGCTCCGCGTTGCGCGAGGCCTGATCCATATCGCCATGGATTTCGCCCGCCGAAAAGCCGTCCTGCTTAAGGCTCTTGGCCAATTCGCGCACCGTGGTCTTGCGGTTGCAGAAGACGATTGCGGTAGAAACATCGTCGGTACGCAAAAGGTCGCGCAGGACGTCGCGCTTGGCGCGGCTCTGCACGGCCACCTTGAACTGGACGATGTTCTCGTTGCGCGAGGCCGGTCGGGCGACTTCGATGTACTTCGGGTTGGAAAGGAAGCGGTCGGCCAGCTTCTTGATCGGCGGGGGCATCGTGGCCGAAAACAACAGCGTCTGGCGTTGCGCCGGCAGCTTGGTGCAGATCGTCTCGATGTCGGGAATGAAGCCCATGTCGAGCATGCGATCCGCCTCGTCGATCACCAGCATGTTGCAGCCGGTGAGCAGGATCTTGCCGCGCTCGAAAAGGTCCATTAGGCGGCCCGGGGTGGCGATCAGCACATCGACGCCGTCCTTCAGCGCCTTGACCTGATCACCCATCTGCACGCCGCCGATCAGCAGCGCCATTTTGAGATCGTGATTCGCCCCGTACTTGACGAATTCCTCGGCGACCTGGGCGGCCAGCTCGCGGGTCGGTTCGAGGATCAGGCTACGCGGCATCAGCGCGCGACGACGGCCATGGGCGAGAATGTCGATCATCGGCAGGACGAACCCGCCGGTTTTGCCGGTGCCCGTCTGGGCGATGCCGATGATGTCCTTCATCATCAGGATGCTGGGGATCGCCTGCGCCTGGATCGGCGTGGGCGTGTCGTAGCCCTTGCTGGTGACCGCCTGAAGCAGTTCGTCTGACAAGCCGAGATCGGCGAATTTCATGCAATAGTCCGAAAATAGAGACGCGCGGAGGGCGGGTTGCCGGGGGTCCGCGCATGGCTCCTGCTGCGGTGCAGCGAGGCGACCCGGCGCTAAGCCGAAAGTCCGGCGAAAGTCAAGGAAACCCTATTCGTCGATGGCGACAAGCCGGCGCAGCCGGCTGAGCGAGCAGCTTGCCCCGCTGCGCGAATGGATCAAGTCGCGATCGACGCACAATTGACCGTCGCCGTTGCGCTCGAGGTAGAACCCCGAATAGAAATCGCGCGCGCGGCATGCCTTTTCGAGGCTCGCGCCAATCATCCTCTGGTCGCGCATGAACAGCATCAGGCGGTCGTCGCCGCCGATCTGGACTCCCGCGATCCCGGCGACGGAGACGCACTTGCCGACCTTCTTTTCGCGAAAACGCGTCGCGAGCGGAGCCTGAGGCAGAGCGGCGAGCATTTCGCGGGTCGCGGCGAAAGGCGTGATCCGGATGATCATCCGCTGTTCGATCCGGACCTGCCGGGCCGGGTCGGCACGGAACGCGTCGGCGATGTCGTTCCACACGGCGCGACCTTCGGGCGCGGCGATCTGAGCGGGAAGCGGCAGCGACGCGAACGACCATTCAATCGTCCATTCGCCCGGCTCATGAACCTCCGGCGGGTTCTCGCCCAGTCCTTCGGACGGCGGCGCCTGCGGGGCTGCGGCGGCCAGAATCAGCGGTAGAACAAAGGCCATCAACGAGGACATGAAGAGGTGCGCTCGGCTCCGGCTGGACGCGCCCGTCGGGTGCGATGGACAACGCTGCGGCATTGAGATAGCCGCCGCGGTTGAATGTCCGCTTAACCTCGTTTCTGCAAGGGCCTAGCGCCTGGACATGGCGGCGTGGCATAGGCGGGCCATGAGCGAACCCGCCGCTTTCCTCGACCAGGCCAGCGCCCTCCTGGGGGAGCGCGGGTTGAGCCGCGACCCCGAGTTGATCCAGCCGTGGCTAACCGACTGGCGCGGGCGGTTCACCGGGCAAGCCCTGGCGCTGGCCTCGCCTGGCTCGACTGCCGAAGTCGCGGCGCTGGTAGCACTCTGCGCCAGCCACCGCGTGGGCATCGTCCCACAGGGCGGCAACAGCGGGATGTCGGGCGGAGCCACTCCCGACCCCAGTGGCACCCAACTGATCCTCTCGCTGCGGCGAATGAACGCGATCCGCCCGATCGACGTCGCGGGCCGTCAGGTCGAGGCTGAAGCCGGGGTAATCCTGGAAACCCTGCATCACGCCGCGGAAGCGCAGGGCCTGCGCTTTCCGCTATCGCTGGGGGGCAAGGGTTCGGCCACAGTGGGCGGGCTGGTCTCGACCAATGCCGGCGGTACGCAGGTGCTGCGCCACGGTTCGATGCGCGCGCTGATCCTGGGAATCGAGGCGGTCCTGCCCGATGGCCAGGTGTTCGATGCGTTGACCCCGCTCAAGAAGGACAATCGCGGGTTCGATCTCAAGCAGCTTCTGATCGGCTCCGAAGGGACACTGGGGATCGTCACCGCCGCAACGTTGCGGCTGGTCCCCGCGGTGGCCGAGCGCTCGGTGATCTGGGCGGGTCTCGCTTCGATCGCCCAGGCCCGCCAACTGCTGCTCCATTGTCAGGCCAGCGAAGGCGAGGCTCTCGAAGGGTTCGAGGTCATGCCCGGCCACTGCCTCGATTCGGTGATCCGCTTCCTGCCCAACGCCCGTGGGCCGCTCGGCGGCAAGCATGCCTGGCACGCGCTGATGGAACTCGATGCCGGGCAGGCCGACGCGGCAACGCTGGCCGATCGCGCCGAAGCGATGATCGCCACGGCCTTCGAGGCGGGCTTGATCGAAGACGCAACGATCGCCGCGAATGAAACCCAGGCCGAAGCTTTTTGGCAGCTTCGCGAAATGGTGGCCCCCGCCGAACGCGCCGCCGGCCCTGCGGTCCAGCACGATATCAGCGTCCCGCTCGAGGCCGTGCCCGGCTTCGTCGACGCGACGGTTCGCGAAGTCGAGGCTCGGTTTCCCGGCACCCGCGCGGTCGCGTTCGGGCACCTTGGAGATGGCAACATCCACTTCCACGTGATCGCCCCGCCCGACACGGAAAACTCCGCCTGGCAGGATGGCGAGGGCAAGACCATCAGCCGCTTCGTCCACGATGCCGTCGCGCGCTGGCATGGCTCGATATCTGCCGAGCACGGCATCGGCCAATTGAAGCGCGACGAACTGCGCCGGTTGGGCGACCCGGTCGCGCTGCACCTGATGGCCACGGTCAAGCACGCGCTCGATCCGCACGGGATCATGAATCCGGGCAAGCTTTTGTAGCCCTCGCACGTGCTTGCGCCACCCCGGCTTAATCCTTAAGAGCGCCGCTTTGCCGCGCCGCCGACCCCGGCAGCGCCCGGTTTCATTTCGCGGAGAGAATTTCATGGCCAGCGCGCCGCAGCCCAACCTTCCCCTGTTCTACAAAGACCTGATGCCGCTCAACAGCCGCGATCACGGTACCTGGCGCGCACGCAGCATGGACAGCGCGCCGTGGCTGGTTGGTCAGCACGCGATCCCGCTGACGGTCGAGGAATTTCCGCAAGCGCAGCGCCACTTCCCGATCATCTTCGCAAGCGGCGAGAACCCGGTGCCGCTGGCGCTGATGGGCCTCAACGAGGGCGTCAACGTGTTCGTAAACGAAGACGGCAAGATCGACACCCCGATCTACCTGCCCGCCTATGTCCGGCGCTATCCTTTTCTGCTCGCCAAGCTGACTCCCGAAACCCAGGAATTGTCGCTGTGCTTCGATCCGTCGAGCGACCTGGTCGGTGATTTCTCCGACGGCGAACAGCTTTTCGAGGACAACCAGCCGAGCCAGTCGACCCAGAACGCGCTTAACTTCTGTGAGAGCTTCGAACAGGCCGGACAGCGTACCGGCGCGTTCATCGAGGAACTCCAGAAGCACGAACTGCTCATGGAAGGCGAAGTGGCGATCCAGCAGGACGGCATCGAGCAGCCGTTCGTCTATCGCGGCTTCCAGATGGTCAACCAGGAGAAGCTCAAAGAGGTCCGCGGCGACGTGCTGCGTGGCTGGAACCAGAGCGGGCTGCTGCCGCTGATCCACGCCCACCTGTTTTCGCTCGACCTGATGCGCGAAATCTTCTCGCGCCAGCAAGCGCTGGGCAAGGGCCCCGCAATTCCGGCCCCGCAAGTTACCGCTGCAACCGTCAACTAAGCAACGTCGCCCGGCAAAAGCTTCAAACAGCGGGATATTTTTTCCCGAACGAACTCTTGTCAGGCATGAATTGCGGGCCTATCTTGCAGTAGTTCGGCTGGCGCTCCCCTCATGGCCCAGTCGGATTTGGTGCACGCGAGTGCACCTCCTCCCTGAACCTTGGCCACCTGGTGCGATTGCACCAGGTGGTTTTTTATTGTCCCTGCGTGTTGCCAGGGTGCGCTTGGGCTGGCCTTGCCGCGCACTACTCCGCGGCCATCGGCCAGACCCCCGCCCCATTGCCCAGCAACGCGACTTCGGCGGCGAGGCGGCGGACCAGCGTGGCAAGCAGATCGGCGGTTGCGGCGAACCCCGGCCCGCGCTCGCGAAGGCTGGCGTCGAGATAACTGCGCCGGTCGACCTCGAGCTGAAGCGCATGAAGCCCGCGGCGCGGTGCGGCGTGGCGATCCAGCGCGTAGCCGCCAGCGTAAGGACGATTGTGCGCCGCGCGCGCGCCGGCCTCGGCGAAACAGGCGAACGCAGTGGCGACCAGGCCGCCGTCGCTGGTCGCGCCGAAACGGTCGCCGACGACGAACTCGGCCGCCGCATTGGCTCCGGCGCGCTCGCCCAGCGGGGGCATCGAGTGGAGATCTAGCAACAGCGCGGCGCCCCAGCGATTGCGCAGACCGGCAAGCTCTGCGGCGACGCGGGCGTGGTAGGGGGCGTGGATTCCTGCGATCCGGGCTTCCAGCTCGGCATGATCGAGGCGGCCGCGCCAGACTTCGCCCAGTCCCGGCACCCGCCGCGGAATAAGGCCCAGTCCGCTGCGCGCGCGCCGTCCCGGCGGCGGATGCGTGGTGCGCATCGCGGGCCGTCCGGCGATCATCTCCCAATCGACATCGTCAGCGGCGCGGTTGAGATCGAGCATCGCACGCGGAGCGTGCGCGACGACCAGCGCCGCCCCGGTCTGCGCCGCGACCGCGCTGCCGAGTTCGTCGACCAGCCGATCCTCCAGGCGCAGCGCCGCCCGCTGCGGCTCGCGCATCGCCGAGGTGAGCGCGGGGGGATAGATCCGCCCGGCGTGCGGTACCGCGATAAGGACGGGGATCGGCGAAGCGGCGCTGGCGTGGATCGCGAACGCGGGTGCGCCCGCCGCTCCCGGTATTTCGCCCCCGAAGCTGAGCGAGTCGGCGGATGAGACGGCAAGTTCCATTCATCGACAACCTGTCCGGCTAGAGCACGGGTGTCAAAGCGGGTTGTGCGAATTGGACCCAGGCTACGGCATCGAGGAGCATTTTTGCGGCAGAATTTTAACCCGACGGGGGCTATGGCCTTGCTCCACCCGCCGGAACGCGGACCAGAAAGGCAGACATGATCCGGATTCTCGTGGCCGAAGACGAAGAAGCGATGCGCGCCTATCTCGCGCGCGCGCTGCAGAACGCAGGCTACGAGGTGGTCGCGGTAGATCGCGGCACGCATGCCCTGCCTTACCTTCAAAACGAGCACTTCGACCTGCTGCTGTCGGACATTGTCATGCCCGAGATGGACGGAATCGAGCTCGCCCAGCGCTGCGCAGAGGTCAGCCCGGCGACCAAGGTCATGTTCATCACCGGGTTCGCCGCGGTTACGCTCAAGGCCAACCGCGAGGCACCGCAGGCGAAGGTTCTGTCAAAGCCGTTCCACCTCAAGGACCTGGTCATGGAGGTCGAGCGGGTGTTCGGCAGCGAGTCTGCGATCGGGAGCCGGTGACCATGCGATTCTGGCCGCTTGCCAGCACACGGGAGCCTCGTTAAAGGCGCTCCCCTGCCCGCTGCTGCGGGCCGCCGGATGGTGCGGGCGTATAGCTCAGTGGTAGAGCACTATGTTGACATCGTAGGGGTCGCAAGTTCAATCCTTGCTACGCCCACCATCGCAAAAGGCCCCGGAATTCCGGGGCCTTTTTCGTTTGGCGATCAGGTGCCCGTCCAGTTTGGCTTACGCTTTTCGGCAAAAGCGGTCGCGCCTTCGCGGGCGTCGTTGGTCATGAACAGATTGCCCAGCACCTCGTTCTGCTTGTCCCACATCTCGCTGTCGGACCAGTGGAACGAGTTGCGCACCACTTCCTTCGACTTGATGATCGCCAGCGGGCCGTTTTCGACGATCCGCCGCGCCAGTTCCTTCGCGCCTTCGAGCGACGGGCCATCGACCACGCGATTGACGAAGCCGAGTTCGTAGGCGCGCCGGGCGTCCATGAAATCGCCGGTCAGCGCCAGTTCCATGGCGATCCGCGGCGGAATCTGGCGGGGTAGCTTGATCAGGCCGCCTGCCGCCGCCGCGAGGCCCCGCTTGACCTCGGGAATGCCGAATTTCGCGCCGGCATTGGCAACGATCAGGTCGCACGAAAGCGCCAGTTCCATGCCGCCCGCCAGGGCGTAGCCATCGACCGCGGCGATCACCGGCTTCTTCGGGGTCCATTGGCTGAGAGCGCCGAAGCCGCGCCCTTCCACCGTGGGCCGCTCGCCCCGCAGGAAGCCCTTCAGATCCATTCCCGAACAGAACGTGCCGCCGGCGCCGGTCAGGATCGCCACGCGCAGATCGTTCTCGGCCTCGAGCCGGTCCATCGCCGCGCTGATGCCCTCGGCGGCGGCCTTGCTCATGGCGTTCTTGGCTTCGGGGCGATTGATGGTGACGATGAGAATCCCGTCGTCCACCTCGGTCAGCGCTTCGCTCATTGCCATCTCCCAGTCCTTTAATCGTGCGGTTAAACGACTTGCCGTCAAGGGCTCGCGCTGTCTAGCCCGAGATCGGCTCGCCGCCGCCTTGCGCGGCGGTCCACCCGTGCTAAGAGGCCTCGGGTTCCATCTCCCCGGGGGCGAGTTCGACATGGCGAAGATCAAGGTAAAGAACCCCATCGTCGAGATCGACGGCGACGAGATGACCCGGATCATCTGGCAGTGGATCCGCGAGCGGTTGATCCTCCCCTACCTCGACATCGAGCTCAAGTATTACGACCTTTCGGTCGAGAACCGCGACGCCACCGCCGATCATGTCACGGTCGAATCCGCCAACGCGATCCACAGGTATGGCGTCGGGGTGAAGTGCGCGACGATCACCCCGGACGAAGGCCGGGTGAAGGAATTCAACCTCAAGCGGATGTGGAAGAGCCCCAACGGCACGATCCGCAACATCCTGGGCGGCGTGGTCTTCCGCGAACCGATCGTGATCAGCAACATCCCGCGGCTGGTGCCCGGATGGACCGATCCGATCGTGGTCGGCCGCCATGCATTCGGCGACCAGTACAAAGCGACCGATTTCGTCGTTCCCGGCCCCGGCAAGCTGCGCCTGGTGTTCGAGGGC
The DNA here is from genome assembly GCF_009707465.1 of Novosphingobium sp. Gsoil 351. Classification (NCBI taxonomy): domain Bacteria; kingdom Pseudomonadati; phylum Pseudomonadota; class Alphaproteobacteria; order Sphingomonadales; family Sphingomonadaceae; genus Novosphingobium; species Novosphingobium sp. Gsoil 351. Next base: position 588,776 of record NZ_CP046120.1, read on the forward strand.
GACGACGGTACGGTGATCGACGAGGAAGTGTTCCAATACCCCTCGGGCGGTGTAGCGCTCGCCATGTACAACCTCGACGATTCGATCCGCGATTTCGCGCGCGCCAGCTTCAACTATGGCCTCGGGCTCAAGTGGCCGGTGTACCTGTCGACCAAGAACACCATCCTCAAGGCCTACGACGGGCGTTTCAAGGACCTGTTTCAGGAGGTGTTCGACACCGAGGGCTTCAAGGAACGGTTCGCCGAGGCGAAGATCGTCTACGAGCACCGGCTGATCGACGACATGGTCGCCTCCGCGCTCAAGTGGAGCGGCAAGTTTGTGTGGGCGTGCAAGAACTACGACGGCGACGTCCAGTCGGATACTGTCGCGCAAGGGTTCGGCAGCCTGGGCCTGATGACCAGCGTTCTGATGAGCCCCGACGGCAAGACGATTGAGGCGGAAGCCGCGCATGGCACGATCACCCGCCACTATCGCCAGCACCAGCAGGGCAAGGCGACCTCGTCCAACCCCATCGCCAGCATCTTCGCCTGGACCCGCGCGTTGATCTACCGCGGCCGCTTCGACGGTACCCCCGAGGTGGTCAAGTTCGCCGAAACGCTCGAGCAGGTTTGCATCGAGACGGTCGAGAGCGGCGCGATGACCAAGGATCTGGCGATACTGATCGGTCCCGACCAGACGTGGATGACCACCGAGCAATTCTTCGAGGCGATCGTGAACAACCTCGAGGAGCGAATGGGGGCCTAGCCCCGAGGGCTCCTCACATGCTCCTGCCGAATACCGTGCCCAATGAAATAGCCCGGAATCCTGCGTAGGGGCGGGAATCGATCGAGCAGCCGCATCGCCAGCGGCGGTTCTTCGGGCATTTTCATCGTCCCCTCGATCAGCGGCTTCAATACGCGTTCGTGGATCGTGCGTTGCGCGCCCTGGATCAGCCGGGTCGGCAGCATCCGCCGGCCTTGAACACGGTGGAGCAAGCGGTCGGTGTCCTCGCAGCCACGCAGCGCCAGCGCGAGTTCGTTCGCAGCGCAAACCGCGTCCTGGATCGCCAAGTTGATCCCGATCCCACCGACCGGGCTCATCGCGTGCGCGGCGTCGCCGATCGCGAGCAGGCCGGGCTTATGCCAGCGGGTCAGACGGTCGAGCGAAACCGATAGCAGGCTGACCTTGTCCCAATCGGGCAGCGCCGCTTCGAGATCGCCGAGATCGGGTGCGGCGGCGCGCAAGTCGTCGCGGAAAGCGGCGATGCCGCGCGCCTTGATCGCCTCGCCGCCGCCCTTGGCGATCACGAACGCGCACTGCCAGTAGTCGCCGCGGTCGATCAGCACGATCAGCCGGTATCCGCGCACGGCGCCGCGCAGGCCGGATGCCGACCCGGGCGGCTTGGGCACCGCCACCCAGAACACGTCGATCGGCGAACCCAGGCTTTCGAGCGGAAGAACCTTTCGTACGATCGAATCGCGCCCATCGGCGGCAATGGTCAGCGTGGCGCGGATTTCCTCGCCGCTTGCCAGCCGCACCCCGGAAACGCGCCCGGCTTCCTCCAGATACCCCGCGACCGGCGCCTCCATCCGCAAGCGGAAGGCGGGGAACGCCGCCGCCTCGTCACGCAGAAAATCGAGAAAGTCCCACTGGGGCATCATTGCGATGAACGGGGCGGGCATCCTGAGGTGGGTAAGGTCGCCGATCTTCATCGGCTGTCCGTTCCAACTGATTTCCGCGCCCTCGATCCGGGTGTGCGGGCGTTGGAGGAACCGCCCGAGCAGGTCCAGCTCGGACAGGATCTCCATCGTCGAGGGATGAACCGTGTCGCCGCGAAAATCGCGGAAGAAGTCAGCGTGTTTTTCGAGCACCGTCACCGGCACCCCGGCGCGGGCGAGGAGAAAGCCGCACATCATCCCCGCGGGTCCGCCCCCGGCAATCACAACCCTTCGGACCGAGTTCGACATGCGTTTGCTATGCACCCCGGCCGCCTGCCTCTCAATCGCAAGAATTCGCTTTCCTACGGCGATCGACAACGAGTAACCTTTTTGGCTATGATTTTTCCTCGAAGTGAACCAATCTGCAGCCGCGGAAGGCCGGGTGCCGAAAGTCACACCGCGTGGCGCGCAAACACCCGGGGTCGCTGGCGAAAAGCGGGAAAGTCACATCTTTTAACCCGGCGTTTTGCGGTCCACCGCGGCGCACGACTGCGTGACAAACGCGCCGCGTCCGGCCACACGTAAACAATGGCCGGAGAAATCGAACACACCGCCGCACTAAGCGACGCGCTGGTCATCCTCGGTGCCGCCGGGCTGGTGATCCCGGCGTTCGCACGTCTGCGGATCACACCGGTCATCGGGTTCATCCTGATCGGAATGCTGGTCGGGCCCTATGGCCTCGGCTCGCTGGTCGGGCAGTATCCGTGGCTTTATCACATAACGATCAGCAACCCGCAGGCGCTCGCTCCATTCGCCGAGTACGGAATCATTCTGCTTTTGTTTTCGATCGGGCTCGAGCTCTCGTTCAACCGGCTATGGGGGATGCGGCGGCTGGTGTTCGGGCTGGGTGCAATGGAGTTGCTCGTCTCGGCGGCGCTGATAGCGGCCGCGCTGCTGGTCCTGGGCACGACGTGGCAGGCGGCGCTGATCCTGGGCCTTGCCATCGGCTTGTCCTCGACCGCCCTGGTGCTGCCGATCTCGGGCACCCAATCTCCGGTCGGCAAAGCTGCGCTCGCGATGCTGCTGTTCGAGGACATCGCGTTGGTCCCGATCATCTTCCTGACCGGCGCGATCGCGCCCTACGCGGGAGAGGAAGGCTGGGGACCGATCCTGAAAACGCTCGGCTGGGGCGCGCTGGTGATCGGCGCGATGCTGGTGGTTGGGCGATACGCCCTGCCCCGGCTGTTCGCGCAGGCCGCACGGACCAAAAGCCCCGAACTGTTCCTCGCCGCCAGCCTGCTGGTGGTGATCGTCGCCAGCCTCGCCACCGGCGCAGTTGGGCTCAGCCCGATTATGGGCGCGTTGCTCGCCGGACTGCTGATCGCCGAGACCGAATATCACGGCGAGGTCGAGCAGATCACCGCGCCGTTCAAGGGCCTGGCGCTCGGGGTGTTCCTCCTGACCATCGGCATGGGAATCGACTTTGCGTTCGTTGCCGAGCGCTGGGCCGGACTGCTGGCGGCGATCAGCGCAGTGATCGTCCTCAAGGCCGTCGTCACCGCCGTGCTGCTGAAACTGATGGGTGCGGGCCGCGGCACCGCGACCGAGACCGGCATTCTGATGTCTAGCCCGTCCGAAACCACGCTGATCGTGCTCACCGCGGCGCTGGCAGCACGGTTGATCAACACCGAGGCCGCGCAGTTCTGGCAGGTCGCCACCGCCATCGGGCTGACCGTGACCCCGCTGATGGCCTGGGGTGGCCGCATTCTGGCAAAGCGGCTTGAGGGTGGCGCGCTACCCCCGTCCGACGCGTTGATCGACGATGCCGAAAGGCATGCAGTGCTGATCGGTTTTGGCCGGGTCGGGCGACTGATCGGCGAAATGCTGAACGAGCATGGCCAGCGCTTCGTTGCGATCGATTCCAACCCCGGAATCATCCAGCAGGCCGCACGCGAGGGCTTCCCGGTGATCTATGGCGACGCGGTGCGTGGGCGGATGATGGATCGACTGGGACTCGACAAGGCGCAGGCGCTGGTGATCACGATGGACGAGCCGGTGGTCGCCGCGCGGATCGTCAAGAACAGCCGGCAGCGCTATCCCGATCTCCCGATCATCGTGCGAGCGCGCGATGTGGCGCATGCTGCCGAGCTCTATCGCCTGGGAGCGAGCCATGCGGTGCCCGAGACGCTCGAAAGCTCGCTGCAGCTCAGCGAGGCGGTGCTGGTCGACATCGGCTTCGCGATGGGTCCGGTGATCGCCTCGATTCACGAAAAGCGCGACGAGTTCCGCGCGCAGATCCAGCACGACGGCGAGTTGGCCGAGTTACCCAGGTTGCGCAGCAGCAAGCTGGTCGACCGAAAGCCGTTGCCTTCGGGCGGATAGGCGCGCACCATTGTCGAAACCGGGCGCACTTTCCAACTCATCGACGGAGGGTCCGATGGCGACCTTGGCAGCCGACCCGTTATCGCGACCGCACGCCGCCGCGCGTGATCGCACCTTCCTGGGGCTGGCGATTGTCTCCCTGCTGATCGCGGTGCTCGGTTTCACCCCGACGTACTGGTCGCAGCTGCCCGCGGGGACCACGGACGTCACGCCCCTGGTTCATCTCCACGCCCTCGTTTTCACAGCCTGGCCGCTGCTGCTGGTCTCGCAGGCCGTGCAGATCGCCCGCGGACGGGTGAAGCACCATCGCCTGTGGGGAATGGCGGGTATCTCGCTGGCGACGATGCTGCTGCTCGTCGGGATCGCCACCGCAGTCGCCGCCATGTCCACCCGGCTCGCCCATGGCGAAGGCGACGCGGCGCGAGCGTTCCTGATCGTGCCGTTCACCGGGGTCAGCGTGTTTTACCTTTATTTCATGGCCGCGGCGTTCAACTTCAACCGCGCCGACTGGCACAAGCGGCTGATCATCGTAGCGACCAGCTCCGTGCTTCAGGCCGCGATGGCGCGGTTCTTCTTCTTCGCCAAACATGGTGTTGGTCCGGGGATGCGGCCGACTTCGTTCCCCGTAGCCCCGCCAACCGGGCCGCTGGTGGGATCGCTCCTACTCGATCTGCTGCTGATCTACGGAATGGCCGTCGACTGGCGGCGCGATGGGCGGGTCCACCCGGCGTGGCTGTGGGGCTTGGGCGGACTGCTGATCGTCCAGTTCGGACGCGCTCCGTTCAGCCACACCGCGGCGTGGCTCGGGTTCGCGGATTGGCTGACGCGGTTTGCCTAGGCATAGTTGTCCGGCCTCGGCTCGAACACCGACCAGCCGGTGGCCTGGGTCAGGCGTTCCAGCGCCAGCGAGCCGAGTTGCGAGTTGCCCTTCTCGTTGAGTCCGGGCGACCATACCGTGATCGAGGCGATGCCGGGCGCGACCGCGAGGATGCCCCCGCCGACCCCCGATTTCCCCGGCAGACCGGTGCGGAAGGCGAACTCGCCGGAGTTGTCGTAGTGTCCGCAGCTCATCATCAGCGCGTTGATCCGCCGCGCGCGCTGCGAAGTGACGACGTTCTGCCCAGTCGAGGGGTTGCGCCCGTCGTTCGCCAGATAGCGTCCTGCCAGCGCCAGCTGATGGCACGACATGGCCAGCGCGCACTGGTGGAAATAGACGCTGAGCGTATCTTCCACCGCGTGGCGGATGTTGCCGAACGAACGCATGTAATAGGCGAGGGCGAAGTTGCGGAAGCCGGTTTGGTGTTCGGCGTGAGCAACCGCCTCGTCGATCGCGATGCTCTCGTCGCCCGCCAGGTTGCGGACGAAGCGAAGCAGGTTACCGATCACCTCGTTCGGCCGGAACCGGCCCAGCAGGATGTCGGCGACGACGATCGCGCCGGCGTTGATGAACGGGTTGCGCGGAATGCCGCTTTCGCTCTCGAGCTGGACGATCGAGTTGAACGCGCTGCCCGAAGGCTCGCGCCCCACCCGCCGCCACAGCTCGTCGCCCAGTTCGCCCAGCGCCAGGGTCAGCGCGAAGACCTTGGAGATCGACTGAATCGAGAACGGCTCCTCGGCGTCGCCGCCCAAGTGGCAGGTCCCGTCGGCCAAGACCACCGCAATGCCGAATTTGCTCGGCGGGACGCAGGCCAAAGGAGGAATATAGTCGGCGACCTTGCCGCGATCGGGCGCGGCCTTCATCTCGGCGGCGATGGCAGCGACAATGCGATCGAGTTCGAGCATGGCGCAGCTTCCCTGACAGCGGCCAGCGCGATGTTCCACGGCCTGCGCGGCTTGTATAGTCCGGAGGGAACGAGGTGGGGGTGGTTCTGTTGCCCGGCCCACCCCCGGGCCGCTGGAATCCGTTCTGTTGCCCGGTCGGTCCAACCGCGCTTTAGCTTTGTAATTTCAGGCCGTTAGGCCGTCAGGTTACGCCGCGAGAGCGAGTGCTTCATTGTCATTGGCACTTGTGGGTTTTGAGCCTTTAACGGGTTACTCAGCCCGGAAGAAAATACCGCTTTTCAATACACGTCGATCCTGGTTCGGCCCCGTCAGAACCTCCGCCGAAGCGAAGGATTTGGTGGAGCCGCCGGGTACTGCCCCCGGGTCCGCTGCATCTATTGCACGGCACAATTTATCCTCATAGCCGGGCGAACCCGGCACGAAGACATATAGGCGTTCGGCAATTAATGTGAAGTGACTGCTTTTTCTTGCCCTCTCCCCCTTGAAGGGGGCGGGAAACTCAAGCGCGCCGTTTCAGCTCGTCCCGGATCTCGCTAAGCAGTTCGACTTCGCTGGGCCCGGCCGGCGCCGCTTCGGGCGGGGGCATCGCCTTGTTGGCGGCTTTGACGATCAGGAAGATCACCCACGCCAGGATCACGAAGCTGATCAGCGCGCTGACGAAGCTGCCATAGGCCAGCACGTTGGCTCCGCCCTTGCGCGCCTCCTCCAGGCTCAAGCCCGGCGCCGCGCTGCCGCTGAGCACCACATACTTGTCGGTGAAGTCGAGTCCGCCGAAGACCAGCCCAACCACCGGCATAATCAGGTCGTCGGTCAGCGAGGTCACGATCTTGCCGAACGCCGCCCCGATGATCACGCCGACCGCAAGATCGAGCACGTTGCCGCGCGCGATGAACGTCTTGAATTCCTGCACCATCGACATCGCACATTCCCCGGTCAACTCGCGTCCCACGATCAGTCTCGGATCAACCGCAGGCAACGTCAACCGCGCCAGAGCGTATTGCTCGCATAAAACACCTTGAACACAGGCCCCATCCCGCTATCTTCCGCGGCGGTCCGGCATCTGCCGGGAACGGTCCCCGTGGAGTTCACGCACACCATGTCCGCTTCGATTTTCAGCCGTCTCGGCCGCTTCACCCTGGTCATCGCCGCCGCTGCCGGGCTGTCGGCCTGCGGTATCAACACCGTCCCTACCGCCGAGGAGAACGCCAAGGCCAAGTGGGCCGACGTCGAGAGCGCCTACCAGCGCCGTGCCGCGCTGATCCCCAATCTGGTCGCCACCGCCAAGGGTGCGGCGGCGAGCGAGACCACGATCCTGACCAACGTGACGCAGGCCCGCGCCAACGCCACCGCGATCAATATCACCACCGACGATCTCAGCGATCCCGCCACGTTCGAGAAGTTCCAGAACGCGCAAAACCAATTGACCCAGGCGTTGGGCCAGTTGCGCTCGGTGGTGGAAAACTACCCGACGCTGCAAAGCCAGGCGCGGTTCGCCGACCTGATGAGCGCGCTCGCCAGCACCGAGGACCGGATCGACGTTTCGCGCACCCGCTACAACCAGGCGGTGCAGGAATATAACACTACGATCCGCACCTTCCCCGCGGTGATCGCGGCCAAAGTGATCTACGGCGCCAAACCTTTGATCCCGTTCAAGGCGGAGGCCGGCGCCGAGACCGCGCCGACGGTGGATTTCGGCGTTCCGGCCGCCCCGGCGCCTGCCGCCAACGACAACGCGCAACCCGCTACGCCGGCTTCCACCGCCGCCGCCCAGTAAGCGGTAGGAATGCCGCAAATGGTTGCGCTGTTGCGCATCTGGTTCGCATTCGCCGTCGCCGTCCTGATCGGCAGCACGGCGAGTGCGGCCATTCCCCCTCGCCCCGCCGGCCCGGTTTTCGACCAGGCCGACATCTTGCCGCCAGCTGAGGAAGCGGCGCTCGACCAGAAGTTGCGCGCTTACAACGCCAGCACCGGGCGGGCGGTCATTGTCGCGACGGTCACCTCGCTCGATGGACTGGACGAGGTAACTTACGGGCAGCAATTGGCAGAGGCCTGGGGCATTGGCGGCAAAGAGACCGAGCAGGGCGTGCTCCTGCTGGTAGCGCCCAAGGAACGGCGCGTCCGCATCGCCACCGCGCGGGGAGTGCAGTACGACGGTTTCAACGACATTCTGGCTGCGCGGATCATCCGCGACACAATCACCCCCCGGTTCAAGGTGGGCGACTTGGCCGGAGGCATTGCTGCCGGGGTCGATGCGATCATCACCGATCTCAACCGCACGCCCGCTGAGGCCAAGGCTATTGCCGAAGCCGAGGCCGCGGCCCACGCGCAGGGTTCGTCCGATGGCGGAAGCGGTATAGGTGGGTTCATCTTCTGGGCGTTCATGATCATCGTGTTCATGGCAGTATTCGGCCGGGGCGGTCGGCGTGGCCAGCGCTATGGCCGCGATGGCGGAAGCAACCTGCCGATCATCCTATGGGGTGCCAGCGAGATCGCCCGCGGACTTTCGCAAGGTTCGAGCAGCGGAGGTGGCTTTGGCGGCGGCGGTGGTGGCGGCTTTGGCGGTTTCGGCGGTGGAGGCGGCGGCTTCAACGGCGGCGGCGCCTCGGGGGGTTGGTGATGACGGTCACCATGCTTTCCGAAGCCGACCACGACCGGGTCAGCGCCGCGGTTTCCGCGGCCGAAGCGCGTTCGGCTGGTGAGATAGTGACGATTGTGACCGACCGTTCGGACGGCTACTGGGACGTCGCGCTCGCCTGGGCGGCGGTAATCGCGGCGACCGCGCTGCTGGCGCTGTCGCTTGCCCCAGCCTTCTACCTCGGGCTGATCGACCGCATGACCGGGGCCTGGGCCAACGAATGGACCCACGGCGAGATTTTCGCGGTCGCGCTCGGGGTCGCGACACTAAAGTTCCTCGGGATGCTGGTCATCCAGTTGTGGCAGCCGCTTAAGTTCTGGCTGATCCCGTCGCCGGTCAAATCGCGGCGCGTGCTGGCCCGCGCAATCACCTGCTTTAAAGTCGGCGCCGAGCGACGCACCCATGGCCGGACAGGCATCCTCATCTACCTGTCGATGCGCGAACACCGCGCCGAGATCGTCGCCGACGCGGCGATCACCAGCAAGGTCGCGCCCGAGGTATGGGGCGAGGCGATGGCCGCGATGCTTCCTGAGATCAAAGCCGGGCGGATCGCCGACGGCATGATCGCCGCGATCGGGCGAGTCGGGGCGGTCCTTGCCGAACACTTCCCGCGCGCCGAGGACGACACCAACGAGTTGCCTGACAGGCTGATCGAAGTGTGAACCGACGGTTCTCAGCTCCGCTCGTGTCCAACGAATTCGAGGTGCGTTGCGCGATACCCAAGGTTGTCTGCGATCCCTCGACTTCGCTCGGGATGAGCGGGATGGTTGGGTGAACGAGCCCGAAATCATAGTCTGGCAGGGCCGCTTCGTTGTCGCCAAGACGCGGGGCAAGTGGGAATACGTCAGCCGGGCGCGCAACATCCGTGCGGCGGTGATCCTGGCAGTCGAGGACGGGCATGTCCTGCTGGTCGAACAATTCCGCGTTCCCTTGGACCGCATCTGCATCGAACTGCCCGCCGGCTTGATCGGTGACGATGACGGTGGCGAGAACGAGAGCGCGGAAACCGCGGCGGGCCGCGAGCTGGAAGAGGAAACCGGCTATCGCGCAGCGCGGATGGAAACCATCGGCGAGTTCTGGTCTTCGCCCGGCATGGTCACCGAAAGCTTCACTCTGCTGCGCGCCAGCGGGCTGACTAAAGTCGGCCCGGGGGGTGGGACTGCCGGCGAGAACATCACCGTCCATCGCGTGGCCCTGGCCGGACTCGAGGATTTTCTTGCCACGCAGCGCGTCATGGGCAACGCCATCGACGTGCGGCTGCTGACATTGCTGGGGCCGAAAATACTCCGGGAGAGCTGACATGACAGGCAGGGTTGCGGGCAAGCTGGCGCTGGTCACCGGCGCGGCGCAAGGTCTGGGCGCTGCCAGTGCGGCGCTGCTGGCGCGCGAGGGCGCCAAGGTGCTGTGCACCGACATAAACGCGGAAGGCGCGCAAGCCACCGCCGCTGCGATCAACGCCGAATGCGGCGCGGGCACCGCGTTTGCGCAGAAGCTCGACGTCACCAGCCCCGAAGACTGGAAGGCGGCGGTGGACGTCGCGCGCACCGCGATGGGCGGGCTGTCAGTGCTGCTCAACAACGCCGGGATCGGGGTGCGCGGGAACATCGAGACCTGTACGCTGGAGGAGTGGCGGCGCGGGTTCGCCGTCAACGTAGAAAGCGTTTTCCTCGGCTGCCAGACCGCGATTCCGCTGCTTAAGGACCACCAGCCGGGCTCGATCATCAATATCAGTTCGATCGCCGGGCTCATCGCCAGCGACACCATGCCCGGCTACAACGCCAGCAAGGCGGCGGTGTGGATGCTGTCGAAATCGGTCGCGCTGTATTGCGCCAAAAACCGGTGGGACATCCGCAGCAACACCGTCCACCCAACCTTCATCGATACTCCGATCCTTGATGGAATGACGAAATCGACCGGACATCCCAAAGAGGTGATCATGGAGAAGTTGGCGCGACAGATCCCGCTCAAGCGCGTCGGCGAGCCCAGCGACGTGGCGAACGCGGTGCTCTACCTCGCGAGCGACGAAAGCCGATTCATGACTGGGGCCGAGGTCAAGCTCGACGGCGGAATCAGCGCCATGTGAGCAGCGCTCAGCGCGGCGCGACCCAGCGTTCGGCGGTGCGCTCTACCGCCATCACTCCGGGATAGGGGCGACACAACAGGCCTGCTCCACCGGGTGGGCCATCGAGCCAATCGGTCCAGTCTTCAGGCTGGAGGATCACCGGCATGCGGTCGTGAACATCGGCGACGTGGATGCAGGCCTCGGTCATGATCATGGAAAAGACCAGACCCCACTCCGCGGTGTTCCGCCAGATTCCTGCGACCGCGAAGACCGGCTGGCCCGGCAGGCGGAACCAGGTGCGAGTCTTGCGCCCCCGCTCGCCCTCGGCCTCTGCGAACTCGCTCACCGGAATCAGGCAACGCCGTTCCTGGAAGCTATGGCGCCACATGAAGTTGTCGAGTTTGTCGGCGCGGGTATTGTTGACCGGACGCGGTTTCGCCCCAGGTCGGGCGTCCTTGAGTTTCAAGGGAAAGCCCCAGGCCATCGAGCGCAGCTCATCGGCTGCCACGACAAGCCCGGGATAGCCGGGATAGATCTCGTCAGGAGTGTTGCCGATGCTTCCCAACGGAACGCCGAATAGTCGCGCAACCTCGTCGCGGGCCTTGGTCATGCGATAGAGGTTGCACACGGTCGTTCCGCCTTGACCGATAACGACTAGCCGACGGTCTCGCTCGCCAGCACTGCTTTCACCGACGCGATCGCCTCTGCCGCCTTAGCGCCGTCCGGT